>JAPLOW010000136.1 GCA_026400555.1 Hyphomicrobiales bacterium
CGCTCAAGGGCCTCACGCCCTACGAGTTCATCTGCAAACGATGGACAACAGAGCCGCAGCGGTTCAGCGTCAATCCGCTCCAGCAAATACCGGGACTAAACAGCTAGCCCTGCTTGTTCCAGCCCGTCTGCCGTGCGACCAGCGGGAAATACCAGGCGTAGGGCAGAAGGCGCATCAGCTTGAGGATCAGCGCAAGGCGCTTCGGGAAGATGATCTCGAAGTTCCCGCGTTCAAAGCCGTCCACCACCCGACGGGCGGCATGATCCATCGACATCAGGAATGGCATCGGAAAGTCGTTCTTGCGCGTCAGCGGCGTGTCGATAAAGCCCGGATTGACGACCTGCATGGTCAGTCCGAGATTGTCGCAATCGAATTTCAGCGCTTCGCACAGATGGATCGCCGCAGCCTTCGAGGCGCCGTATGCTGCCGCCTTGGGCAGGCCGCGATAGCCAGCGATCGAGGCGTTGACGGCGACCTGGCCCTTGCGGCGCTCGCCCATGCGCGCCAGCACTGGCGCGAGGCCATTGGCGACGCCAAGCACATTGACGTTGAGTGCGGTGCGGAACGCTTCGACGTCCAGCGCGCCGGCCCGCGTATAGGGCGCCACGCCGGCGTTGAAGAAGGCGAGGGCGATCGGGCCATGGACACGCTCGATGGCGTCGACGAGCTGAGCCATGCCGTCCGTATCGGTCACGTCGCCAACATGGGCGATGATCCGGCCTGGCAGGCCTTGCGCCTGCGATGCGAGTTCTTCCAGCTCGGACAGCCGCCGCGCCGTAGCACAGATGGTCCAGCCCCGCCGTGCCAGTTCAAGAGCGGTGGCGCGGCCAATTCCGGAGCTGGCGCCGGTGAGCCAGGCCACGCCATCAGCCGGCCTCATGGTCGCAACGGGCATGGGTCACTCCAAAGAAAAGCCGCGAGAGACGGATCCATCCCCCGCGACAGCCGATACCGAGCCGGGTGGTTCAATGCTTGCTGAGCAGGCCCTGCAAGAAGCGGGCGACCGGTCCCGTCAGCTTCAGCGGCGCGTCGGTCACGGCGAAGCAGATGCAGTCCTCATCCATGTCCGCGACCGGCTTGTGGTCGATATCCTCGTCCGCAACCGCAATCTCGCCGCGCCGGTAACGGCCCGAGATGTCGGCGAAGCCGCCCTTGAGAACAAGCGTCACTTCCTGCCCTTCATGGGTGTGTGACGGGATCTTTCGTCCGGCCTTGATCCAGAAGAGCTTGGCCTCGACGCCGTTGCGATCGGAGATGACATGCTCTTTCACGCCGGGCAGGACCGTCCGCCACGGCACGTCAGCCGATGAGCAGCCGACATAGTCCAGCAAGGCGGGCGTAAACACCGGGTCGGTCGATCGCGTGACTTCGGCGCCTGGCTCGACCGGATCGAGCTTCATGATGTCCGCAAGCATACTGTCCCGCGACGCGAGCGGACGAGGTTCCTGCCGTGCTAGTTCGAGCCCGCCAAGCGTTTCGAGCTTGCCGACAAACACCTCACTCTCCCTGTTCAGGTCGAGATGGGACGCAACGAGCACATGCAGCGGCGGTGGCAGGGCCCCGGATGCATATTGGGCCAGGAGCGCATCAAGCGGGCGTGCGGGCGACGATGTGGGGGCGTGGTGTTTCAATTCTGCAATTCCTGTGTCAACTCACAGATCACAAAGCAGCTGGAGGGTCCATCTGTCGGTTCTAGCGTCTTGGATATGATGTGTTACGTGCTTTGAACCATCGTGGATCACCACACCGACTCGGCTTTTTTGCTGAGTGATCAGAATGGCTTAAAATTTTAAAAGCTCACATTGGTATTTTTACATAGGTGCGAGTCCAAACGGTCTCCGACCTTTCTGCCACGCGCACCTCGCTTGCCTGCCGGCGCGCTCAAAGCCTTGCGTGACGTGGGGCCGCACCGTAACGTCTGCCTCCCTTGATCTTCCACTGACTGGCTCTCCCCCATGTCCGCCACCACACTGCTGTTTCGCGACGACGCCTATCTTAGGCAAGCGTCCGCGACTGTGATCTCGATCAATGAACGTGGCGGGCTCATTCTCGACTGCAGCAATTTCTATGCGACGGGCGGCGGGCAGCCGGGCGACACGGGCAGCCTCGTGCGCGTGAACGGCGCCGCGGTCGCCATCGGCGCGACGATCTATGATCCCGCTGACAAGTCCCAGGTCATCCATGTCCCGCTGGAAGGGCAGGTCCTCCCGACCGTCGGCGAACAGGTGACGCTACAGCTCGACTGGGAGCCGCGATTCAGGCGCATGCGCGTCCATACCGCGCTGCACCTTCTCAGCTGCGTCCTTGCCTATCCGGTCACAGGTGGCGCAATCGGCGATGGCGATGGCCGGCTCGATTTCGACATCCCGGAAGCGGGCCTCGACAAGACGGAGATCGCTGCGAAGCTGGCGGAACTGATCGGGCGCAATGCGGCGGTAACAGAACGCTGGATCACCGACGAGGAACTCGACGCCAATCCGGCCCTTGTGAAAACCATGTCGGTCAAGCCGCCACGCGGCTCGGGACGCGTCCGCCTTGTCGCGATCGACGGCATCGACCTGCAGCCCTGCGGCGGGACACATGTCCGGAACACCAGCGAGATCGGCACCGTGCTGGTCACAGACATCGAGAAAAAGGGCAAGCAGAACCGCCGTGTGCGGATCGCCCTAGCGTGAAAGGACACCATCATGGCGCGTGATGACGTATTTGTCTCGACCGACTGGCTTGAGCGCCATCTTGGCCGGAGCGACGTGGTCGTGGTCGATGGTTCGTACTACCTGTCGACGATGAACCGGAACGGGGCCGAGGAGTTTCTTGTCAGTCACATTCCGGGCGCGGTTGGCTTCGACATCGATGCGGTCAAGGACAAGACCTCGCCCTTGCCGCATATGCTACCCACGGCGGCGGAGTTCGCCGCAACCGTCGGCGCGATGGGCATTTCGGATGACATGACCATCATCGTCTATGACGGGGCAGGGCTGTTTGCGGCCCCGCGGGTTCGCTGGACCTTCCGCAGCTTCGGCGCCAAGCGCGTGTTCATCCTCGATGGCGGATTTCCGCAATGGCTGGCTGAGGCGCGCGCTGTTGAAGCCGGCCCACCAAAGACGCGCCCGCCTCGGACGTTCAACGCCGTCCTCGACCCAGCCGCCGTGGCGTCGCTGGCCGACGTGAAGGATGCTCTTTCGGGGCATACGGCTCAGGTGCTGGATGCGCGCCCTGCCAACCGGTTTTCCGGTGAGGCCCCGGAGCCTCGTCCGAACCTGCCATCCGGCCACATGCCCGGGTCGATCAATCTCCCGTATGGCGCGATCATTGAGAATGGTCGGCTCAAGGATGACGCCGCGCTGGCTGCGGCCTTTGCGGCGGCTGGCGTTGATCTCGACAAGCCTGTCATCACCAGCTGCGGCTCCGGCGTGACGGCGGCCATCCTGTCGACGGCCATGGAGATCGTCGGCAAGCCCGCCAAGGCCCTCTATGACGGTTCATGGGCCGAGTACGGCTCGTGTCCCGACGCAGTCATCGTCGCCGGCAAGGGGTGAGGCTCAGGCCCGCGCCCCGATCGTACGTGCGATCTCGGCCAGCTCCGCGCGGTCAAGCGGGAAGTTCCAGATCATCGCTGTGGCGATCAACTTGAGCAGTACAGGAAGGGCGGCATAGAGCAGCCCGAGCGTGAGCAGTCCCGCTTCTGTCCGGACACCGGCACCCGGATCGTAGCCGGCCATTGCCAGCAGCGGAAAGGCGAGGCCGACAGCGCCCGCATAGGCAAGCTTGGTGGCGAGCGCCCAAAGCCCGAGATACAGCCCGGCGCGCTCCTGACCCGAGGCCGCCGTGTCGACATCGATCACATCGCCCTGGACCGCCGCCGGCAGAACAACGTCGGCGCCCAGCGCCAGCCCGGTAACGACGCAAACGGCAGCGAACAGGGCAATTTGGCTGGGGCCCAGAAATGGTGCTGCCGCGAAGCCAAGGCAGGCCAGCAGCATGCCGAGCGCCCAGGCCCGGTGCTTGGTGGTGCGCCGCGCCAGCCAGAGCCAGAAGGGGACCCCAGCGACCCCGCAGATGAAGTACAGCACCAGCAGCGGTCCGGCCGCCTCCTTCGCGCCGAGCCTGTCGGCCACGAAGAACAGGAACAGCGTGGCAGGCAGGCCATTCGCCAATGCATTCACGAAGAAGGCAGCGAGAAGACGCCTGAACGGGCGGTTTGCGGCAAGATGAGCCATGCCCACCTTCAAGTCCATGCTGACGCGGACCCGTTCCTTGGGTTCCGGTGCCATCCAGACGGCCAGCACCGCGCCGGCAGGCAGCAGAACCACGATCATCAGGGCAAGGCCTACCAGCCCCTCCCGGCTGCCGCCTCCCTGAATCTGGATGACGGCCGGCACGAGAAGCGCCAGCAGCGTGCCGACCACGGTGAAGCTTTCGCGGTAGGCTGCGACGCGCGTGCGCCCTTCGTAGCTGCGCGAGAGCTCTGTTCCCCAGGCCTGGTAGGGCACCGAGATTGCCGTCCACGCCAGCGACAGCGCGGTGGCCCATGCGAACAGGTAAAGCGCGCCCGCGCCATCCGCCGGGCGCATCACAAACCATGTACAGAGGGCGACCAGCGGCGCCGCGCCAAGCACCCAGCTGCGCCGCCGGCCAAAGGCAGGCCGCGTCCAGTCGGCAAGCGCACCGGCGACCGGATCTGTGACAGCATCGATGATGCGCACCAGAAGCAGGACAAGGCCCACCGTCGCGATCGGGATGCCGACCTCCTTGGTGTAGAACTCCGGCACCATCACATAGAAGGGCAGGCTCAGCGCCGCGACCGGCAGGGCCGGCAGGGCGTAGGCGAGCAACTGGCGTGAGGTGGGTTCCGGACTTGACGGCATGATCATGACTTTGACAGCGGTGATCAGGGCAATCGACCGTCTTCTCTGTTACGCATGTTCGCGCCGCGTGGTTTCCTTCCGATCCGGAACCGTGTCTTTTCGTAGCAAGTGCCCCAGAGATCGGAAATTCAAATGCAAATAATTTATGTCTTTGTGCTGTTCTATGTAATATTCAATCTTGTTTCTCAATTTTGATGGATCGCAGTCTGTGATTTGCAAAATAAATAATAAACTTAAACGAATCTTTGAGATATCGCGATACCAACTTGATTGCGGTCTTGTTCAGGGCGATTTTGAGGCATAAGCGGGTGCTTTTTTCAAGCGGCTTGTGCTGGTCCAGAAAAGCGCGCGTGCCCTTGCAAGAATGCCGGGCCGCAAGCGGAGGAATAAGGAATGCTGTCGGGCGTTCATGTCGCCGTGCTCGGTGAGACCGAACATCTCCCCGAAGACTTGTGCCGCGCTTTCACGGGGGTTGTCAGCGTCAGGCATATTCGAATCAGGCCGCGCGAAGCTGTCACGATCGGCAAGGCCACCGTCGCGATCATCGACGCCGACAAAGTCGCCTCCTTCACGCCTGAGGACATTGCCGACCTGGTGCAGAACCAGATCAACCCGGTCAGACCCTTCATCTTCGTTGGAGACACCAAGAGCAGGGCGCCACTGGCGGCGAACAACCTGCTTCGGTTCGGCAGCTTCGTGTTCCGGCCGTTCCTGACAACGTCCTTGCTCGACCTCGTGCAATTTCTGTCCGGCCAGCCGCGCGCGGAGGACCCTTCCACATCGGGGGAAGCACGCCCCGCATGGGTTGTCGATGAACACGCGCTTGCCATGTCGGCGGGCGAACGGGCCCTTGGCGCGCTTTTCTCATTCGCGAAAGGGCAGTCGCCGCTGAAGCAGCCGGATCTGATCAAGGCAGGCGATCTCCTGATCGGCTCGCTGGCTGAAGGCGGCCTCAACAGCTGGGTGCGGGGCGTTCGGCAACACCACGACCGAACCTATCAGCATTGCCTTCTCGTAGCCGGATTGGCCGTTGGGTTTGGGCTGAAGCTTCAGTTCCGCGAGAGCGATCTGCTGCTGGTCGCGAAAGGGGCCCTGCTGCACGACCTCGGCAAGGCGCGCGTGCCGTTGGAGATCCTTGACAAGCCTGGGGCACTGACCGAGGTCGAAAGCGCCATGATGCGGAAGCATCCGGTCTACGGTGAGGAGGCGCTGCGACTGGAGTCAGGGATTGAGCCGGAGCTTCTGCGGGTCGTGCGCAGCCATCACGAGTTTCTCGACGGATCGGGCTATCCGGACGGCCTGCTGGGCGAGCGCATCGACGATCTGGTGCGCCTGACGACAATCGCCGACATCGTGGCGGCGTTGATCGAGCAACGACCCTACAAGGCTGCCTTGTCCGGCGAGGCGGCCTTCGACGTGCTCGCGGGTATGCATGGGAAGGTGGACATAGCCATCGCTAAGGCCCTCGCGCCGCTGGGCCGTCTGATCTGACGAATGCACCGAGCTGGCTGGGGCCCAGCCACTGTTGTCAGCCGCTCTTGGCGAAGACCATCTGTCGGACGTCGATGTTGCCTGAGCGGAAGCCTGCCTCGCAATAGGCGAGGTAGTATTCCCACATCCTGCGGAAACGCTCATCGAAGCCCAGCGGCATCAGCTGCGGCCAGGCGAGTCGGAAGCGGCCGCGCCAGTCCGCCAGCGTCTGGGCATAGTCGAGCCCGAATTCACGTTCGTTGACCATGGGCACGCCGAATTTCTGGCCTAGATCGCGCATATGCGTTGGAGTCGGCAACATGCCGCCCGGGAAGATGTAGGCACGGATGAAGTCCATCTCGCGCTTGTAGAAGCGGAAGCTCTCATCGCGGATGGTGATCACCTGAAGGCCGGCGGTGCCGCCGTCGCGGAGGCGATCACGCACCTGCCGGAAGTAGGTTGGCCAATACTGTTCGCCCACCGCCTCGAACATCTCGATCGAGGCGATGCGGTCATAGATGCCCTTCTCATCGCGGTAATCGAGCAGTTTGATCTCGACGCGGTCATTCAACCCCGCCTTGGCGATCCGGGCCACAGCGAAGTCATACTGCTCTTTCGAGATGGTCAGCCCGGTGACCTTCGCCCCCATCTCGGCGGCGGCGAACTCGGCAAAGCCGCCCCAGCCGCAGCCGATCTCAAGCACGCGGTCGCCGACACGGATGCCCGTCTTCTCGGCCAGTTCGCGATACTTGCGGGTCTGCGCCGACATCAGATCGTTGTCGCCCGGCGCATAGATGCCGGACGAGTAGGTCATGCTCTCGTCGAGCCAGGACGAATAGAAGCGGTTGCCCAGGTCATAGTGCGCGTGGATGTTCCGCCGCGAACCGGCGCGCGTGTTGCGGTTGAGGAAGTGCCGCAGGATCTGCCACAGACGCGACAGCGGCTTGCCCGCAAGCATGGTCTCGATCGCGCTGTAGTTGGTCGCGAACAGCTCGAGAAACCGGGCGAGGTTCGGTGTGTCCCACTCGCCGTTGAGGTAAGCCTCGGCAAAGCCGATGTCGCCGCCGAGCGCCAACCGCCTCGCAAACGCGAAGTCCTTGACCTGAAACACCGCATCGGGTCCGCTCCTTGCGCCGCGGAACAGATAGGCTTCGCCACTTGGCAGGCACACGGTGAGGCTGCCGCGTTCGATCCTTGTGCCGTAGGCGAGGGCGCTGCGCAGGACGGAGGGCATCGTCGCCGTCAAGCTGGCAAGGTTCTCCGGGGAGACCAATTGCGCTGGCACAGTCTCAACGGGGCTGCCGGTCACTGTTTGTGTCATCAAGTCCTCTGAACGGGGGTACGCAGATTGAAGGCGGTGTTCGCCAGCTACTGGTGGTCAACGATGTTGCGGGTCGCGGTACGAAACTGGTTCGGGGCGTTTCGGGCGATTGTAGAATTCGATGCCCTTGAACCAGAGCTTCATCGCCTCCCAGTGAATTCCGGCCACGACCTTGACGGTCATGAACGGCATCGCCACGCATGCTTTCACAATTGCCGCAGAGGTCAAGTCTCGCCTTGCGCCGGTGAACGTGGCCGCCAGGATCGGGCCGCCCTCGTCAGTTTCCAAAATCCGCACATTCACCCGGTCCCCCGGCGGCAGCATACGAAAGTGATACCGCATTGTTTGAGCCATGAAAGGCGACACGTAGAACAGCTTGTCGCGTTCCTGGCGGATGCCGGCTTCTGAAGTTTGTCCGGGCTCGACGGGGCAAACATAGGTGTGCATCTCGCCGAAGGTGTTACGGACCTCGTAGATCAAGGCCACGAGATCCTCATGGACGTCGTAGACATAGTAGACCGAGATCGGGTTGAAGACGAAGCCCAGCAGGCGCGGATAGCAGAGCAGCAGCACGCGTCCGCCGCGGGCATCGACGGATGTCGGGGCCAGAAGCCGGTCGACGTGGCGGCGCAACTGTCCCGCCGGCGCGTCCTGCAATTCCGCACCATGATCGCTCTCGCGAAAGCTCAGCAGATTGAATCGGCCAACCGAGAAAAGCCGCGCGTTTCGAGAGGCTTCTGCCAGCCGGTCAATGTCGATCAGCAGACAGAACACCTTGTAGGCGAAGCGGTGCGTCCTTGGCTTCATGCGCGCATGCATGACATCGCCCGGATAGAGCCAGACTGCGCCTTTTGGCGGCGCGAACAGCGGTTGGCCGCCCCCTTGGCCGGGCCGCTCCGCGGCTTCGCCGCTTCGGACGCCATTGGCTGTCAACGGGCTCACTCCGCTGCCGAGGCCAGATTGCGGGCCGCGACCCGCCAGGGCACAACGGCGCCCAGCGTCTCGGCGACGGACAGGCCGGCGATGAGCCCATCCTCATGAAAGCCGTAGCCGGCCCAGGCGCCGCAGAACCAGGTGTGATGGCGGCCCTGGATGCCCGGCAGCGCCGCCTGCGCGGCCGTCACGCCCGTGCGGTATTGCGGATGGGCATAGCTGTAGCGGCCGAAGGTCAGCTCGGGCCGCGGCGGCCTCTCGGGATTCAGGGTCACGAACACGGGCTTCCGGCGGTCGATATTCTGCAGCGCGTTCATCCAGTAGGTGAGGGTGATCTCTGCGCCGTCACGACCCTGCAGAACATTCCACGCCGCCCAGGCTGCTTTCCTGCGTGGCATGAGCGCCGGGTCGCGGTGCAGCCAGACATCATTGGAGCGGTAGGGAATGGCGCCGAGTACGGCGCGCTCGGCGTCGGTGGCGTCTGTCAGAAGGTCCAGCGCCTGATCGGGGTGCGCGGCGACGATCACCTGATCATAGCGCTCGGCGCGGCCCGTGGTGTCGGTGACGGTTGCGCCGAGGTCATGCCGCTGGATGGACGTGACGCCCACGCCGAGGCGGATGCGGTCGGCGAACGGGCGGGTGATCTTCTCGACATAGCCCCGGCTGCCGCCTGTCACCGTTCGCCACACTGGCCTGTTCCAGTGCAGCAGCCGATGGTTGTCGAAGAAGGCGATGAAGCTGTCAGCCGGGAACTCGACAAGCGATCTTGGCGGCATCGACCAGATCGCCGCGCCCATCGGCACGAGATACTCCTCGCGAAAGCGTTGCGAATAGCGGCCGCGTTCGAGATAGCTGCCGATGCTTTCGCTGGTCAGGCGGCCTGCCGCACGGTCCTCCATGGCCGAGCGGTTGAAGCGGAACATCTCGCGGATCATGTTCAGATGCGCCAGCGACATGATGTTGCGGCGGCGCGCGAAAAGCCCGTCGAGGATACCCGTGGTGCGGCCCGCCCATTCGAGTGCGCCGTTGCGCGACGAGACCGAGAAGCCCATGTCAGAGGCCTCGGTTGCGACGCCGAGATGCTCGAAGAGCTGCACCAGATTGGGGTAGTTCAACTCGTTGTAGACAATGAAGCCCGTGTCGACCGCCAGCGGCGTTCCATCATAGTCGATGTCGACCGTCGCCGAATGCCCGCCGGTCCGGCTGTCTTTCTCGTAGACGGTCACCTCATGGCCCGACCCCGTGGACAGAGCCCAGGCCGCCGCATTTCCGGCGATGCCCGAGCCGACAACTGCAATTCTCATGAGGGGAACATTCCTTCCGGGAGGGTCTCGAAACATGGTTCGTCGGATGGGATACGCAGCCAATTGTGTTTCGGTTGCAGGTCACGATCAAGAAGCAGCAGGGGCGAGCGCCCGGAAGGCCGCCAGCGCGCGGTCACGCGCCATCTCGTGTTCGACGATTGGCCGTGGATAGCATTGGCCGAGGCGCACGCCTGCGGCCTCGAGCAGTGGCGTCGGCGCGGTCCACGGCTTGTGCAACAGGCTGTTTGGGACCCTCGCCAGTTCCGGCACCCATCTGCGCACGTAGCCTCCGTCGGGATCGAATTTCTCTCCCTGGATGATCGGATTGAATATCCGGAAAAACGGAGCGGAGTCCGCGCCTGTTCCGGCGACCCATTGCCAGCTCGCGGCGTTGCTTGCCGGATCGGCGTCGACCAGGGTGGCCCAGAACCATTCCTCGCCGCGCCGCCAGTCCACCAGCAGATGCTTGATCAGGAAGGACGCGACAATCATGCGGACCCGGTTATGCATCCAGCCTGTCGCATACAGTTCGCGCATTCCGGCATCAACGATCGGATAGCCCGTGCGGCCCCGTTGCCATGCCTTCAACGCGTCCGGGTTCTCGCGCCAAGGAAAGGCGTCGAAGCGCCGCGTGTAGTTCCGGCGGGCGAGATCGGGGTTGGAGTGGAGCAGATAGTAGGAGAACTCCCGCCAGCCCAACTCTTTCAGGAACGTCTCGACATCCGCGGCGCTCGCGGCGCTTTCGCCGCTGGCCTGCGCCTGCAACGCAGCGTGCCAGCATTGTCGGATGCTGATCTCTCCAAAGCGCAGATGCGGAGACAGCTTTGACGTCGATGGCAGATCAGGCCTGTTGCGGCCCTCCGCATAACCCGCCATGTTATGCCGCACGAAGCGCTCAAGCCGCTCGCGCGCGCCAGCCTCGCCGCGGGTCCATTCGGCGCGCATGCCGCCGGCCCAGTCCGGGGCGTGTGGTTCAAGCCCGAGTGTGCCGATCTCGCACCGAAGATCATCGAGATCGGCGGGCCAGGCCGCTGCATTGATCTGCGAAGGCGTCGGCAGCGGCACGTCGGGACTGCCTTTGGCAAGCGCCGCACGCCAATAGGGCGTGAAAACCTTCAGCGGCTCGCCGGCCTTGCTGCTCACCGTCCAGGGCTCGTTGAGCAGATGGCTGTTGACGCTCGACGCCTCGATCCCGCCGGCGCGCAATGCCGCCTTGATGGCTGCGTCCGCAGCCTGCTCTGCCGTGCCATAGCGGCGGCTCCAGACCACGTGGCTTGCCCCCGCCTGCCGGGCGACACGTGGCACGAGAGCACGTGCGTCGCCGCGCAGCAGAACCAGATCCCCGCCTTTGCCGCGCAACGAATCGCGCAGCGCGCGCAACGAGCCCGCAAGCCACCAGCGCGCTGCGCCGCCGAGCGGTCGCAGTCCGGGCGATTCCTCATCGAAGACATAGATGCAGAGCACGGGTGCTCCGCGGCTGACCGCATCGTGCAGGGCAGGGTTGTCCGCGATCCGCAAATCGTCGCGGAACCAGACGAGTGTAACGTGGCTGGCGGTCATTTCGGGTGCGTGGCGGGATCAAACAAGAGAGGCGTCCGAAGCTGCGCGATGTAGCCCCGACACCGAAGGAGGCAACAGGCTGCGCCATTGCAGACAGCAACGGCCTTCAGGGACCATCGCATGGATCACGCAGGACCGGGCTGCGAAATTCTGCCGCAGAGCGGACGCCAGAAACAAAAGAACCGGACATCATGCGATGCCCGGTTCTCGAAATGGCTCCTGGAGCAGGATTCGAACCTGCGACCAACCGGTTAACAGCCGGTTGCTCTACCGCTGAGCTATCCAGGATCAACGGAAGGCGTGCATACAGACGCATCGTTCAGCATGCAAGCCCCGCTGGTGCATTATCAGGGCAACGAGTTCAGGTTAACGGGCGGCGGGATTTTGTGACGCTGGGATGTTTGGTGTGATTCAAGGGTCTTCCAACGATTCGGGAGGACGAGATGATGACCGCCGCTGCTTCGGCCACGCCCCGCACGCGCAGCCTTC
>JAPLOW010000045.1 GCA_026400555.1 Hyphomicrobiales bacterium
CGAGCAGGTCGCCGAGATTGCCCGCCGCCATCAGCAGATCGCCAAGCTGCGCCTCGTGATCACCCGCGCCAACGAACTGGACGTGATGACCCTGCAGGCCGAACTCTACGACGAGCCGGCGGGCTTCATCGATGCGCTGACGGCCTCTCTCCAGAGCGTGACAAAGCTCAAGGGCCATGTCGAGCTCGTCCCGCTCGGCGCGCTGCCGAAGGATGGCAAGGTGATCGCGGACGAACGCCCGGTGGGGTGAGCCGGTTCAGGCCAGTTCGGCCATCGCCGCCCGCACGCCGAGCCGGTTGATCCGCTCGAACGCCGCGCAGATCGGCCCGGACACGGCCTCGTCGGCAGCAAGATTGCCAAAGACTGCGGCAATGCCGAGCATCGCCCGCGCGGTCTCGTTGTCGCCTTTGGCGGCAGCGGCAAAGACCGCCGCCATCGGGTCGCGGATGTCGAGCGCCTCGCCTCTGTCGCCGGACCCGGTCATGAAGCGCAGGAAGCCGGCCACGGCGAAGGCCAGGTGGGACCAGGACTGATCCGCTGCACAGCGCTGCCGCAAGGTGCCAAGCAGGCGCTGCGGCACCTTCTGCGAGCCATCCATGGCGATCTGGATAAGCCGATGCTTCAAGGCCGGATTGCGAAACCGCTCCAGCAGGTTGGCGGCATAGTCCGACGGGTCCAGGCCGGCCCCGCTCGGCAGTGTCGGGGCGATCTCACCCCACAGGCCTGACAGAAACCGGACGAAGGCCGGGTCGGTGGCAGCATCGGCCACATAGGTGAGCCCGGCCAGCGTCCCGAGATAAGCGAGGCTTGAATGCGCGCCGTTGAGCATCCTGAGCTTCATCAGCTCGAACGGTGCCACATCGCTGACGAACTGCACGCCGCCAGCCTCCCAACGCGGACGCCCCAGCGGGAACCGGTCCTCGATCACCCATTGCGTGAAGGGCTCCGTCATCACCGGCCAAGCATCGGCAAGACCGAGCAACGCCGAGACCCGCGCCCGGTCCTCGTCGCTTGTCGCCGGCACGATGCGGTCGACCATGGTCGATGGGCAGCCCACCTCGCTGGCGACGAAGCGGCCAAAATCGGGATCGATGAGTTCGGCCATGCGGGTCAGCACACGGTGCACTGTGCGCCCATTCGCGGGCAGGTTGTCGCAGCACAGCACCGTGAACGGCGCAACTGCGGCCATGCGCCGGCGCCTCAGCGCGGCGATGATGTAGCCGGGCGCGGAGCGCGGCGCATCCGGATGGGCGAGATCATGCACGATGTCGGGATGGCGCTCGTCGAGCGTTCCCGTCGCCGGGTCATGGCAGTAGCCCTTCTCGGTCACGGTCAGCGACACGATCCGGATAGCGGGATCGGCCATCGCGGCGACCAGCCGCCCCGGGTCCTCGGGGCCGACCAGCACGTCCCGGATCACCCCGATGACCTGAAGCCGCTCGCCGGAGGCATCGCGCACCGCCAGCGTATAGAGCCCGTCCTGCGGCATCAGCGCGTCCCGCGTGTCCGGGCTGCGCAGGCTGGCCGCGATGATTCCCCAATCCCCGTCGCCCGCCAACATGGCGGCCTCCGTCACGGCCGCCTGATGCGCGCGGTGAAACGCGCCAATGCCCAGATGCACGATGCCCGGTTTGGCGGCCAGCACCCGCCCGTCCGGGCATGCAACCCCGGCCGGCAATGCCCCGATGCTGGCAAGGCCCAGACGCTTCATTTGAACACGCCAGGCAGCCAGAGCGAGAAGGCCGGCACGTAGGTGACCAGCAGCAGCACAGCGAGGCTGGCCCCATAGAAGGGCCAGATGGTGCGCATGCTTTCGCTGATCGAGACCTTGCCGATGGCGCAGGCCACGAACTGCACCGAGCCGACCGGCGGCGTGTTCAGCCCGATGCCGGCATTCAGGATCAGGATGACGCCGAAATGCACGGGATCGACCCCGATCGCCTTGACCACCGGCAGGAAGATGGGCGTGCAGATGATGATCATCGGCGCCATGTCCATGAAGGTGCCCAGAACCAGCAGGATCACGTTGATCAGCAGCAGGATCATGATGGGATTGTCGGAGATCGAGTTCATCATGTTGATCGTCGCCGTCGGCACCTGCAGGAAGGCCATCAGCCAGCCGAAGGAACTGGCCGCGCCGATGACGAGGAGCACCATCGCCGTGGTCCTGACGGCGCCCAGCGTCGCCTGCACGAAGCCCTCGAAGCTGAGCTCGCGGTAGACGAAGACGGTCACGAGGAGTGCGTAGACCACGGCCACGCAGGAACTCTCCGTGGCGGTGAAAACGCCCGACCTGACACCACCGAAAATGATTCCGATCAGCAGGATTCCCGGGAGTGCCGCAACGAAGAAGCGGGCCACGGCGAGAAAGCCTGGGAAAACCTCCGCAGGGTAGCCGCGCTTCACGGCCACGGCCCATGCGGCGATCATAAGCGAAAGGCATAGCATCAGGCCCGGAACAACCCCGGCCGTGAACAGGTCGGCGATCGAGATCGTCCCGCCCGCCGCCAGCGAATAGATGATCATGTTGTGCGAGGGCGGGCTCAGCAGGGCGATGATCGCCGCATTGGCGGGGACGTTGACGGCATAGTCCGGAGCATAGCCGCGCTTGACCATCTGCGGGATCATGATGCCGCCGACCGCCGAGGCGTCTGCGACCGCCGAGCCGGAAATACCACCGAACAGGGTGCAGGTGATGACATTGACCTGGCCCAGACCGCCGCGCAGGTGTCCGACCAGCGACGAGGCGAACTGGATCAGGCGGTCTGCGATGCCGCCCCGGATCATCAGGTCACCCGAATAGATGAAGAATGGGATCGCCAGCATGGCGAAGGCGTTCATCCCGGTCGACAGTTGCTGGAAGACGACCACGGGTGGAATGCCCATGTAAAGCACGGTCGCCAGCGAGGAGAGGCCGAGACAGAACGCCACTGGCACGCCCATGAGCAGCAGCAGGGTGAAGGAGGCAAAGAGGATGGTAATCTCCATGGCTCAGGCCTCTCCGGCGTGGCCGGACGCGCGCAGCGGCATCGGCACGGGCTTCTGGCTGGTGAGAAACAGCAGAAGCTTCTCGATTGAAAACAGGGTGATCAGCACGCCGCCGGCAACGATCGGCACATAGTCCCAGCCTTTTGAAATGCCGATCATCGGCAGGCGGTCGCTCCAGACCTTGGCGGCCAGTTCCGTGCCATACCAGACCATGGCGATGCCGAAGATCGTGACCAGAACCTCATTGGTGATCACCAGGGCCGATTTCCACGCGCCCCGCGCATAATGCAGCCCGATATCAAAACCCATATGGTCAAGCTCGCGCACGCCGACCGAGCCGCCGAGCAAGATGAACCAGAGCATCAGGAATAGGGACACCGGCTCGCCCCAGGTTGGCGTCGCGTTGAGCACATAGCGGCCGAACACGGTCCAGGCGACGATGACCGTCATGGCGACCAGCCCAAGGCCGGCGGCTAGCAGTGAGACCAGACTGAGCCGCGCGGCAAGCCACGACAGAAGCCGGACGAAACCGGTCATGGAACACTCCTCGGCGTGGATCGCAGGACAGGGGGAATGGCAGCCCCTGGTAAGGGGCTGCCCGGGGATTGCTCAGGTCACTTGACGGCTTGGATACGCGCCACGAGATCCTTCAGCGCCGGGTCGGTAACGAAGCGGTCGTAGACCGGCTTCATCGCATCGATGAAGGGCTGCTTCTCGACCGTGTTAATCACAGCGCCGCCCGCACGCACCTTTGCCTCGGAGGCCTTCTCGCGCGCATCCCAGAGCTCGCGCATCTTGGCGACGGACTCCCTTGCCGCGGCGCGGACGATCGCCTGGTCGGCGGCCGAGAGCTTGTCGAAGCTGCGCTTGGACATGACCAGCACTTCGGGCGACAGCGAGTGCTCAGTCATCGAATAGAACTTCGAGACCTCGAAATGCTTGGTCGATTCGAACGACGGCCAGTTGTTCTCCGCGCCGTCGATCACGCCGGTCTGCAGCGCCGAATAGACTTCGCCAAAGGCCATCGGGGTGGCGTTGGCGCCGAGCGCGGACACGAGCGCGACGAACATGTCCGACTGCTGCACGCGGATTTTCATCCCCCGCATGTCGGCAGGCGTGTTGATCGGGCGCTTTGAGTTGTAGAACGAGCGAGAACCGGAATCGTAGAAGGCAAGGCCGACAAGATCGTGCTTGTCGAATTCCTTGAGGATGCTGTCGCCGATCGGGCCATCCATGACCGTGCGCATGTGCGCGACCGACCGGAAGATGAATGGCAGCGAGGGCACATTGGTGGCCGGGATCAGGTTGTTGAACGGGGCCATGTTGATGCGGTTGATGTCGATCACGCCAAAGCGCGTCTGCTCGATCGTGTCCTTCTCGTTGCCGAGCTGGCCGGAATGGAAAACCTGGATCTTCAGCCGGCCATTGGTGCGCTGTTCCATGAGCGTGCCCATATGGCGCACGGCCTCGACGGTCGGGTAGTCGGTCGGATGAATGTCAGTCGAGCGCAGGGTCTGGGCGCTGGCCGAGGCGGTGCCGATGGCGAGGGCCGCAGCCGCCGCGATCAGTGAAAACAGGCGTCGTATCGTCATGGTCTTTCCTCTCCTTGTGGTCCCCATGTCGGGGTTGGGCTCTGCCCCGGCTCCGATCCGGGTGTCGTTGGCATCAGATGAAGTCTTCCCGCATCGGCGTGAAGCTGTCCACGAGCCGGCCGGCTTCCACGGCGACGACGCCGTGGAGCACCATGGTCGGCACGAAGAAGGTGTCGCCGGCGACGAGCCGGCGCGTTTCACCCCCGATGGTGACGTCGAACACGCCGCTTTCCACCAGCGTGCACTGCAGATGGGGGTGGTCGTGTTCCGCTCCGATCGCGCCGGCCTCGAAGGCGACATGCACGATCATGATGTCGTCCGCATGGGACAATATCTTCCGGCGCACGCCATCGCCGACCGCCTGCCAGGGAATGTCGGCGGAAGCGACAAAGGGTGCGCCCCTGGTGTTTTCAGCCTGTGCCATCCGCATCACCTCGCCAGCCAGCCGCCATCGACCGGAAGGATCGCGCCGTGGACATAGCGCGCCGCCGGGCTGGCGAGAAACACGGCCGCGCCGCCGATATCCTCCGGCGCGCCCCAGCCCGCGGCGGGGATGCGCGCCAGGATCGCAGCGGAACGGTCCGGATCGGCGCGCAGCGCCTCGGTGTTGTTGCTGACGATGTAACCCGGCGCGATGGCGTTCACGTTGATGCCCTTCGCGGCCCATTCGCAGGCCAGCAGCCTCGTAATGCCGGCGACGCCACCCTTGCTCGCCGTGTAGGACGCAACGCGGATGCCACCCTGGAAGGACAGCATCGAGGCGATGTTGATGATCTTCCCAGGGCGCTTCGCCTTGAGCGCCTGACGCGCGAAGGCCTGGGCCAGGAAGAACGCCGCTTTCAGGTTGACGTCCATCACGTCATCCCAGTCCTGCTCGGTGAAGTCGAGCGCATCCGCCCGCCGGATGATGCCCGCATTGTTGACGAGGATGTCCAGTGGGCCAAAGCGCGCCACGGCGTCACTGATCAGGGCCGCACGTGCTGTGCTGTCTAAAAGATCGCAGCGGATCGCATGGCAGGCGCCGCCCGCCGCCGTGATCAACGCTGCCGTTTCGTCCATCGGCGATCGGCCGACCGCGAGCACTTCCGCGCCCGCGCGAGCCAGCGCAACCGCAATGCCCTGCCCGATGCCGGTGTTGGCGCCGGTGACGAGGGCTCTCGCTCCGGCGAGGCTGAACGGCGATGCCGCCTGCGTCATCGCAGCATCTCCATCGGCGCCGGGTCCATGTCGGTGTACTCGACATTATCTCCACCCATGCCCCAGATGAAGCTATAGTGCGAGGTGCCGCAGCCGCTATGGATAGACCAGTTCGGCGACAGGACGGCTTGCTCGTTGGCGACCACCAGATGGCGTGTCTCCGCCGGCTCGCCCATCAGGTGCAAGACCCGAGCGGTGGGGGCCAGATCGAAGTAAAGATAGGCTTCCGAGCGCCGGTCATGGGTATGGGCCGGCATGGTGTTCCAGACGGCTCCGGGCGCCAGCATGGTCAGCCCCATCACGAGCTGGTTCGTGCCGCACATATCCGGCATCAGATACTGGCAGATGGTGCGCGTGTTGGCTGTCTCGGCCGCGCCCATCTGGAGCTTGCGGGCGTCCGCATGCGTGATCCTCTGGTTCTTGGCGGGACGATGGGCCGGCGTGCTGAGGAGATAAAAGCGCGCGGGCTTCGACGGCTCCTTGCTGGAGAAGTGGACATCGTGGCTGCCGACGCCGACATAGAGCGCATCGAGCCGGCCCATGTCGTAGGCGGTGCCGTCGACCGTGACGCGTCCAGGGCCTCCGATGTTGAACACGCCAAGTTCGCGGCGGGCGAGGAAGAACGGCGTCCCCGTGGGCCGGTAGGCCGGCAGCGCGATGTCCGCCATCACCGGCACGACGCCGCCGACGATCATGCGTTCGTAGTGGCTATAGGTCAGATGGATCGAGCCGGAGGAAAACAGCGATTCGATCAGAAAATCGCGCCGCAGGGCGGCGGTGTCATAGTGCCTGACGTCGCGCGGATGGGCGGCCTGCCGGATGTCGATGGGCATCATAGCCTGTACGCCTTTTCTGCAAGTCGGATGGCAAGATCGATGGCGATGTCGTGGGCGTCATCCTCGGAAAGCCGGTGCTCCGCCACAAAACGGCTGAGAAAGGCGCAGTCGCAGCGGCGCGCCATATCGTGCCGTGCCGGAATCGAGAGATAGGCGCGCGTGTCGTCGTTGAACCCGACGGTATTGGCGAAGCCAGCAGTCTCCGTCGTCAGCTCGCGGAAGCGGCGCATGCCTTCCGGGGCATCGAAGAACCACCAGGCGGGGCCGAGCTTCAGCGCCGGATAGACCCCCGCCAGCGGCGCAAGTTCGCGGCTGTAGGTCGTCTCGTCGAGCGTGAACAGGATAATCGTAAGCCCAGCCTCATGGCCGACAGCGTCGAGCAGCGGCTTCAACGCCCGGACGTAATCGGTCCGCGTCGGAATGTCCGCTCCCTTGTCGCGCCCGAAGCGGCGGAACAGCATGTCGCTGTGGTTACGGAACGAGCCGGGGTGAAGCTGCAGCACAAGACCGTCATCGAGGCTCATGCGCGCGAACTCCGTGATCATCTGCCCGCGGAAGGCGTCGCATTCGGCCGGGCCCGGCGTGCCCGTCGTGACTGTAGCGAACAACGCCTCGGCCTCGGCCCAGGGCAGGTTCATCGTCCTCGCGCTGGCATGGCCATGATCGGACGCGGTCGCGCCGCGCGCAATGAAGTAGGCGCGGCGCTTGCGATGGGCCGCCAGATAGCCAGACCAGCTTGCGGTGTCCTCACCGGTCAGAGCGCCCAGCGCTGCCACATTGGCGCGGAAGCCGTCGAACTCCGGATCGACCACCGCGTCTGGCCGGTAGCAGGGCAGCACCCGCCCGGCCCAGCCGGACGCGCGGATGGTGTCGTGATGGGCGAGGTCGTCGAGCGCGCCGTCGGTCGTCGAGATCGCCTTGATCCTGAAGCGCTCATACAACGCCCGTGGGCGCAGGGCCGGCGTCGCGAGAGCCCCGGCGATCACGTCATAGAGACGGTCGGCATTGCCGGGGGCAAGGACCTCGGTCACGCCAAAGATGTCTTCCAGCGCATGCTCGAACCACATCTTCGTCGGCGTGCCGCGAAACAGATGCCAGTGCGCAGCGAAACGGCGCCAGATCGCGCGTGGATCGGTTTCGACCGGCCCGCCATCAGCGCGAGGCACCCCCAGATCCTCAAGCGCAACACCCTGCGAAGAGAGCATGCGGAACACGTAATGGTCAGGCTTGACGAACAGGGTAGCGGGATCCGGGAAGGCCTCGTTGAGGGCGTACCAGGCCGGATCGGTATGCCCGTGCGGACTGACGATCGGCAGGTCGCGCACCGCCGCATAGAGCCGCCGTGCGATGCCGCGCTGCGTTTCATCGGCCGGAAAGAGCCTGTCCGGATGAAGGGCCATCGTCCGCCTTGTCCTTGCCTGTGATGCGTTCCTGCCGTGCCGGGCCCAGAGCTCAATCTTTTGATCTTGTCTGTATTCTAGTATACTAGTATGTCAATCGGCATGCTATGGGCAAGCCTTGAATCACAGCTGCAGAGCGGGGGATAATGGCCATCGCGCACCAGCAGCCGCCATCCGAAGATGCGCCTCCGGGTCGAGAGCGGCGCCCGCTGCCGCGCGGTGTGCCGGCCCATCCCGGCTTGGCGCAGCAGCGCGCCACGGCAGCTACGGCGATCATGGCCGAGTTGCGTCGGTCCATTCTCGATCTGTCGCTGCCCCCCGGTGCGCCGCTGATCGAGAAACTGCTGACGGAACAGTTCGGCGTCAGCCGCACGCCCGTCCGCGAAGCGCTGATCCGTCTCTCCGAGGAAGGGCTGGTGGAGATTTTCCCGCAGTCCGGAACAATCGTTGGCCGCATCCCGGTCGATGCGCTGCCCGAGGCCGTCGTCGTGCGGCAGGCGCTCGAAGCGGCTGCCGTGTCGCTCGCCGTGGCGAAGGCGTCAGACCAGCATCTTGATCGTCTCGACGTGGTGATCGCCCGCCAGCAGGCTATGGCCTCGATTGACGACCGCAAGGGCTTCCATGCCGCGGATGAGGCGTTTCACGAAACCCTGGCCGAAGTCGGGGGCCATCGCGGCCTCTGGCGCGTCGTGCAGGCGGCAAAGGCCCAGATCGACCGCTGCCGTCTGCTCACCCTGCCGATTCCGGGCAGGATGCTGGTGGCGATCGGCGAGCATCGTGAGGTCATAAAGGCCCTGAGGGCACGCGACGAGACGGTGGCACTCGCCGCGATGAAGCGCCATCTGTCCGCGCTGGTCCCCGATGTCGTGAAGATTCGCCAGGACTACCCAGGCTATTTCATATGAGGACAATCCCATGCTGATTCAGGGCTGGCGCTGGTTCGGAGCCAAAGATCCGGTGTCGCTTGACGATATCCGGCAAGCCGGGGCGCGCGAGATCGTCAGCGCCCTGCACGATGTGCCGATCGGCGAAGCCTGGACAAGCCGCGCGGTGGCCGAGCGCAAGGCCGTGATCGAAACCGCGCCGGCGGGCCGCACGCCGCTCGCCTGGACCGTGGTCGAGAGCATTCCGATCCCGGATGATGTCAAGCGGCTTGGCGCGCGCGCGACGCGCTCGATCGAGGCCTGGGTGGAAAGCCTGAAGGCCGTCGCCGCCAACGACATCAGGATCATCTGCTACAATTTCATGCCGGTCGTGGATTGGGCGCGAACCGATCTCGACTGGCCGCTGCCGACGGGCGCCACGGCGCTGCGCTTCGACAATGACCGCTTCGCCGCCTTCGAACTCCATATCCTCGAACGGCCCGGCGCGGAGCATGATTTCGACGCCGGCACCCGCGCCAGGGCGCGGGCGCTGTATCAGGCCATGGGCCCGGACGACATCGCCTACCTGATCAAGGTGATCGCCTCCGCCCTGCCCGGCTCGACAACTGAACCGTTGACGATTCCGGCCTTCCGTGAGCGACTGGCGCTGTATCGCGGCATCGGGGCCGCCCAGCTCCGCCAGCACCTGATCGAGTTTCTCGGCATCGTCACGCCCGTGGCCGAAAGCCTTGGCGTTCGTTTGACCCTGCATCCGGACGATCCGCCGCGCCCGCTGTTCGGCCTGCCACGCGTGGCATCCACCGCAGCTGACTATCAGGCCCTGTTCGACGCCGTGCCCAGCCCCGCCAACGGCATGTGCTTCTGCACCGGCTCGCTCGGCGTGAGACAGGACAATGACCTGCCGGCCATGGCGGCGCATTTTGGCCCGCGCATCGGCTTTGCCCATCTGCGCGCGACGAAGCGCGACACGGATGGGCTGTCCTTCCATGAGGCCGACCATCTCGACGGCGATGTCGACATGGTCGCGGTGCTGGCGGCGCTTCTGAAGGAAAACCGGCAGCGACCGGTGACAGACAAGATCGTGATGCGCCCCGACCACGGCCACCGCATGCTCGACGATCTCGGCAAGACGGTGACCCCGGGCTATACCGGCATCGGACGGCTGAAGGGGTTGGCCGAACTGCGTGGCGTGATGACCGCGCTGGAGCATGGATTGTAGGCTGCTCGGGCATTGTCCCTTCACAGTCGGGCCGCGAGCTTCTACATAGGAGAGGCGGGGCTGCCCGGTTCGTCAGGGAAATGTATCCCCGGGCCCTTATTGATCCGTCCGGGAGCTGTTCCTGACCTGGTCCGTGGACCAGGACAAACGGCGCCCACCTACATTGTAGGTGTCCCGGGATCGAAAACCC
>JAPLOW010000236.1 GCA_026400555.1 Hyphomicrobiales bacterium
CGATCCTGCCAGGGCAGGGCCATCAACTCGTTGGCCGCCTTGCGCGCCCGGTCGAAGCACAGCGTCGGCAGCGCGTTCACCGGTCCGTCCACCTCCCCTATGCGGGCCTGAAGGGCATCAAGCAGGTCATGCGGCGTGATCTACGCCAAGTCGAACACGCCGGAATTCGGCGCCGGGGCCAACACCTTCAATGAGGTGTTCGGTGCGACGCGCAACCCGTGGAACACGAAGCTGTCTGCGGCCGGCTCGTCGGGCGGCGCCGCGGTCGCGCTCAAGACCGGGACCGCCTGGCTCGCGCATGGCTCCGATCTCGGCGGCTCGCTGCGCAATCCGGCTAGCATGAACGGCATCGTCGGCCTGCGCCCCTCGCTCGGGCGCGTCGCCACCGATCCTGGGCAGGACATCACGGGCCGCTATGGCGTCGAAGGGCCCATGGCCCGCACCGTGGAGGACGTGGCCCTGTTTCTCGACGTGCTCACCGGCGAGGACATCCGTGATCCGATGTCGCTACCCAAGCCCGCCGTGCCGTTCGTGACGCAGGCCCGCTCCGGATGGAAGCCGAAACGCGTGGCCTGGTCGGCTGATCTTGGCATCACCCCGGTCGATCCGGAGGTGGCGGAGATCACGCGGCGCGCGGCATTACGCTTTGGGGAGATCGGCGCCATCGTCGAGGAGGCGCATCCTGACTTCGCCGAAGCCCATGACACCTTCCAGGTGATGCGCGCGCGGGGCTTTGCGATCGGCAAGAAGGACCTGCTCGACACGAAGCGCGACCTCCTGAAGCCTGAGGTGATCTGGAATATCGAGCAGGGCCTGAAGCTGACATGCGTCGATATCCTGCGCGCCGAGCATGCCCGCGCCGCGATGTACCGGCGGATGCTCAGCTTCTTCGAGACCTTCGATGTGATCTGCACCCCGGCGACCATCGTCGCGGCCTATCCCGTCGAGAACCGGTTCGTGGCCTCGTGCAACGGCGTCACCTTCGGCAATTATGTCGAATGGCTGGCCATTGCCTATGCCTTCACGCTGGTAGGCTGTCCTGCGCTGTCACTGCCCGCCGGCTTCACGCGCGATGGCCGGCCCATCGGCCTGCAGATCGTCACAAGGCCGCGCGAGGAGGGCAAGCTGCTGGCGGCCGCCATGGCGCTGGAGCAGGTACTCGGGCTGAATACCGGCGCCGTGATCGCGCCGAACGTCACCCATCTGTGAGGGTCAGGCGACGCGCTTGTCGGCGCTGTCGCACAGGTCCGCGACCACGCAGTTGCCGCACACCGGCTTGACCGCCTTGCAGGTGTAGCGCCCGTGCAGGATCAGCCAATGATGGGCATGGTGGCCGAACTCGTCCGGTACTGCCTTTTCCAGTCCGCGTTCGACCTCAGGCGGGTTCTTGCCCGGCGCGATGCGCAGCCGATTGGCAACACGAAAGACATGGGTGTCGACGGCATGGGTGATCTGCCCGAAGGCCATGTTGAGGACCACGTTCGCCGTCTTTCGGCCCACGCCAGGCAGCTTTTCGAGCGCGTCGCGCCTGGCCGGCACCTCGCCGTCATGCTCGGCGATCAATTGCTGTGACAAGAGGATGACGTTCTTCGCCTTGGTGCGGAACAGGCCAATGGATTTGACGTAGTCCCGAACGGCGTCTTCGCCGAGCGCGATCATCTTCTGCGGCGTGTCGGCGACGGCGAACAGGGGGCGGGTCGCCTTGTTCACGCCCGCATCGGTCGCCTGCGCCGACAGCACCACCGCGACCAGCAGCGTGTAGGGATTGACCGATTCAAGCTCGCCCTTTGGCTCGGGATTGTGCGCCCGGAAGCGCTCGAACAACGCGCGGATCTCGGCGGCGCTGCGCGGCTTCGGCCCCTTGGGCTTTCGCACGGGGCCGGCGGATTTTGTCGCGGGCTTGGGAGACTGGCGGGCTGGCATCGCTCTGTTATAATCGTGGAATGGACCAGCGCCACCCGAATCCCGCGACCATTCACAACAGCGACACGCCGATCTTCGCGGCCCGCATCACCCCTCACCGTTCGCTCGGCACACAGGGTTTCCGGCTGGTGATGACGCTGGTCTGCCTCGCCAGCATCATCTCCTCGATTCCGTTCATGATCGCCGGCGCATGGCCGGTGGCGGGCTTTTTCGGCCTCGACGTACTGGCCCTCTATGTCGCCTTTCGGGTCAATTTCCACGATGCCCGGGGCTTCGAGGAAGTGGCCGTCTCGCCGGTCAAGGTCATGCTCGCCAAGGTCACGCCGAAGGGCGAGCGTGCCGAGTGGCGCTTCGACACAATCTTCACCAGGCTTGAGCGTCAGGATGACGAGGATTTCGGCCTGATGCGCCTCTGCGTCGTCTCGCGCGGGCAATCGGTGCCGGTGGCGCAAGCGCTGTCGCCCGGGGAACGGGCGAGCCTTTATGATGCGATGGCCGGAGCGCTGGCGAAGGCAAAGGGCGCGTAGCTGTCATCGCGCAGCGAAGCAGCCCAGTCGTTCACCACGATCCTGATCCCGAGCCTGTCGAAGCATGAGGATCGGGGATGATGCGAGCCTTGGCAGTTATCCCGGAAATCGGGTGTCGCCGCCGCCCGCGATGCCATAAAACCTGATCCTGCCAGCAAGGGATCACGCCGATGACTGCTTTATCAGCCTTGAACCTATCCGCCCCACTCCCCGTCACGTCGCTTACCACAGCGCAGGGGGATTACGAGATCGTGCGGCGCATCCTCGCCATGATCACCGAAGGCTGGCGCGACCAGCCCGGCGTCGAGGCCATCGCCGACCGCGTGGGGTTGACCACCGACGAGACACATCTGGTCTTCCGGCGCTGGTGCGGGCTGACGCCGAAAGCCTTCCTGCAGGCGGTGACGCTCGACCAGGCAAAACGCCTGCTCACCAAAGACGCCAACCTCCTGGATGTGTCGCTTGATCTGGGCCTGTCGGGGCCGGCGCGGCTGCATGACCTGTTCGTCACCCACGAGGCCATGAGTCCGGGCGAATGGAAGACTGGCGGCAGGGGACTTGAACTGCGCTACGGCTACCACCCGTCGCCCTTCGGCGAGGCGCTGATCGTGGCCACCGCGCGCGGGCTGGCCGGTCTTGGCTGGGTTGATGACAAGGCAGGGCCGGGCCGGGCAGATGGCGATGGCAAGCCGGCCGGCGGACGGGCCGGAGCGCTGGCCGACATGGTACGCCGTTGGCCCAATGCCACCTATGTGCAGGATCAGCCCGGCACGGCGGCGCTGGCGGCGCGGATCTTTGATCCGGCCCGATGGCAGGAGGACCAGCCCCTGCGCGTGGTGATGATCGGCTCGGATTTCGAGGTGCGTGTCTGGGAGCAGTTGCTGCACATCCCGGTCGGCAAGGCGACCACCTATGGCGCGATCGCGGCCCGGATCGGCAGGCCCAAGGCCGCGCGGCCTGTGGGCGCGGCGGTGGGCCGCAACCCGCTGTCCTTCGTCGTGCCCTGCCACCGCGTGCTTGGCTCGACCGGTGGGCTGACAGGTTACCACTGGGGCCTGACGCGCAAGCGCGCCATCCTGGGCTGGGAAACGGGGATCGCCGCCTCCTGAGGCGGCATTCAGCGGCGCGCGTCGGGCTCGCCGGCTCCTTTGGTCAGGCGGGCGCGCACGGATGCTGCACGGGCTTCGGTGACCTTTGCGGCGCAGAAGCTGTGGCTCGCCTCGCGCGCGAACTCGCGACAGATTTGCTCGCGCTCCGATGAGAAGCTGGCCTGTTCGCGTGCGACATCGCGGCGCTCGTCATTGCCGCCCTGGACGCCCAGCTGTCGAAAACCCTCGCGGACCTGCGATTCGGCGCGGGCGCGTTCCTTCTCGATGTCCCGGGCGAGCGCGACAAGACCGCGCGCGTCCGGGCCCCACAGCCCGCGCGGCGTCAGGCGGCACTGGGCGGCCTCAATGACGCAAGGCGTCTGCGGCTCGACCACCAGAAGGGCGTTGTTCAGCACGTCGAAGACAATCGGGCAGACGCTGGACTGCAGCCTGAAGCGCGGCAGGCCCGCGGGGCGGCCAAGACTTTCCAGCGGCACAGCCTGGTCGCCGAACGAGACGCCGCAAGGTTCGAGCAGGTTGTTGATCTGGAAGCCCTCGGCGCTGAATCTAAGGCCATAGCCTCCCGGCCGCCGCTCCATGACAAGCCTGCCGGACGTTCCCTGATGCATCAGCGCCTGCCCGACCACCGCATCATCCGCCACCGCGCGAACCGCGGGCGCCGATGGCGGACGCGGCGTTCCTGGCAGCTGGCCGGCGCCGGGCTGGCCGGCCGGCGGGGGCGGCGCCACCGGCGTTCCAACAGGCGCGGACCCGGCAGCGCCGGGCAACTGCATGGGCTGGGCCGTGAGGCCGGAAGGAGCGATCACCGGAACGGACAGGGCGAGCACACGCAAGACCAACCCCGCAAATCGCAGGCGAAACGGGCGGCAAAGGATCAATCTCGAACGCATAAATTTTTCTGGTCTCATCGCATCGGTCTATTTCAAAAAAAACCAGAAGACTGTTTTGCCCTGCTTCGTCAATTCAAAGATTGACGCGGCGAATGCAGTCAGGACCTCTACCCATCGCCAG
This sequence comes from Hyphomicrobiales bacterium, assembly GCA_026400555.1. Classification (GTDB taxonomy): domain Bacteria; phylum Pseudomonadota; class Alphaproteobacteria; order Rhizobiales; family Beijerinckiaceae; genus Allobosea. The sequence goes on from JAPLOW010000236.1 coordinate 4,571, forward strand.
AGGGCGTCTTCGACCGCGCGCGCTGGCTTGAATCATGCCGCCGCGATTTTTCATGGCGGTTTGTTTGCCGATTGTCTTGCGTTGCAAAAGGCTTGCCCCCATATCCCGCTCAGCGCGCGCTGGGCGCTTCGACGTTCCGATCTGGCATGGTTCCCGACCTGCCTTGTCCCGCCGGATGAACCTCGCCGCATCACTGAAACACCATCAGGCCGGATGCTTCGGGTCCGGCCGGGATCATGCTTCGAAAGGGATCATCCCATGGGTAAAGTTATTGGCATTGACCTTGGCACCACCAACTCCTGCGTCGCTGTCATGGAAGGCACG
>JAPLOW010000153.1 GCA_026400555.1 Hyphomicrobiales bacterium
CTACCGAAGTGACCTTCGAGGATGGCCGCAAGGGCGTGATCTCGGCCCGCGTCAAGGTCAGCGATGCCAGACAGTACCCGGCCACCACCGGAAAGGCCGCGTGATGCTGCATGTTTCCCCCAACGCCGCCACGACCGGCATCGCCAAGGGCGAGGTCCTGCTCAGTGTCGAAAACGTGTCGCTGCGCTTCGGCGGAGTCAAGGCGATCTCGGATGTGTCCTTCGATATCCGCAAGGGCGAAGTCCGCGCCATCATCGGTCCGAACGGGGCCGGCAAGACCTCGATGCTGAACTGCATCAACGGCTTCTACTTTCCGCAGGAAGGCCACATCACCTACAAGGGCGTGCGCCGCCAGAAGGTGCGCCCCCACGAGGCGGCATCGTCAGGCATCGCCCGCACCTTCCAGAACGTGGCGCTGTTCAAGGGCATGACCACGCTCGACAACATCATGACCGGGCGCACGCTGAAGATGCACACCGGCCTGTTCTGGCAGCTGCTTCGGCACGGCCCCGCCATGCGCGAGGAAATCGAGCACCGCCGCAAGGTCGAGGACATCATCGACTTCCTCGAAATACAGGCCATCCGCAAGATCCCCGTCGGCAAGCTGCCCTATGGCCTGCAGAAGCGCGTCGAGCTTGGCCGCGCGCTCGCCGTGAACCAGACCTTCGGCACGACCATCGCGCTGATCGAGCATGACATGGGCGTGGTGATGGACCTGTCCGACCGCGTCGTTGTACTCGAATACGGCCGCAAGATCGCGGACGGGACGCCGGATGTGGTCAAGGCCGACCAGAAGGTCATCGACGCCTATCTCGGCGTCGCGCACTAAGGGGGATCGCAGCATGTCAGCCGTCACCTCTTCCGCGCCCAAGCCACTGCTGTCGCCCGCCGTGATGGCGACGCTGAAAGTGCTCGGCGTGTTCGGCGCGATTGCGCTGGCCATCGTGCTGCTGGACCTGCCCGATCTTCTCGTGCAGACCTTGTGGGAGGGCCTCGTCGCCGGCGTGCTCTACGCGCTGATTGCGCTCGGATTCGTACTGATCTTCAAGGCGTCGGGCGTGTTCAACTTCGCGCAGGGCATCATGGTGGTGTTCTCGGCACTGACGCTGGTCGGCTCCTATGAGATCATGACCCAGCGCATGGGCCTGCCGCCGGGCACTGTTGTGGCCATTCTCGCGGTGATTGTGGCGGTGGCGACCATGTTCGTGCTGGCCTGGCTGGTCGAGCGCATCGTACTGAGGCCACTCGTCAACCAGAACGACATCATCATGCTGATGGCTACAGTCGGGCTCACCTATTTCCTGATCGGCTTCGGCGAGTACGTCTTCGGCGGCAACCCCAAGGTGATGATCACGTCCCAGCTTGGCCTGCCGGTCGGCTCGACGCAATTCAACATCCTCGGCGGACGCGTCAACATCCAGCATCTTGATGTGGCAGCTGCCGTGATTGCCTCGGTGATGATCGCAGGCCTCGCCTTCTTCTTCCAGTACACGCGCATCGGCCGCGCCCTGCGCGCCGTGGCGGACAGCCACAAGGCGGCGCTGTCGGTCGGCATCTCGCTCAACCAGATCTGGGTGATCGTCTGGTTCACCGCCGGCGTCGTGGCGCTCGTCACAGGCATCATGTGGGGCGCGCGCTCGGATGTGTCGTTCGCGCTGGAGATCATCGCGCTGAAGGCGCTGTCGGTGCTGATCCTTGGCGGCTTCACCTCGGTTCCGGGAGCCATCGTCGGCGGGCTCATCATCGGTATCGGCGAGAAGATGGGCGAAGGCTATTGGGGCCCGCTGTTCGGCGGCGGCATCGAGACCTGGCTGGCCTATGTCATCGCGCTTGGCTTCCTGCTGTTCCGGCCCCAGGGCCTGTTCGGCGAGAAGATCATCGAACGTATCTGACCGGAGAAATCACACGTGTTCTATCGCGAAACCGGCCAGTTCAAGACCAACTACGCCGATGACATGGCGATCTTTCCGATCCGGCAGGACCGCATCGGCATTGCCATCATCATCGCCATCGCGCTGATCCTGCCCTTCATGGTCAGCGACTTCGTGCTGAAGACCATCCTCCTGCCTTTCCTCGCGCTCTCCGTCGCGGTCATCGGCCTCAACATCCTGACGGGCTACACCGGCCTGATTTCGCTCGGTTCCGCCGGCTTCATGGGGGTGGGCGCCTATGCCTGCTACAAGCTTACGACGCTGTTTCCCGAGGTGAACATCATCATCTGGATCTTTGCTTCGGGCTTCTTCGCGGCGGCGGTCGGCGTATTCTTCGGCCTGCCCTCCCTGCGCATCAAGGGACTCTATCTCGCGGTGGCGACGCTGGCCGCGCAGTTCTTCCTGCAATGGGCTTTCGTGCGCATTCCATGGCTGTTCAACTATAACCCGTCCGGCGCGATCGAGGTGCCCCTGCGCACCCTGTTCGGCATGCCGATCACGGGGCCAACCGCCGAGCTTGAGGTCAAGTATCTCATCTGCCTCGGCTTCGTCATCGGCATGACCTGGCTTGCGTCGAACCTCGTGCACGGCCGCATCGGCCGCTCTTGGATGGCGGTGCGCGACATGGACATAGCGGCGGAACTGATGGGCATTAAGCTGCTCAACGCCAAGCTGATGGCCTTCGCCGTCTCGTCCTTCTTCTGCGGCGTCTCGGGCGCACTGTTCGTCTTCCTGTATCTCGGCGGAGCAGAAGCCGGCACGGAGTTCGCCATCCGTCTCTCATTCCTCATTTTGTTCGCCGTGATCATCGGCGGCACGGGCTCGATGATCGGCTCGTTTTTCGGCACGGCCTTTATCGTCGCCTTGCCGACGATCCTCAAATTCGGCGCACCCGCCATCGGCATCGCCATCACCGGCGCCACCGCCGAAAAGATCGTGCTGATGATCATTGGCGCCTTGACCATCTACCTTCTGATCGTGGAGCCTCACGGCCTCGCCCGGCTCTGGCAGATCATGAAGCAAAAACTGAGGGTCTGGCCCTTCCCCTACTAGGGACCAGCCCACAGCGACCACCATCCCGGAGATCAACTCCGGATGCAACGCGAACACGGTGAACGGAGGAACGACACCCATGATGTTCAAGAAACTGGCACTCAGTGCGACGGTCGCCGCAAGCGTCCTGACGGCGGGCTTCGCCGCGCAGGCGCAGGACGCGATCAATTTCGTGCACAACACCTACCGCACGGGGGCCTTCTCGGGGTCCGGCATCCCGGTGGGCGACGGTACACGCGATTACTTCACCATGCTCAACAACCGCGACGGCGGCATCGGCGGCGTGAAGATCAACTTCGAGGAGTGCGAAACCGCCTACGACACCCGCCGCTCGGTGGAATGCTATGAGCAGGGCAAGGCAAAGGGCACTGTTCTTTATGTGCCATGGTCCACAGGCGCGACGCTCGCCGCGATCCCGCGCGCGCACATCGACAAGATCCCGATCTTCTCGATGGGCTATGGCCTGTCGGCCTCGGCCGTCGGCGATGTCTTCCCGTGGGTCTTCAACATGCCGATCACCTACTGGGACGGCGCCAACGCCTTCATCCAGCACGTCGCGCAGCAGGAAGGCGGCTTCGACAAGCTCAAGGGCAAGACCATCGGCCTGCTCCACCTCGACGCGCCCTTCGGCAAGGAGCCTATCCCGATCCTGGAGGCGCTCGCCAAGCAGCATGGCTTCAATCTGAAGCTCTATCCGGTGGCTCCCGCCGAAATGCAGAACCAGTCCTCGGTCTGGCTGACCATCCGCCGCGATCGCACCGACTGGGTCTACAACCAGGGCTGGGGCGCGATGAACCCGACAGCGGTTCGTGAAGCAGCCCGTGGCGGCTTTCCGGTCAACCGTCTGGTCGGCGTCTGGTGGGCAGGCGGCGACGACGACGCACGTCCAGCAGGCGATGCCGGCAAGGGCTACCGCGCGCTCAACTGGCACCAGACCGGCGCGTCCTTCCCCGTCATCCAGGACATCATCAAGCATGTCGTGGACAAGGGCCAGTCGCTGGCTCCCAAGGACAAGGTTGGTGAGAACCTCTACAATCGTGGCGTCTATCAGGCGATCCTGATTGCTGAAGCGATCAAGAACGCGCAGGCAATCACCGGCAAGAAGGTGATCAACGGCGAGGACATGCGCCGCGGCCTCGAGGCCCTGAACATGACCGAGGCCAAGTGGGCCGCCGCCGGCGCCCCGAACTTCGCCTCGCCGGTCCGCGTCACCTGCTCGGATCACAACAGCCAGTCGGCTGTCTACGTGATGGAGTGGGATGGCAAGGCCTGGAAGCGTCTGTCGGCTGACATCCAGCCGCAGAAGGATCAGGTGCGTCCGCTGCTCGAGGAAGCCGCCAAGGCTTTCGCAACGTCGAACGCCGGCTGGCCGACGCGCACAGAAGCCTGCCAGAACAACTCGTGAGTTGAAACAGAGGGCAGTCGGCAATGGGCAGTGGGCTGTCGTGAAGACGAGCCCGCTGCCAGCGATGTCCGACTGCCTGCATCCGACTGCCCACTGCCGGAGCCCCCATGTCCGCCACAGCCGCTGCCGTCACCCAGCCCGCCATCGACGCTGTCCTGTCGGTCAACAACATCGAGGTCATCTATGACCATGTTATCCTGGTGCTGAAGGGCGTGTCGCTGACGGTTCCGCGTGGCGGCATCGTCGCCATCCTCGGTGCGAACGGCGCGGGCAAGACGACCACGCTGAAAGCGATTTCCAATCTGCTAAAGGCTGAGCGCGGTGAGGTGACCAAGGGCTCGATCGAGTTCGAGGGCACGCGCGTTGATACGCTGAGCCCGAATGATCTCGTCAGACGCGGCTGCATCCAGGTGATGGAGGGCCGGCATTGCTTCGCCCACCTGACCATCGAAGAAAACCTGATGACCGGGGCCTTCACGCGCCGCGACGGCAATGCCGCGATCAAGCGCGACCTTGAGAAAATCTACGACATCTTCCCGCGCCTGAGGCAGCGCCGCACCTCGGTTGCGGGCTACACCTCGGGCGGCGAGCAGCAGATGTGCGCCGTTGGCCGCGCCATGATGTCGAAGCCCAAGATGATCCTGCTCGACGAGCCTTCGATGGGCCTCGCGCCCCAGATCGTGGAGGAGATTTTCGAGATCGTGATGCGGCTCAACCGCGACGAGGGCGTGTCCTTCCTAGTGGCCGAGCAGAACACCAACATGGCGCTGAAATACGCCACCTACGGCTACATCATGGAAACCGGCCGCATCGTCATGGATGGCGAGGCCAAGTCCCTGCGTGAGAACGAGGACGTCAAGGAGTTCTACCTCGGCGTGTCGGAAGGTGCGAAAAAGTCCTTCCGCGACGTGAAGAGCTACAAACGCCGCAAACGCTGGCTGGCGTGAGCAGGCGCACAACATCCAGTGTCATGGCCGCCCCTGGGCAGGCCATCGCGATTCTGAGCAGCCTGAGGTCCGAGATCACCGCCAAAAGAGCCGGCCCCGCGAAGGCGGGGCGGGATGACAACATGAAACCAGCGTGAGCCAAGCCGATGCCATCCTTGCCCGCTGGTACGCCGCGCTGAGGGCAGGCGACCTGGCGGCGTTCCGCGAGGTCGCGGCACCCGATGTCACCGTGCGCTGGAACGGCCCTGTCGACCTGATCCCCTGGGCCGGCGAGCACCATGGCATCGAGGCGGCGCTGGCCTTCTTCGGCAAGGTCAGCGCGGCCCTCGAGCTGCTTGCCGTTGAGCCGGTAGAGCGGTTGATCGCCGACGACAAGGCGCTGCTTGTGCTTAAGGGCCACTGGCGGGTGCGCGCCACAGGGCAGGAGTTGCATCTGCGCGCGGCGAACCTGTTCACCTTCAGGGATGAACGGGTCGCGGCTTACGAGGTGTTTCCTGACAGCGCGGCGTTTGCGCGCGCCTTGTACCCTTGATCATGACAGCGCGGCACGCCAGTTTCGTCCCATGCCCATCCTTGTCGGCCTTGGCGTCCTCGCCCTGCTCCTTCTCATCTTCGGCCCGCAATTCTGGGTGCAATGGGCGCTGAGAAAGCACAGCGCCGAGCGCGAAGATCTGCCCGGCACGGGTGGTGAACTGGCGCGGCACCTACTCGACGAGGCAGGGCTGGAGAGCGTCGCCATCGAGGAGACCGAGGCCGGGGATCACTATGATCCCGAGACCCGGACAGTGAGGCTGACGCCCGGCTTCCTCAATGGCAAATCCATTGCGGCAGTGGCGGTGGCGACCCACGAGGTCAGCCACGCCATCCAGCACGCCCGTGAGGAGCCGGGCTTCATGCGCCGCATGGCTGTGGTCGGGCGGGTGATCTGGATCGACAAGATCGGCACGGTGATGTTGTTGAGCGCGCCGGTGCTGGCCTTCATCGTCAAGGCCCCCGTCCTGCTCGCCGTTCAGATTGCGCTCGGTGTCGTGCTGCTGCTTGTCCGGGTCGCTGTGCATCTGGTGACGCTGCCGATCGAGTATGATGCCAGTTTCAAAAAAGCGCTGCCGATCCTCGGGGAAAGGCGCTATCTGTCGGAGCAAGACCTGCCTGCTGCACGCCATGTGCTGAAGGCGGCGGCGTGGACCTATGTCGCGTCTGCGCTTGCGACCTTGCTCGACGTGATGCGCTGGTTCAGGATAATGCGCATCTAGAACCCGCAAGGGCACAGGGGACTGTCATGGCCGTTCATTTCGATGCGCTGGAGACGCGCCCGCCCGAGGCGCGCGAAGCCGAGTTGTTGGGCCGGCTGGAGCAGGTGCTCGCGGCGGCCATGACGGCCCCGGCCTATGCCGAGCACCTCAAGGGGATCGACCCGCATGACATCAAGTCACGCAGGGCACTCGCCGGACTACCGGTGCTGCGCAAGTCCGACCTGCCGGCGCTGCACAAGGCCGCCCCGCCCTTTGGCGGTTTTGTGCCTGGCAAGCCGGGCGATTTCGGCCGCCTGTTCACTTCACCAGGACCGATCTTCGAGCCCGAAGCAGCAAAGCCCGATCCCTGGGGAGCGGGCCGGGCCTGCTTTGCGGCTGGCCTGCGCTGCGGCGATGTGGTGCTGAACACCTTCAGCTATCACATGACGCCCGGTGGCTTCATCTTTGACTCAGGCGCGCGCGCCGCTGGTTGCGCCGTGATTCCGGCCGGTCCTGGCGACAGCGAAAAGCAACTCGACCTGATCGCGGCCTTTCAGCCGAAAGCCTATGCCGGCACGCCGGATTTCCTCAAGATCCTTGTCGAGGCTGGTCGCGCGGCCGGCAAACCGGTCAGTTTCGACAAAGCCGTTGTCTCCGGTGCCGCCTTTCCGACCTCGCTGCAGGCCTGGGTCAGGGATGCGGGCATCGACGCCTATCAGGCCTACGCCACCGCCGACATCGGCGTGATCGCCTATGAAACCCCGGCGCGATCCGGCCTGATGGTCAACGAGAACATCATCGTTGAGATCGTCACGCCGGGCACAGGCGATCCGGTGGCCGAGGGCGAAGTCGGCGAGATCGTGATCACCAGCCTCGATCCGGCCCATCCGCTGATCCGGCTGGCATTGGGCGATCTGTCCGCCTCCATGCCGGGGCACAGCAGTTGCGGCCGGACCAACATGCGCATCAAGGGTTGGATGGGCCGTGCGGACCAGACCGCCAAGATCAAGGGCATGTTCGTCCGCCCCGAGCAGGTCGCCGAGATTGCCCGCCGCCATCAGCAGATCGCCAAGCTGCGCCTCGTGATCACCCGCGCCAACGAACTGGACGTGATGACCCTGCAGGCCGAACTCTACGACGAGCCGGCGGGCTTCATCGATGCG
>JAPLOW010000023.1 GCA_026400555.1 Hyphomicrobiales bacterium
GAATTCGCGGGCTCGGCCGGTTGGTTGCGGGAGTTTCTGGCCTCCTCAGATCCGTGATCAACCGGCCACTTCTGTCGTCTAGGCAGAACGACACCCTGTCGTTGGCCTCGCCTGGCCTCATGACAAAGAAAAAGGCGCTCCGAAGAGCGCCTTTTGTCGTTTCAAACGAATCGCTTGGCGCGACCGGCTTTCACGTCACTTGATCTTGGCTTCCTTGAACTCGACGTGCTTGCGCGCGACCGGATCGTACTTCTTCTTGGTCATTTTCTCGGTCATCGTGCGCGAGTTCTTCTTCGTCACGTAGAAATATCCGGTGTCGGCGGTCGACACAAGCCTGATCTTGATGGTTACGGCCTTGGCCATGGGACACCTGTTCGTCTGGTCTGGAGGGCCGAGCTGGCCGCACAACAAAAAACGCCGGGAAACTCCCGGCAGAAATCTCGCCGGTGTTTGACCGCAGCAGCCGGCGAAGTCAAGTGCTTTCGGGTGCGCAGTCACTGCACTCGGGTGAATGAGAGCGTGACAAAGAGTTGAAGTGCTGAATCCGTGCAAATCCGCTGGTTCGAAGAGCGGAGCACGCGATGGACACGACTGGGGCGCGTGCGCCGGTTTTGTATGAGACGAGCTCTTTGCTGGATTGTTTCAGCGATATGCCGGATCACCGGCAGGCCGGGAAGGTGGCCTATCGGCTCGACGAGATCCTTTTGCTGGCGCTTCTTGCGACGCTGGCGGGCGCCGAGGGGTTCACGGACATCGCCCGGTTCGGGCACAAGAAACTCAATCTGTTGCGGCGCTTTCTGCCCTTCGCCAACGGCACGCCGAGCCACGATCATATGGGCGACATCTTCGCCGCATTGGACCCTGCCGCCTTCCGCCGGTGTTTCACGGCCTGGGTCGGCGGCCTGACCGGAGCCGCGCCGGAGGTCATCGCCATCGGTGGAAAAACCTCGCGGCGCTCCGGGAGCAAGAGTGGCAAGGACGCGATCCATATGGTGTCGGCCTTTGCGGCGCGACAACGCCTCGTCCTGGCGCAAACCAAGGTGAGCGACAAGACGAACGAGATCGTCGCCATTCCAGCCCTCCTCGAAAGGCTGGCGATCGAGGGCGCCGTCGTCACCATCGACGCCATGGGATGCCAGCGCGACATCGCCCGCAAGATCATCGACAAAAAGGCCGATTACGTCCTAGCCCTGAAGGGCAATCAGGGCACGTTGCGCGACGAGGTCGGAGTGTTCGCGACCGAGCAGAAAGCGCGCGGTTACGCCGACACCACGATCAGCGTCGACGCCACGGTCGATGCGATCACGGACGCATCGAAACCCGTCGCGTCATCGTCGTTCACGATATGGGCCGGCTGCAGGAGCGTCACACAAGGAGCGTCACACATGGCCGGGCCTCGCCGGGCTCGTCATCGTCGAAGCCACCCGCGAGATCGACCGCGTGAGCCGACGCGAAACCCGCCATTACATCACATCCGCGACGCTCGACGCCAACGAACTCGGCCCCATCATGCGTGACCATTGGGCTGTCGAGAACGGCCTACATTGGGTCATGGATATGACCTTCCGCACCGACGCCTGCAGGATCCGAACCAACAACGCGCCCGAGAACTTCGTCACCCTCAAGCATATCGCCGCAAATCTCGGCCGAAGGCAAAAGGGCAAGGATTCCCTCCGCCCGGCCCCTAAAACCGCAGCCTGGGACAACGACTACCGCGTCACGCCCATATCAGCATACATGCCTTCACCCGTTTCCCCTGATCGTTTTGTGGAGCCACGCCTTGTGCGAGCCGCTTGCTCTGATCGCCGGCCTGACCTGCGCCGCCGAGTTGTATCGGCCGCAATGGCGTGTGCTCGGGGTGGGTCGGCAGGTGTTGGTCGCGGATCGCCGCCGCGATGCCACTCTAGGGGCAATCATCACGCGCCTTCTGGCTGTCGCGCCACTGCGCTTCGCTCTTTGCGGCCTGTCCATGGGTGGTACGCTCGCCTTTGAGTTGATGCGCCGGGCACCGGAACGCGTGACGCGGCTGGCGGTGCTCGACGCGACCGGCAAGCCTGCCAGCCCGGACAAGAACGCTGTCAGAATCGAGATGATCGGCCATGCTGAAAACGGGCGCTACGATCACGTCTTCGCGCTGCTATGGCCCACCTTCGTCGCGCCTGCGCGGCTGGAGGACACGGAATTGCGGGCGCTCGTGCGCCGCATGGCGGTGGACACAGGGCCAGAGACCTTCATCCGTCAGCAGCGCGCACTGCTCGATCGCCCCGATTCCCGCCCCGGTCTGGCGGCGATCTCGGTTCCGACACGGGTCCTCGTCGGCAGCGAGGACCGCCTGACGCCAGTGGAGGATTCGCAGGAAATCGCGGCCGGCATCACCGGTTCAAAGCTGATGGTTATCCCTGGCTGCGGGCATCTGTCGACGCTGGAAGCGCCCGAGATCGTGACGGCCGAACTGTCGGCCTGGCTTGCAGCCTGACCGGCGAGGGGGCTCAGCGCTGTGGGGGTAGGGCGCAGGGGTCGACCCTGAGCGCTTCCACCTGCCTCGCGAGCGATCCGGTCGCCGCGTTGTCGACATTGCGTCCCCCGGCGACGGTGCCGGTCAGCGCGGCGAGGACCTGCTTTTCACGCGCGTCAATGCGGTTGCTCATGATGTTGGCGGCGATCACCGACAGGAAGCAGATCGCAATCGCAGCCTTGGCGACGCCAGCCACCATTGTACCGCGCTCATCGCGCACAAATCCCAGTAGGGTATGCAAGCTGTTTCGCATGACCGCCTCCGTATCCGACCTCATTTAACCTGAAACGATAGTCAAACAGGGTTAAGGCTTGGTGAGCGCGAACCGATACGCGCAATGGCGGGCGACGCGTGTTGGTCAGGTGTGCTTCGTCCGGCGCCCGCGTCAGCGAGCGCCGGGCGCTGCGTCAGGCAAGATCGAAGCGGTCCGCATTCATGACCTTGGTCCAGGCTGCAACGAAGTCAGTCATGAATTTTTCGCGGCCGTCATCCTGCGCATAGACTTCGGCATAGGCGCGCAGGACCGAGTTCGAGCCGAAGACGAGATCGGCGCGCGTCGCTGTCCACTTGGCCGTACCGGTCTTGCGGTCGACGAGCGTGTAAAAGTTCGGACCGGCCGGCTGCCATGCGTAGGTCATGTCCGTGATGGCGACAAAGAAGTCGGTCGTCAGCGCGCCAGCGCGGTCCGTGAACACGCCATGGCTCGTTCCGCCATGGTTCGTGCCCATGGCCCGCATGCCACCGACGAGAACGGTCATTTCCGCTGCCGTGAGGCCCAGAAGCTGGGCGCGGTCCAGCATCAGTTCCTCGGCGCTGACGGCATAGTCCTTCTTCAGCCAGTTGCGGAACCCGTCTGCGACCGGCTCAAGCACGCTGAAGGACGCGGCATCAGTCTGCTCCGCCGTTGCGTCGCCGCGGCCGGCAGCGAATGGCACGATGACGTTGAAGCCCGCAGCCTTCGCCGCCTGTTCGACGCCCATGTTGCCGGCCAGCACGATCAGGTCGGCCACGCTCGCGCCGGTCGCCGCCGCGATGCCTTCATAGGCCGCAAGCGCCTTGGCAAGGCGTGCCGGCTCATTGCCTTCCCAGTCCTTTTGCGGCGCAAGGCGGATGCGCGCGCCGTTGGCGCCGCCGCGCATGTCCGAGCCGCGGAAGGTCCGGGCGCTGTCCCATGCGGTCGCGACCATCTCGGCGATCGACAAGCCGGACGCCGCGATGCGGGCCTTCACGGTCGCAATGTCATAGTCTTTGCGGCCCGCCGGGACGGGGTCTTGCCAGATCAGGTCTTCGGCCGGCACTTCAGGGCCAACATAGCGGACCTTCGGGCCCATGTCGCGATGGGTCAGCTTGAACCAGGCACGCGCGAACACATCTGCGAAATGGTCCGGGTTCTTGTGGAAATTCCGCGAAATGCGCTCATAGGCCGGGTCGGTACGCAGCGCGATATCGG
>JAPLOW010000031.1 GCA_026400555.1 Hyphomicrobiales bacterium
GCATCAATGGCGTGGCGATGACGCCGGCGACCCTGCTGACCGAACTCAACCGGCTCGGCAAGATCAACGGCATCGGCCGGCTCGACCTTGTCGAGAACCGCTTCGTCGGCATGAAGTCCCGCGGCATGTACGAGACGCCGGGCGGCACCATCCTGCACGTCGCCCACCGGGCGATCGAGAGCATCACGCTCGACCGTGGCGCGGCCCATCTCAAGGATGAGCTGATGCCCAAATATGCCGAGTTGATCTACAACGGCTTCTGGTTCTCGCCCGAACGCGAGATGCTGCAGGCGCTGATCGACAAGAGCCAGGAATTCGTGACCGGCACGGTGCGGCTCAAGCTCTACAAGGGCAACACGATCGTGATCGGACGGTCCAGCCCCTATTCGCTCTACGACCAGGATCTCGTCACCTTCGAGGAAGGGGCCGTGGCTTACGACCACCGCGACGCGGCGGGCTTCATCAAGCTGAACGCGCTGCGCCTGCGCACGCTCGGCCAGCGGAAGAAGAAGCTTGGGCTGTGACAACGGCGAGCCTGGCCTTCGCCGGGCAGCCTTTCTGCGAGACGCCGGGCGGCATTCGCCTCATGGTGCGGTTGACCCCGAATGCCGCGTTTGACGGGCTTCAGGGACTGGTCGCGGATGCCGACGGTCGTCCCCTGCTGGCGATCCGGCTCAAGGCCCGGCCGGTCGAAGGTGCCGCGAACACGGCTCTGGTCGGGTACCTTGCCAAGGTCCTGAACCTGCGCAAGTCCGACGTCGTGATCGTTTCGGGCGAGACAGCGCGCATCAAAGGTCTCAACATAACAGGAGACAGGGCAGCGCTGGCCCAACGGCTGACGGCGCTGATGGCCGGCACGGGCTGACTACTCGCCCTCGCCCTTGAGGTCGATCGCCCTGAGGTTCTCCACCGTCGGCATCGAGGTGATATGGAAGCCCGCATCGATGTGGTGCACCTCGCCTGTCACGCCGCCTGATAGGTCCGACAGGAAATACAGCGCCGAGCCGCCGATCTCGTCGAGCGACACTGACTTGCGCAGCGGCGTGTTGGCGCGCTGCCAGGCATACATGGCGCGCGCGTCGGTGATGCCCGCCCCCGCCAGAGTACGGACAGGGCCGGGCGACAGCGCGTTGACGCGGATGCCCTGGGGGCCGAAATCATTGGCGAGATAACGCACCGAGGCTTCGAGTGCTGCTTTCGCCACGCCCATGACATTGTAGTTCGGCATGATCCGCATCGAGCCGCCATAGGTCAGCGTGATCATGGAGCCGCCCTGCGTCATCATCGCGGCAGCGCGCTTGGCGACTTCGGTGAACGAGAAGCACGAGATCACCATGGTGCGCGAGAAATTGGCGCGGGTGGTGTCTGCGTAACGGCCCTTGAGTTCGTCCTTGTCGGAGAAGCCGATGGCGTGCACCAGGAAATCGAGCGTTCCCCACTCGGCTTTCAGCATCTCGAACATCGCATCGACCGAGGCCAGATCCTCGACATCGCAGGGGATGACCAGCTTGGCTCCGATGCTCTCCGCCAGCGGCCTCACCCGCTTGCCAAGCGCCTCGCCCTGATAGGAGAAGGCACAGGTCGCCCCGTGCTTGCCCAGCATGGAGGCGATGCCCCAGGCGATCGAATTCTGGTTCGCGACGCCCATGATGAGGCCACGCTTGCCCGCCATCAACTGCATCTGGATCACGCCTCCAGCCGCTTCATGATGATCGTGGCGTTGGTGCCGCCGAAGCCGAAGGAGTTGGAGAGCACGCAGCCGAGGCCCGCATTGTCGACGCGCTTGCGCACGATCGGCATGTCAGCGAAGGCCGGGTCGATCTCGTCGATATGGGCGCTCTCGCAGATGAAGTCGTTGTTAAGCATGAGCAGCGAGTAGATCGCCTCCTGTACGCCGGTCGCGCCCAGCGAATGGCCTGTCAGCGACTTGGTGGCGGAAATCAGCGGGGACCTATCGGCCCCGCCGAAGACCTCGCGGATCGCCTCGATTTCCTTGGCGTCGCCCACCGGCGTCGAGGTGCCGTGCGGGTTGATGTAATCGACCTTGCCCTTGTAGGTGGCGAGCGCCTGCCGCATGCAACGCACCGCGCCCTCGCCCGACGGCGCGACCATGTCGTAGCCGTCCGAGGTCGCCCCGTAGCCGACGATCTCGCCATAGATCTTCGCGCCGCGGGCCTTGGCGTGGCCAAGTTCCTCGAGCACCACCACCCCTGCCCCGCCGGCAATCACGAAACCGTCGCGGTTGACGTCATAGGCGCGGCTGGCCATCGTCGGATTGTCGTTGAACTTGCTCGACATGGCGCCCATGGCGTCGAACAGCACGGACATGGTCCAGTCCAGTTCCTCGCAGCCGCCGGCGAACATCACATCCTGCTTGCCATACTGGATCATCTCGTAGGCGTTGCCGATGCAATGGTTCGAGGTGGCGCAGGCCGAGCTGATCGAATAGTTGACGCCCTTGATCTTGAACCATGTGGCGAGCGTGGCGGAGGCGGTCGAGCTCATCGCCTTGGGCACAGCGAAGGGGCCGACGCGCTTGGAATTTCCGCTTTCCTTGGCCTTCTCGTAAGCCTCGATCAGGGCGATGGTGGAAGGCCCTCCCGAGCCCATGATGATGCCGGTGCGCTCGTTCGAGATGTCGGACGCGTCGAGCCCGGCGTCGAGAATTGCCTGATCCATGGCGACATGGTTCCAGGCCGAACCTCCACCGTGGAAGCGCATCGCGCGCCGGTCAACAATCGTGGACGGGTCGAGCGTGGGCCGGCCGGCGACCTGGCTGCGGAAGCCGTGGGTGATGAAATCCTGCTCGAGGGCGATCCCGGACCTTGCCTCATGCAGCGAGGCCAGCACCTCCTGCGTATTGTTTCCGATGGACGAGACGATGCCCATCCCCGTGACGACGACGCGCTTCATGGTGGAGTGCCTCCAGAGGTCATTTTGGCTCATGCGCGCTGTGGGGCGGCGTCATGACAGTGCGGGCGTGATCGCGCAGCTTGCCTTTAACTGCAAGCGCCTCGCGGCGCTTTCAAGTCTTGGCCGGCATTTTCTTGCGTGTCTGGCATCACTCGGGCTTGAACAGCCCCACGCGCATGTCTGTGGTCGTATAGATGCGCTTGCCATCGGCTTCGAGCCAGCCATCGGCGATGCCGAGCACGAGCTTGGACTTGAACACCCGTTTGAATTCGACGCCGTAGACCACCTTCCTGACCGTCGGCAGAACCTGATCGGCGAATTTTACCTCGCCCACACCGAGCGCGCGGCCACGACCGGGCAATCCGAGCCAGCCGAGGAAGAAGCCCGTGAGCTGCCAGAGCGCATCAAGTCCAAGGCAGCCGGGCATGACCGGGTCACCCTTGAAGTGGCAGGGGAAGAACCAGAGATCAGGGCGGACATCGAGCTCGGCCATCACCATGCCCTTGCCATTGACGCCGCCAGTCTCGCTGATCGACGTGATGCGGTCGAACATCAGCATCGGGGGAAGCGGCAGCTGGGCGTTGCCCATGCCGAACAATTCACCACGCCCGCAGGCCAGAATTTCCTCGTACGTGAAGCTCGACTGCCGTTCCATGACACTTCCGTTACCTGATTGAGACAGTTCAGCGACAGCTCCCTGTCTTGCCGCCGCGAGGCCTAGCACCGCGGCGGGGCTTCGTGAAGGGCGGATGGCCGGCCTCCGTCATTATCCTCAGTTGAAGTCACCCTGAAGGATGAATATGATCTGGTTTGTGGCAGTGCGTCTGCCGCATGCAGCATTCAAGGGCCACCATGACCGTTGCCACGACATCTGAGGACGCCCTGCGGGGTCAGCCCGACACTACGGCTCCGTATCTGGCGAGCCGCTCGCTGGCTGGCTGTCCGGTGCATGTCCTGCGCGAGAAACTGCGTGCGGTCGGCCTGCGCCCGACCCGCCAGCGGACATCGCTGGGCTGGTTGCTGTTCGCCAAGGGTGACCGGCACATCAGCGCCGAAATCCTGTTCGAGGAGGCCATGCGCGCCCGCGTGCCGGTCTCGCTGGCGACGGTCTACAATACGTTGCACCAGTTCACGCAGGCGGGGCTTCTGCGGGAGCTCGCAGTCGACGGCGCCAAGACCTACTTCGACACCAACCCCTCCGATCACCATCATTTCTACATCGAGGGTGAAGACCGGATGATCGACGTTCCGTCGGACGCGATCACGGTGGCGCAACTGCCGTCCCTGCCCGAGGGCATGGAGGTATCGCGGATCGAAGTAATCGTCAGGCTGAAGCCGAAGGGTGCCTGACGGCGGCGTCAAGGGTGCCGGTCAGTTGACGCGCTCGTTGGGATAAACGCCCCAGAGCCGGTCCTGCTTGATGAACCCGTCAAAGTCCCCGATCGTGACGCGGCACCAGCTGCCCGCGCAGGATTTCACATTGGTCAGGACATTGGGATTGAGCCTCGCCAACGGGGCGGCGCGCTCGTCGGCGCGCTCGACCAGCGCGATGGTCTCGTCCTTGTTCTTGGACCATGGAACCACCAGCGCCGTGCGGCGGCCCGACAGAAGGCTGTGCAGAACCCAGCCTTCCGCTCCCTCGGCGTCACGGATGCGGCGCCAGGTCTCGAACTCGGCCGTGATCTCCACCGGCAGGCCGGCACGCTGGAACACCCAGGTGGTGCGGTGCTCCTTGGAAGGGCCCTCGCGCAGATTGACGCGATCATTCTTCAGGCTGACATAGCGAGGCACAGGCAGGCCCGTGACCGTGCCCGCAACTTCGCCGGCGGCCTTGGCCGGCGCCGGCATAAGGCTTGCGCCGAGGACAAGGGTCCCGACCGCGATCGCGGTTGCCATTCGAGTTGCCATCATGCTGCCCCTCCGCTCATGTCCTGTGCCGATCCGCATGGCGCAGCGCCCTCAGAACCGCCCCGCCCCAGCCGGCTCGATTGTGTTCCACACCGGCCCTGCTAGATATCGCGGCAGGACTGCCTCGCATCCGGCCCTTGACCACCCGGGCACTTTCACTGCAACGGCGTTAACGGACGGTTGAGGCAAAGGCGTGGCGAACCAATATGTGTCACGGCGCAGGCCCTGGCGCGAAACTGGACGGAGACCTCGATGCCATATCGCAAAAAGCCCCTGGTGGTGGTGACGCGCAAACTGCCGGAGGCGGTCGAGACCCGGATGCGCGAACTGTTCGACGCCCGGCTCAACCATGACGATGTGCCGATGTCCCGCGAGGCCCTGATCGAGGCGGTCAGGACCGCCGACGTCCTTGTGCCGACAGTGACGGACGACATCACCGCCGAGATCGTCGCGGCCGCCGGCGAGCGGCTCAAGCTGATCGCCAATTTCGGCAACGGCTTCGACAACATCGATGTCGCGGCCGCAGCCGCCCGCGGCATTGACGTGACCAATACCCCCGGCGTCCTGACCGACGACACCGCCGACATGACCATGGCGCTGATCATGGCGGTGGCGCGCCGGATTCCGGAGGGTGCTCGGCTGGTGCCCGACGACAAGTGGCAGGGCTGGTCGCCGACCTGGATGCTGGGCACCCGAATCACTGGCAAGCGCCTCGGCATCATCGGGATGGGCCGGATCGGGCAGGCTGTGGCACGCCGCGCCAAGGCCTTCGGCCTGTCGATCCACTACCACAACCGCCGCCGCGTCGACGCGCGGATCGAGGAAGAGCTCGACGCCACCTATTGGGATTCGCTCGACCAGATGCTGGCGCGGATGGACATCGTCACAGTCCACTGCCCGCACACGCCCGGCACGTATCACCTGCTCTCGGCGCGCCGGCTCAAGATGATGAAGCCCGACGCCATCCTGGTGAACACCGCCCGCGGCGAGATCGTGGACGAGGTGGCGCTGACGCGGATGCTCGATGCCGGCGAACTGGCCGGGGCGGGGCTCGACGTTTTCGAGCACGAGCCTGCAGTCAACCCGCGCCTTCTCAAGCTGGCGCGGGCCCACCGGGTGGTTCTGCTGCCGCATATGGGTTCCGCCACCCATGAAGGCCGCTTGGAGATGGGCGAAAAGGTGATCGTCAACATCCGCGCCATGATGGACGGGCATCGCCCGCCGAACCGGGTTCTGCCCAGCATGCTGTGATCAGGTCGGCCCGAACAGGCGTTCGACCGCCAGCGTCCCCTGCATCCAGGCCCCGCCGACCGTGCCCCATTGGGCATGATCGGTGGCCTCGCCGGCAAAGGCAAGCCGCTCCGCCACCGGCACGGCAAGCATATCCCGAATGGAGGCATGGCCGGGCGGCACGCTCGACCAGGACCCCCGCGCCAGCGAATCGGCCTGCCAGTCGGTCGCGGTCAGGACTTTAAGGTCACGGATCGCGCGCGCGCCGAACTGATCTGCAAGAATCGTCCGGGCCAGCCGCGCGGCTTTCGCCAGCCGATCCGGCCCACAGGCCTGCGACAAAGGCCCGTCGAGTTCGAGGTAGTGCAGCGCGGTCCCGTCGAGACGGGTCAGCAGGCCGAGCCCCGGCAGGCGCCTTCCGGTCAGCGTTGCAATCCTGTCAGCGCCCTGAAATGGTGCACTTGGCCATTGCAGCACAACATGCTCGTAAACGGCCGGCTGGAACGCGGCGAAAGCCGCCTGTGTGATTTCCGGCAAGGGCGGGGTGAAGCGGATCGCGCCGCCCTCCAGCACGGCCGGCGGTGCAGTGACGAGCACCTTCAGCGCCTCCGCCACGCCCCGGGGCGTGGTCAGCCGCACCATACGGCCCGACCAGTCGATCGCCGTGACCGGCGTATCGAGGGCGACCGGCAAATCCCGGCCCAGCCGCGCCAGCAGTGTCCCGAAACCCTCGGGCGAGAACAGGTTGTCGGCATATTCCGAGCTGGCAAAATCGTGCGCGCTGACCTCTGTCAGCGGCCGGCCGCAGACCAGTCCCGTGATGGCGCGCACCGGGCGCGTCCATCGCCCGAGCGGCGGCAGGCTGGCGGCGGCCACATCGTCGTCGTCCTGGTCGTCCGGACGTCCAGCCATCGCCGCAAGCGCCCGGTCGGCCCTGCCAAATGCCGCATGATAGCCGGCGACCTGGGCCGGTCTCTGCCGCCGCCCGTTGACGAACAGATGGGTCTCGACGGGCGCCCGTTTCAATCGCCAGCCTTTGCCGCGGGCGAGGGCCACCACCGGATTGATCGGCCCGGCATGCAGCCAATGTGCGCCGAGATCGACGGGATGGCCGCCTATCAGCGCGGTGACCACCCGTCCGCCGATGCGGGGGCGCGCTTCGAGAATCAGGACGCTCAGGCCGCGCGCACGGGCCGCATGCGCCGCCGCGAGGCCCGCCGGACCCGCGCCAACGATGATCAGATCCGTCATGACACGACGCGTCAGGACGGACGGGCTGCCTCGAACTGGCCGGACTTGCGGAAGCGCCAGAGATAGCCCGGCACAATCGCTTCAATGCTGTGCGGCGTGATGTCAAGGCCCGCCAGGGTGCGGCCTTCCGCGACGGCCGCCTCGGACACGATGTTATCGGACTTCAACAGCGTGACCTGGTCACGCGTCATCTTGATGGCGTCAGGCAGAAGCCCGAAGGTCAGCTTGTCGACCACCTCAAGCACTCCGGCCTGCAGCGACGCCAGCGGCCAGGGCAAGGGCGCGAGCAGACGCTTGCGACCGGTGACCTCGCAGACATAGGCGATCAACTCCGCAAAGCTCTTCACCTCGGGACCGCCCAGTTCGTAGATCTTGCCACCGACGACCTGACCATCGACGGCCCGCGCAATCGCCTCGGCGACATCGCCGACATAGACAGGCTGGAAACGGGTTGCGCCGCCCCCGACGAGAGGCAGCACGGGCAGCATGCGGGCCAGCGTCGCGAAGCGGTTGAAAAAGCCATCCTCGGGCCCAAAGATGATCGAAGCACGCATCACGATCGCGCCGGGTACGGCCTCAAATACCGCTGCCTCGGCCGAGGCCTTGGTCCGAGCATACTGCGAGGCCGACGCCGCATCGGCGCCGATGGCAGACATGTGCACCAGGGTTGCCCGTCCGGCTGCCGCCGTGGCCGTGGCGACCGCACGCGCGCCCTCGGCCTGGACCGAATCGAAGGTCTGGCGTCCCTGCTCCTGCAGGATGCCCACGAGATTGATGACGGCGTCCGAGCCTTTGACCGCGCGCGCCACCGATTGCGGATAGCGCAGATTGGCCTGCACGGCGTGGATCTGGCCGACGACGCCGAGCGGCTGCAGATGCCCGGCCAGATCGGGCCTGCGCACCGCGACGCGGACACGATAGCCTCGCTTCGCCAGCGCGCGCACCACGTGCCGGCCGACAAAGCCCGAACCGCCGAACACCGTGACGAGTTTTGCCGATGTGACTGACATGATGAACTGACCCCGTTCCGTGCTGTGTGTCCTAGAACATGGCACAACGCCTGTGAAGGACGCCAAGCGTCGCAAGCCGATGCAAATTGCGCGCGGGTTTCCGTTGACAGGCCCCGCGATGGCCAATAAACGCTGGCTCCAGTGCCCAGGTGGCGGAATTGGTAGACGCGCTGGTTTCAGGTACCAGTAGTGCAAGCTGTGAAGGTTCGAGTCCTTTCCTGGGCACACCAGTAGTGCAAGCTGTGAAGGTTCGAGTCCTTTCCTGGGCACCACATTTCCATTCGGCTACGTCCGAAACACCCAAGAACCCGCTCAAAAGGCGGGTTTTTTGCTGTCTGGAGGCCATCAGCGGCCATGAGCGTTCGTTGACAGCCGCATGGTTTGTTGGTCTTTCTGTTGGTCTGAGGCCAACACCAACGATGCGGAGACCAACAAATGCCGCTGACAGACATCACCATCAGGAACGCAAAGCCGTTGCCGACGATGCAAAAGTTGTCAGATGGTGGCGGTTTGCAGCTTTGGGTGACACCAGCGGGCGGGAAAATCTGGAAACTGGCCTATCGTTTCGACGGGGCGCAAAAGACGCTCACGCTTGGCCCGTATCCCGCCATCACTCTTTCGGATGCCCGCAGTAAGAGGGACGAGGCAAAAACCGTGTTGGTCTCTGGCAACGATCCAGCCCAACAAAAGCGGCTTGCCGTGTTGGTCTCCCGCGAAGTGCGCGCCAACACCTTCGCCAAGGTCGCGGCTGATCTGCTCGACAAGAAGCGCCGCGAAGGCAAGGCCCATGCGACCCTTGGCAAGCGCGAATGGCTCTACAGCATGGCCAATGCCGACTTGGGGGAGCGGCCCATTGCCGACATCACCGCCGCTGAAGTGCTGCATGTGCTGCGCAAGGTTGAAGCCAAGGGCCTGCTGGAAACCGCGCGGCGGATGCGTTCTGCCATCAGCGAGGTGTTTCGCCATGCCATCCCGCACCAGATACAATTCGACCCCACGGCTGGTCTGAAGGGCAAGCTGGCCGCGCCCGTGGTCAAGCACCGCGCCGCCATCACTGACGCCAAAGAGCTTGGCGGGCTGATGCGCGCCATCGAAGGCTTCAATGGCCAGTCAGTCACAGTCGCGGCGCTGAAGTGCATGGCGCTGATGTTCCCCCGACCCGGCGAATTGCGCATGGCCGAATGGAGCGAGTTTGATCTGGCCGCTGGCGTCTGGACTATACCCGCCGCACGCACAAAAATGCGCCGCGAACACCGCGTGCCGATGCCGCGCCAAGCCATTGCTATTATCGAAGGCCTGAAGCCGCTTACCGGCCATTCGGCTTTCGTGTTCCCGCACATCGCCAACCCCAAGCGCTGCATGTCCGAAAACACCCTGAATGCCGCCTTGCGCCGCATGGGCTACGGGCAGGATGACATGACCTCGCACGGCTTCCGCGCGGCGGCCTCAACCTTGCTCAACGAAAGCGGCAAATTCAGCCCCGACGCCATCGAACGGGCGCTGGCACACCAGGACGCAGATGCCGTGCGCCGGGCTTATGCACGCGGCGAACACTGGCAAGAGCGCGTAACGATGGGCCAATGGTGGGCGGATCATCTGGACGCTTTGCGGGATGGCGCGAAAGTGATCCCGCTGGTGAGGGCGTGAAATGGCGCGACCTAAGCACGAAAGCGAGTTTATGGCCTCGCTGCTCGAACGGGAATTCAACGCCCTTTTTTACCTCAGTACTCGGCTGCCAGAACGGCTGTCGGACATTAAAGCTGGTCAACAATTTGCGACGCGACCAATCGCCGAGGCAGAACGCGGCAACTGGAAAGCGCCGGCAAATGTCGACATCCAAGGACTTGCGAATGAAATATGGTTCTTGCGTGAAGAATATCCCCGCTGGGTCAAACTCGACAGCGACGCCGAGGCAAAGCGCAGACATGCTCGCTTGAACAAGCTAGTAAAGGCGTTAAGTGATGTTTCGCGCCTATACTCAACGGATGCGCTATATCTGGAGCGACAGCTTTTTTCGGGTTGGCGCGAAAATGCCAATTTGATCCGTGCCTTCGAGGAACTTGGAGTGCAGCGTGCTGCCCATGGGCTGCACGATTTTTCTGATGGAGTCCGCTTACTGCAATCGTTGGTCGCACAATTAATAGACGCGAACGTGGAAAGCGGTTTCGATAAACTGTCAGAATATCCGTTACAGCATTTCACGCCAACGCGACTTCTGGCAGTAACCTTAGCCCGATTAGCCAAAAAATATCTCGACCTTGATGACAGAATAACTCGCGACCCGAACAACGGCAATTCGCTTGGTGGGCCGTTCATCCGTTTTTCGATGGCAGTTCTTGCGGAAATCGGCTGTGCTTTGACGGATGAGAGTATCGCCAAGGCGGTGAAACAAAATCGTTCGCGGATAGCTAGGCAGCGCCGCAGAGAAGGGTAAACGGTACGTGCAAAAAATCCATGGATTACCATTTAGACCGATCATCTCGAATCTTTGATGTTCATCTGGTCGCTTCGACAGCAACTATTTTCAGATGAAAGGAATTTGATTCTATGCCGCAAGACCGTCTCTACCCTATCCGCGAAGGCTTCACCCTCGCTGGCCTCCGCCCCACACGGGGCTATGCTGAAATTGCCGCTGGCCGCCTTCGCGTAGTGAAGAACGGACGCCGCACCTTCGTAAGGTCATCCGAAATCTCGCGTTACATTGACGCGCTCGAAACAACGGGCGCGGCATCCCGCCCCGCCTGACACAAAGCGGCCCGGCTAGGCGCTGCTAACGCCAGACCGGGCCTTTTCGATAGAAACCCCGCTTCGGGAAACCATCACATGAAGAAGTATCATCGTCGGCATACGTGCCGCAAGCCCGCTATCGGCTTGCCTGAAGCCCAAGACCTTTTCGGCTGGGCAGCAAATCGCATCGCGCTTGATCCGCCAGCCGCACCCCTCGAACGCGCCGTGCGCCACGTTGCGCGCCGCCATCACCTCTCCCCGCATCACGCCCGCACAGTTGCTGAACTGGCGGGCTTCAACCTGGAGGCTTGCGAATGAGCAACCTGACAGCCATCACGATTGAATTCGACACCGACAACGGCCCTTGCCGGATGACCTTTGAGGGTCGCGAGGCATGGGCGCTGGGAAAGCTGATTGAGGCTGGTGAACGCGGCGTGACACCCATTGAACGGCCAGCCCCGCGCTGGTCGCATTACATCTTCATGCTGCGTAAGGCTGGACTCGATATCGAGACCATTCACGAACCACATGGTGGCCCATTCTCCGGTCATCACGGGCGCTATGTGCTGCACACGCCGGTCAAGCTGCTGCACGAGGTGGCGGGATGACGAAGGCCGACATAGCGCGCGCTGGCTCACAACGATTCAAGGACGGGGCTTCGGCCCCGTCTGCTACCGACCTAGCCAAAATTCCGAAACGCCAGCCCACGGGCTTCCCAGAGTCAGGAAAGGGCCATCGCCATGGCAGGTCATGACAAGACAGGCCGCAGCACCAAGCCAGCCCGCTTTGCCGCTCTACCTCATGACGTTCTGACATCACCTGGCTATCGCGCTTGCTCGCCAGCGGCCCGCGCAGTGATGCTGGAACTGATCATGCTGCACAACGGGTTCAACAATGGCAAAATCGGCCTGAGCATCCGCGACGCTGCCTCACGATGCAACATCGGCAAGGCCACCGCCGCCCGCGCCTTTCAAGAGCTTGACGACAACGGGCTTGTCGATTGCGTTGAGAAGGGCAGCTTCCGCGACCATCACCGGATTGCCACCACGTTTCGCCTGCTATGGCTCCGGTGCGACGTGACA
>JAPLOW010000154.1 GCA_026400555.1 Hyphomicrobiales bacterium
ATCGCCATGATCGCCGATGTGCTCTGGCCGGGCCACTGGGCCTGGAACTTCCGCCGCACAATCGGTATTGGCTATCGCGTCGACAATTGGCGCGCCACATCATGACGCACGCGGACGTCGAGGACCCCTTTGCCCATCTGCACGATGAGGACTACGCGCGCCCCTTCGCAAGGGGGCTGGCGAATGCCGCAACCCTCGTCACCCTCTCCGGGCGGCCGACGGTGTCCCTTGACGGCGAGTGGTTGCTGACGCTCGACCTCTTCGACGAAGGCCTGCGTCAACGCTGGTTTGAACTGGACGAAACCCCGCCCTCCCAATGGGCCGTGCCGCGCGATTACGAGATCGAAGCCGGCGAACCGGTGGGGGTTCCCTCCTGCTGGAACGTGCTGAAGCCCGAATGGACCTACTTCGAAGGCGGCGCCTGGTACACGCGCTGGTTCGACTGGCGACCCGCAGCCGGCGCCGGGCGCACGATCCTGTCCTTCGGCGCCGCCAACTATCGCGCACTGGTCTTCCTCAACGGAGTTCATGTTGGCGGCCATCGCGGCGGCTCGACGCCGTTCTGCCTCGAGATCACGGATCAGCTCAGGCAGGGCCGCAATCGCCTGCAGGTTTACGTCGAAAACCGGCGGCAGGCAGATCGGGTTCCAATGCATCACATCGACTGGTTCAACTATGGCGGCCTCTACCGCGAGGTGGCACTCGTCCCCCTGCCTGACGTGTTCATCCGCCAGGCCCGCGCGGCCTTGCAGGCCGACAGGGCGAGCATCCGCTTTGATCTTGGCCTGTCCGACGCGGTGGACGGCGAGGGCACCGTCACCATCGCCGCACTGGGACTCGAAAAGTCCATCCCGATAAAGGCCGGAAAGGGCAGTATCATCGCAGGCGCGTCGCCTGAACTCTGGTCCTGCGACACACCCCGGCTCTATGACGTTCGCTTCACATTCCGGACCGACAGCGTGACGGAGCGCATCGGCTTTCGCACCATCGAGGCACGCGGCACGCAGATTCTGCTCAATGGCGAACCGGTCTGGCTCAAGGGCGTGTGCGTCCATGAGGACGACCTTGCTCTTGGCAAGGTCAGCAGCGAAGCCGACATCCGTCGCCGCCTGCAGCACGCCCGCGAGCTGGGCTGCAATTTTCTGAGATTGTCGCACTATCCGCACCACGAGGCCATGGCGCGCCTCGCGGACGCAGAAGGCTTCCTGCTCTGGGCTGAGGTGCCTGTCTACTGGGCCATCGATTTCGGCAATCCGGACACGCTGGCCGATGCGCGCAACCAGTTGTCCGAGCTGATCTGCCGTGACATCAACCGCGCCAGCGTGATTCTCTGGGGCGTCGGCAACGAGAACGCCGACACCGATGCCCGCCTCGCATTCATGGCGGAGCTCGCAAAAACCGCCCGCCATCTAGACCCATCACGTCTCGTCGGCGCGGCCTGCCTGATCAACCGCGAAACCTTCACCATTGAGGACCGACTGGCCGCACATCTCGACGTGATCGGGCTCAACGAGTATTTTGGCTGGTATGAACCCAGTTTCTCAGGGCTGGAACGTCTGCTCGCCAATTCGAACCCGGACAAGCCGGTGATCATCAGCGAAACCGGGGCCGACGCCAGCCCCGGCCATCATGGCGCCGGCCGCGTGCTGTTCACAGAGGACTGGCAGGCCGAATTCTACCAGCAGCAGTTCCTCCGCATCATCGCAACGCCCTATGTCGCGGGGCTCGCTGCATGGTTGCTCTACGATTTCAGGACGGAACGCCGCCAGACCGGTTTCCAGCGCGGCTTCAACCGCAAGGGCCTGATCGGGGCCGACAAGACCACAGCCAAGCTGGCCTTCCATGCCCTGGCGTCGTGCTATCGGTCGCTCGGGCCTGCAAGGTGACGCCTGTCACACGGCCTCCGGCTATCGCGCCACGATGAAGATCCGGATGTCCTTCGATCCTGTTTCTTGCCGTTCGCGGGCTTCTACAGTGAATCCGGCCCGCGCGATCTCGGTCGCGCGTTCGGCCGCTGCGAAGAACGACACGTTCGGCGCCTTGCCAAGAAGGCGCGTGACCGGCAACGCCACCCGGATGAGCGGGTTCATTTCGGACAGGCACGGCGTCTTTGAAATGAA
Organism: Hyphomicrobiales bacterium; assembly: GCA_026400555.1. Classification (GTDB taxonomy): domain Bacteria; phylum Pseudomonadota; class Alphaproteobacteria; order Rhizobiales; family Beijerinckiaceae; genus Allobosea. The sequence continues at coordinate 2,121 of JAPLOW010000154.1, forward strand.
CAGGCCGCCTGGCCTCAGCAGACGATGGGCCTCGGCCAGCGTAGCGGTGCGGTCGGGAACGAGGTGCAGCAGATTGAAGGCAAGCACGGTATCATGGACGCCGCCGGGGTCGTCCGGATGGCCGTTGCTCTCGATCCGGAATTCGACATCGCGGCACGACTGCGCCTCAGTCTTCTCGCGCGTAATGGCGATTATCTCGCTGGAAATGTTGCTCGCAGTCAGACGCGAAACTCCGGGAGCGAGCTTCGCTGCGGTCGTTCCCGTTCCGCAGCCGATCTCCATCACAGTGTCGAACTGCCGCAGAAGCTGCCAGGTGCGCGCCATCGTCCGATCGTAAGCGGCCATGTTCTTGATGGTGTCGGTGGCGCATTTGCGGGCGACCCTGTTCCAAAAGCGCGCATCGTCCAGTGTATTGATCATGCTGCTATCCTTCCGGGCGCTAGATAGCATGGGCAGGAACATTCGAAATTGCCGATGAAGGCAATATCTATATCCAATTATGTATGCGTCAGACGGACTGGAATCAGGCGCGGGCCTTCAGCGCCACCGCGGAAGCCGGCTCGCTGCGGCAGCGGCGCGCAGGCTCAAGCTGACGCAACCCACCCTGTCGCGGCAGATTGCGGCGCTCGAGACCTTGCTTCAGAGCTGGAAAGAAGCGGCCTAGGGGGAGCAACAGCGGCATTGATTTATACGGCAATGTGCCGTATTTATATCGGCCAAAGGAAGCCCCCATGCCCAAGCCCCAAGTCGAGATCGAGACTGCGCGTCTGGAAGCCCGTGTGCCGGTGCAGGTCTATGACCATATGCAGCGTGCCGCACGCCTGCGCGGCATGACCCTGACCGGTTATCTGATCGCACCCTGACCGGTTATCTGATCGCGACCGCCGGAGAGGATGCCCGACGCGTCGTCGAGGACGCCGACATCCTGCGCCTGGCACGTGAGGATCAGATCCGGTTCGCCGAAGCGCTGATCGATCTGCCCAAGCCGAACGAGCAGCTGGTCCGCGCCGCCAAGCGCCATGCCGAACTGATCGAGCGCCGGTGAGCGCCCGCTTCGCGATCGAGCCGCTGGCGAAGGCGCACAGCCGAGCGAACTTCATCTGCGGCAATGACCAGATCGACAGCTACTTCCGTGAAACGGTCTCACAGGACGTAAAACGGAAGTACGCCACCTGTTTCGTCGCGCGCAAGATCGCAACGGATCGGGTGGCGGGGTTCTACACCCTGTCCTCCAGCAACGTGCCGTTGACGGAGGTTCCCGAGCCGCTGGCAAGCAAGTTGCCGCGCTATCCGACCGTGCCGGCTGTGCTGATCGGCTGGCTCGGGCGGCATATCGATTACGCCGGGCTGGGACTTGGCGAAGCCCTGCTGTTCGACGCCATCAAGACCGTTTCGACTGCGCCGATTGGAGCGCACGCCATCTTCGCGGACGCCATCGACGACCAGGTGGCCGGATTCTACGCGGCCTTTGGCTTCATGCCTCTGATCCAGCGGCCGCGCTCGCTTTATTTGCCAGTGGCCACGTCGTTGAGCCTGATATCGCCATGACGTCGGCCTCCCCCGGCGCGCCCTGTCCGACGCCGCCGCGCACAAGTCGGTTCGTGCGGCGGCGCGCGAGGGCTTTCAGCGCGGAAATCGGCTGTCCTTTGAAGCGCGACCTTCGGCGATCATGGCGTCATGGCCAGACCTCGCAAGGAACGCCCGCCCACCGCATCCAAGCACCTTGAAGCATTGCTCGGCCACTCTTGGCCGTTTCCGGGCCGGCCGCCGAAACACGACCTTTCGACATGGACCGTCGCCGACGACTGGCCCGACCCTATCCCGGTCACCGAGGCTGAGGTCGACGTGTTCGAGGCGTGTTTGGCGATCTGTTCGATGAGCTGTCGGGCCGTGCCGATGACGTTAAAAGGAGACAGACACCATGACCGCGCCGTTGCGCTCCGCCCGCCCTCTACCTGCGCGTCTCGACGGCGCGGCAGGCCGAGCATAACGTCTCCATCCCCGACCAAAAGCGCCAGGGCGAAGCCTACTGTGCTTCCAGTGGCTATGCGTTAATCGAGATCTTCATCGGAGCCGGCGCTTCGTGACAGTTCCGACTGTGTTGACAACCGTGCTATCTGCGTTACCCGAAGTCCGATACAAACACCCAAAATGTGGAGAATACCATGTTGCATGTCGATATTCCGACACTTCCTGAAATACGGGCGCTGATCGGCCAGCGCGCCGACGCCTGTGTTTCGATTTATCTTTCCACGACACCGCAAACGCAACATGTGAAGGCGAGCCGTATCACCTTTGGCAATCTAACGAAGGACGCACTGCAACAGCTCGACGCCGCCAGCTTCGACAAGCGCCGCCGTGCGCTCTTGGAAGCCGAACTTGCCGCTCTGGGTGATGACGATTCATTCTGGCGATTGCAGGCGCACAGCCTCGCCGTGCTCGCCACGCCTGACAGCGTGCGGACCTTCAGGCTCGCGACGGCCATCAGCGACACGGTCGAAGTCTCCGACCGCTTCCATGTGAAGCCGCTGCTACGCGCCATCGCGTTCCCGCAACATGCCTTCGTGCTGGCGCTATCCGAGAACGCCGTCCGGCTTGTCGAAATCTTCGCCGATTCGCCGCCTGTTCAGGTACGCGTCCCTGATCTGCCCAAGAGCGCCGCCGATGCGACAGGCCGCGCTTCGGTGAACGACCGTTCGCCAAGCGGGCGTATTCATGGTTCGGAGGGCCAGAAAGTACTCCTGCGCCAGTTCGCTCGGCAGGTCGACAGCGCTTTGCGTGCGGTCCTCGCTGGACGCGAAACGCCACTGATCGTGGCTGCCGTCGAGCCGCTGGCCTCTCTCTATCGCGCAATCAGCACCTACCAAGCCCTCGCTCCACAAGGCATTGCCATCAGCGCCGACCTGACGCCCGACAAGGAACTGGCGAGCGCCGCTCGGGCGGTGCTCGATCATCATTACTCCGCGGAAGTCGATACGGCTAAGTCGCTGTTCGAGACCCGGCTTGGCCAGCGGCGCGCCACCACCGATATTGGCGAGACGGCGCGGGCGGCGACCAGCGGCGCGATCGAACTGCTTTTGGTCGATATCGACCGGGCGCTTCCCGGCACCGTGGACGACATCGATGGCAAGGTTTCGCTGGCTACAGCTGTCGGCGCTGGGAGCTATGACGTGATCGACGAGATCGCGGGACGAGCGATCCTGACCGGTGCAAAGATCCTCGGTGTGCGCAAGACAGACCTACCCGACGACGGACCCCTTGCCGCGATTCTTCGCTACCCAATCTGAGCCAAGGGGGCGGAAATCCTTCTGCACGTCTGCTTTCGCCTATCTGATCAGCATCGACTGTTGGGGCGCGGAGACGGCGAACTGGAGGCGGAGGAATGAGCGA
>JAPLOW010000201.1 GCA_026400555.1 Hyphomicrobiales bacterium
CATGGTCTCGGCGTCAGGCATGGTTCGGGATTTTTCTCGCTCGGCGGGCAAATCCCTGTTACCACGCCGCCATTCCGGTGCGAAGCGCGTGAGCCCTCCGAGACACCGACACAGAAAGACACGCCATGAGCGATGATGACAGCAGGCGCCGCGGCCCCAAGGGCCCGCGCGGACCGCACAAGCCCGGAGGCTTAGGCGGAGGCTCCCGATCCGGCAGCGACTACAGGCCCGGAGCCTTCCGTGACGCCCCACCTTCGGGCGAACGCAGCGAACGGCCGCGCCGTTCCGAGAGCGACCGGAGCGACAGACAGTATCGCAGCGAGCGGCCCGAGCGGGGTGAACGTCCCTTCAACCGGCCGCGCCCCGAAGGTGCTGACCGCCCCGGCAGGTCCCGGCAAGAGGGAACTGGCGACGGTTTCAAGCCGAGGGGCACCGGCAAGAGCTTTGGTCCGCGGAAGGATTTCGGGGATCGCCCGCCACGCCGCGAATTCTCCGACCATCCGCCGCGGACAGATGGCGACCGGCCGTTCCGCAAGCCGCGCTTTGACCGGCCGGAAGGCGAGCGCCGCGAAGAAGGCTTCAAGCCACGCACTCCGAGAGGCGACGGGCCGCGCCGCGATTTTGGCGACAGGCCGCCGCGCCGTGAGTTCAGCGACCGGCCGCCGCGCCGCTTCCGCGATGACGAGCGCCCGCAGCGCAGCGATGACCGTGGCGCGGAGCGTCCGCGCAGCGCTTCGCGGCCCGAGCGTCGCCCCTTCCTGCCGCGCGAAGGCAACCCCGAACGGCTTGCCACAACCGAGAAGGCCGGCGGTGTCGAGCGCATCGCCAAGGTGATCGCCCGGGCCGGCGCCGCTTCGCGGCGTGACGCCGAGGCGATGATCGAACAGGGCCGCGTCAGCGTCGATGGCGAAGTGATCACATCACCAGCGCTCGATGTGCTGCCGACGGCCCGGATCACGATCGATGGCGAGAAGCTGCCGGCGCGCGAGCGCACCCGGCTCTGGCTCTATCACAAGCCGTCCGGGCTGGTCTCGACCAACCACGACCCGGAAGGCCGGATAACGCTGTTCGAAACCCTGCCCGAGGACCTGCCGCGGGTGATCACCATCGGACGGCTCGACATCAATACCGAAGGGCTCCTGCTGCTGACCAATGACGGCGGCCTTGCACGCGTGCTCGGGCATCCGGAAACGGCCTGGCTCCGGCGCTACCGCGTGCGCGCCTACGGGCTGATCACGCAAGACAAGCTCGACGCCGTGCGTGGCGGCGTCACCATCGACGGCGAGAATTTTGGCCCGGTGGTGGCGACCCGCGACCGCGAGGTCGGCGACAACACCTGGCTGACGGTCGATCTGCGCGAGGGCAAGAACCGCGAGGTCAAGCGCGTGCTTGAACATCTCGGCCTGACCGTGAACCGGCTGATCCGCATCTCGTTCGGCCCGTTCCAGCTCGGCGATCTGGCCGAAGGTGAAGTCGAGGAGGTCCGCACCAAGGTCCTGCGCGACCAGCTCGGCGAGCAACTGGCCAGCATCGCGGGCGTCGACTTCGACGCCCCCGTCCGCAACGAGAACAGGCTCGACAGGCCCCACGCCCATGAAGACGAGCGTGGCGCGGGACGCAGACCTGACCGTGCTGCACCACGTCGCGACGAGCGCGGCGAGCGTCCCCGCTTCGGCGACCGTGGCGAACGGCCCCGCTTCGAGCGCGACGTACCCACTGACAAGCCCGCCCGCAAGCCGCGCGAAGGCGCCTATCACCGCGCCCGCGAGGAAAGCGGAGACGCTCCGCGCGACATCCTGCTGCGGGCTGAAGAAGGCCGCGGCGCCATCTGGCGCGACGAGGACACGACCCAGATGAAACCGAAGCGCACCGGTCCGCGCAGGGGCAGCGACCCGCGCGAGGAGCGGGCCCAGCGCGAGGCGGCAGGCGGTCGCGAGCGCGTGCGCGCCAAGCCGATCGAGGATCCCAAGGGACGTCGCGTCACCGTGGAACGCGTGACCGGGTCCTCGCCGGACATTCCGCGCAAACCGCGCTACACGCGCGCCGATTTCGCCCCGTCTGGCGGTGACGAGCGTCCGGCGCGCCGGCCCCGGCAGGAGGATGACAGGCCGCCGCGCCGCAAGTTCGTTGGCGGAGCGCCCTGGGGCAGCGACAAGGAACGGCCGCCGCGCACCGATGGCGATCGGCCGTTCAAGCCGCGCGGACCGCGCAGCGATGCAGGTCCACACCGGGATTCTGCCGACCGGCCGCCACGCAAGGATTTTGGCGACAGGCCGGCACGCGGGGCCCGCCCGCCGCGCGCCGAAGGTGAACGCAGCTTCCGCCCGCGCGAGGACGGCGAGCGGACACAGCGCCCGTTCCGCGAAGGCGGCAAGCCGCCATTCAAGGGCGGGCCGCGTTCGGGGCCGCCGCGTTCAGGCGGTACCGGAGGCGGTGACAAGCCGCGCGGGCCGCGCAAGCCGCGGTTCTGACGGGCCTCGCCATGCGGATCGTCGGCGGGAGCCTCAAGGGCCGTTCGCTGCTGGGACCAAAGGCCGGATCGCTCGCTATCCGGCCAACCTCCGACCGGCTGCGCGAGAGCCTGTTCAACATCCTCGGCCACAGCGCCGACGTTGCGCTTGACGGCGCGCGGGTGCTCGACCTGTTTGCCGGCACCGGCGCGCTGTCTTTCGAGGCGCTGTCGCGCGGCGCAAGCTTTGCGCTGCTGGTGGATGACGGCACCGATGCGCGCGGAATCATCCGCGGCAACCAGGAGGCGCTCGGTCTTGGCGGCGCAACCCGGATCTATCGCCGGGATGCAACGCGGCTTGGCCCGATTTCCGGGATGGACCCGTTCAGCCTGGTGTTCTGCGACCCGCCCTATGGCAAGGCTCTGGGCGAGCTGGCGCTGGCCTCCGCACGGGATGGCGGCTGGCTGAGCCCGGGCGCGTTCGTGGTCTGGGAAGAGACGGCGGCGGCGGAACTTGAAATTCCGCCCGGCTTCGACGAGACAGATCAACGGAGCTACGGGGACACGCAGGTGCGTTTCCTGATCGCACGCTGAAGGTCCGTCATGCTGGTTTCCATCCTCGATGCCCTGGCCCTGATCAGCGCACTTGCGGCCGCCTACCTGTGGTGGCGAGCCAGCGGCAATCTCGTCCGCCGTATCAGCCTGACCGAGGAACTGAACGCGCAGGATTTCAACCGCATGGCCATCGCCATGAACCGGTCTCAGAAGCTCAACAGGCGTGCGGCGCTGGCGACGGCCGTCTCGGCGCTCGCGATCGCGATGAAGTTCGCGCATGATCTGATTATAGGTGGATGAACTCCCGCACGCCGCGCTCAGCTTCTCCCGAACAGCCTTTCGATATCGCTCAACTTCAGCTCGACATAGGTCGGGCGTCCATGATTGCACTGGCCAGACAGCGGCGTTGCCTCCATTTCCCGCAGCAGCGCATCCATTTCCTCAGGGCGCAGGCGACGGCCCGCGCGCACGGAATGATGGCATGCCATGGTCGCCAGCACATGGTCGAGCCTGTTGCCCAGCTTGCTGACGCCATCATCTGCCAAGGCATCGGCGACATCATGCACAAGCTGCCTGAGGTTGCCGCCGGCCAGCTCAGTCGGCGCTTCGCGGACCAGCACAGCGCCGGACCCGAAGGGTTCGATCGCCAGCCCCAGGCCCTCAAGTTCGGTGGCTGCAGCGGCGAGGCGGTCGGCGTCCACCGGGTCGAGTTCGACGACCTCCGGCACCAGCAGCATCTGGCGCGCGATGCCCTGTCCAGCGCGCGCGGCCTTGAGGCGCTCGTAGACCAGCCTTTCATGGGCTGCGTGCTGATCGACAATGATGACGCCGTCGGCGGTCTGCGTGACGATGTAGTTGCCGTGGAGTTGGGCCCGCGCGACGCCAAGCGGAAAGGCCGCAGCCCGCAGCGCCGCGTCGTCCGCATTGGCGCGCGCATCCGCGCTTGGCAGCACCGCAAGATCCAGCCCCTGCTGGCGGCTTTCGGCAAGACCTGAGCTGACAGGCACCGCCTGATGGGCGCCATTCCAGCCAAAGCTGACCAGCCCGCGGCGCGGCTCCGGCGGCCGGAACAGCCCGCGCATCGCCTCGAGGGTGCGGGTCCCGCCGGTCGTGGCGGCACGATGACCGGCGCGCGCCAGCGCCTCGCGAATCGCGTTGACGACAAGGCCCCGCACCAGCGGCGCATCGCGGAAGCGCACTTCGCTCTTGGCAGGATGAACGTTCACGTCGACCTGTGATGGATCACAGACCACACCGAGCGCGATCGACGGGTAGCGATCGCCAGCCAGCACATCGGCATAGGCCCCGCGCACGGCCGAGAGCAGCAGCCTGTCCTTCACAGGGCGGCCATTGACCGACAGGTGGATGGCGGCGGCGTTGCCGCGGTTGAAGGTCGGCAGGCCGGCAAAGCCGGTGATGGAGACCCCCTCGCGTGTCGCAGCGACGCCCACGGCGTTGTCCGGGAACTCGCGACCGAGAATGCGGGCCAGTCGTGCCAGGGCGCCAGCTTCGCCCTCCCCTTCGCGCGGAAAGATGAACGGAGTCAGATTATCGCCCGCCAGCGAAAACCGCACATCGGGATGGCACAGCGCCAGCCGGCGCACCATCTCGGCAACGGCAAGGGCCTCCGAACGATCGGACTTGAGGAACTTCAGCCTGGCCGGCGTGGCGTGGAAAAGGTCGGTGACCTCGATGCGGGTGCCCCTGGCGGCGGCGGCGGGGCGAACCTCGCCTTTCTGCCCGGCATTGACCGTCAGCGCCGCGCCCCTGTCCGCGTCCCCGGTGCGGGTGAGGATGTCGAGCCGCGCGACCGAGCCAATCGAGGGCAGCGCCTCGCCCCGGAAGCCGAGTGTATTGATGGCGAACAGATCACCGGTCGGCAGTTTCGAGGTGGCGTGGCGTTCAACGCTCAGCGCCAGGTCGTCCGGCCCCATCCCGGCCCCGTCATCGACGACGCGGATCAGCCGGCGCCCGCCGGCCTCGATGGTCACGTCAATCGAGCGGGCGCCCGCATCCAGCGCGTTCTCGACCAGTTCCTTGACCGCCGCAGCCGGCCGCTCGATCACTTCGCCGGCCGCGATCTGATCGACCAGAACCGGATCAAGACGGCGGACGGCCATGGCTCAGGTCAGCCCCACCGGCTGGCCAACCGCCACAACAAGCTGGCGATCGCCGCCATAAAGCCGGTCCGCAACCCGCATGGCGTCATCCATGGTCACCGCCCGGAACAGGTCATTGCGGCGCATGGTGTAGTCGATGCCGAGATCCTGGATGGAGAAGGACAGGAGCTGACTCGCGATCTTCGACGAGGTGTCGAAGCGCAAAGGAAACGAGCCGATCAGGTAGTCCTTGGCTTCCTTCAGCTCATCTGCCGTCGGGCCGGCCTTCGCGAGCGACCGCATCTCGCTCCGCATCACATCGAGCGATTCAGCGACGCGGTCATTCTTTGTCGCGGTCACACCAACATGGATGGCCGCATGGCGCATACTGACGAGCGCGCTCGAGACGCCATAGGCGAGACCTCGCTTCTCGCGCACCTCGAGAAACAGCCGCGAGGTGAAGGCCGACCCGCCGAGCACGTGATTGACGATCTCGGCGGCAATATAGTCAGGATCGGTACGCAGCAGGCCCGGCGCGCCATAGCGCAGCGCAGTCTGCGGCACATCCATCGCGGTGATCCGGACCTCGCCGAGACCGGCAATGGTTGTCATCGCCGGCGGCGCCAGCACGCTGTCGGCGGGCAAGGGCCCGAAAATCTCGTCCAGCGCCGCGATCAGTTCGGCTTCGGAGATGTCGCCCACCGCCACGACGCGGAGGTCCTTGCGCTGGAACACGCTCTTCACCAGCGCCTTGAGGTCGGAGCCCGCGATGGCCGAAACGCTGGCCAGCGTGCCGCGCGTCTGCTGGCCGTAGGGATGGCCAGGAAAGGCGATCGACGAGAACGCGCGCCGGGCGATGCTGTCGGGGTCCTGCTCCTCGCGGCGCAGGCCGGCGCTGATCTGCGCCTTGACCCGAGTCACGGCATCATCGTCGAAGCGCGGTTTGTGCAGCGCGAGCGCCAGCAGCCGAAAGGCCTCGGCGCGGTGTTCGCGCAGGGTCTTCAGCGAGCCGCGGAACTCGTCGCGATCGGCCGAGAACGACAGTTCGATGGCGTGATCGGCGAGCGCGTTCTGGAAGGCCTCTGCATCGAGGTCTCCGGCGCCTTCGTCAAGCAGGCCCGAGACGAGATTGAGCGCGCCGGCCTTGCCGGCGGGATCGTGGCTGGCGCCATGAAGGAAGGCGAAATCGAGCGCGATCAGCGGCAGGTTCCGGTCCTCGACCAGCCAGGCGGTGACGCCACAGGGAGCCGTCACGGTGCGGATTGCGGGGCCGGTGCGGCCGACGAGGGTGTTTGCGGTCATGGTCATCTGAATACGTCCAATGTGCGCCGGTGGAAGGCGCGGCCGTGTCTGGCGCTGCGGGCTATCGCGGAGGCTTGCGGCCCCGTCAGTCCGCGCCCGTCAACTTGCCGGTCACGCCACGCCTGAGGTCGATATGCTTGCGAACGGCCGCCGTGACCGCCTCGGCGCTGACCTTGGCCAGCCGATCCGGCCAGCTTTCGATGTCGGCAATGCTGTCACCCACGCACAGCGACGACCCGTACAGGCGGGCGAGGCTGGACTGGCTGTCGCGGTTGTAGATCGTGTCAGCGATCAGTCGCGTGCGCGAGCGCCGCATCTCGGCTTCGGTGGGTCCGCTCTGCTGGAACCGCGCGATCGCTTCCGACAGGGCGGCGTCGAGTTCATCGAGCGTCGCCGTCTCGGTGGGGGCGGCGCTGAAGGATATCCGGCCGGAATCGAGCATCGAGCCCCAATACGACCCGCCGATGTGCGATGCGACCTGCCGGTCGACCACCAAATCGCGATAGAGCCGCGAGGTCGCGCCGCCGCCCATGATGTCAAGGGCCAGATCGAGCGCAAAGGCCTCATCACCTTCGGCGTTGCCGTAGTTCGGGGCAACGAACTGGCGATAAAGGATTGGCTGGCGCACGCGCGGATCGGCCACGGTGATGGTTCGCGCGGCGCGCGCCGGCGGCTCGGCCAGGCGCTTGCGCACCGGCTTTGCCCCGGTGGGTGCGATCGGGCCGTAAATCCGGCCGGCCAGTTCGCGGACCTCATCGGCCACGACATCGCCGGCGACGATCAGGATGGCGTTGTCCGGCGTGTAGAAGCGCTTGTAGTAGGCAAAGGCGTCGGCATAGTCGAGGCTGGCAATCTCATGCTCCCAGCCGATCACCGGCAGGCCGTAGGGATGATGCATGTAGAGCGCGGCAGTCATCTCCTCGGAGAGTTGTGCGCCCGGATCGGCGTCGACGCGCATCCGTCGCTCTTCGAGCACGACATCGCGCTCGGGCGCCACCACCGCCCCGTCGAAGGACAGGCCGGTCATGCGGTCGGCCTCGTAGTCCATCACCTCCGGCAGGTGCTCCTTGGCGACGCGCTGGAAATAGGCGGTATAGTCATAGGACGTGAAGGCGTTCTCCTGTCCGCCGAGTCCCGCCAGCTGGCGCGAGAAGGCCCCGGCCGGATACTTCGCCGTGCCCTTGAACATGAGATGCTCGAGAAAGTGGGCGATGCCGGACTTGCCGGCCGGATCATCCGCCGAGCCATTTCGGTACCAGACCATGTGCGTGACGACCGGGGCGCGACGGTCGGGGATGACGACAACCTGAAGCCCGTTGTCGAGGCTGAACGCCTCAACGCGCGGTGAGGGGCCAGCAGCAGCTGCTGGTTGGCCGACCTGGCCGTATTCGGCAACACTCATCATGACACCTGCAGAAACGTTGCGGCCCAGAATCAAGGCACGTCCAGACCATCATATAGGAACGCCGGATGACATCGTCACCCGGCGCAAGGCTTACGGGGCGGCGAGACGCCGCGGATTGCGGTCACTTCCGCCGATCACTGTCTCGCGTTCTGGCGGTTGAAGTCGTTGATCCCGAGCTCCTTGTCGCGCTCGCTGAAGATCGGGCCGGTCTTGGGCGGCTCGACGCGCTGCGTCGCCGCGCGATAGCCAACCGGCGGCTCGCTCAGGTAGCGCCGGGGCGGCTCCGCGCCGATCGGGCGTTCATTGGCAAGCTGTTTGGCGCGCGCGTCCTGCTCACGGATCTGGCGCATCGGATCATACATCATCGCGGAGCCGCTGGTGCGGTCGTCGAGGATGGAGCCCTGACCGCCAAGCGGCCCGGTGACCTGCGCCGGACCGGCGCTGCGGACTCGGGCGAGCTCATCCGGGCTCAGGCGCAGCCGGCCGACATTGTCATCATTGTTGCGGCCTTTCTCCGAGAACAGATAGCCCAGCACCCCGTCATCTTCGGCTGCAGCCCTGCGGCGCTTGTCAGGATCGGTCGGCCAGTTGGCGCGGGCGCGCGCGGCCTCGCGGTCCTGCGGCGGAGGCAGCGTCGATTTCGGTGGGACGACGAGCGGGGCGCGCTCGCGATAATCGATTTCGGGAGCGGAGCTGCCGCCACCAAGCAGCGACGCAAAAATCCCGGCGAGTCCAGACGGGCCTTCCTGCGCCTGGGCCGGCACCTGGGCCATGACCAGGCCAAGGCCGAGAAGGGCCCCTGCGGTCCAATGCATCACCTGCACCTGAGTCATCTGCCGTCCATCCTGTCCAACGCGTGAGCGGAAATGCCACCAGCTTGCGGCAAACTCAAGGCAGCCCGGCCTTGCTGCTGCCCCTGCGCCATTCGCTTGCGAGGCTGTCATACAACAGAGCGGCCACGCCGACAACAATGGCGGCATCGGCGATGTTGAAGACATACCAGCTGAACCTGCCCCAGTGCAGATGGACGAAATCCGCGACCGCGCCATAGGCGATCCGGTCGATGACGTTGCCGAGCGCGCCTCCGATGATCAGCCCGAGCGCCAGCGCCTCCATGCGCCGCGCCGAGCGCCTGAGCCAGAAACCCAGCCAGACCGACGCTGCGATCGACAGGACCACCAGCGCCCAGCGGCCGATGTCGCTCGTCTGCTGAAACAGGCCATAGGAAATGCCGCGGTTCCAGACCATGACGAAATCCATGAAAGGCAGAAGCTGCCATGGCCCGGTGTCTTCCAGCCGGACCACGAACAGGATCCAGAGCTTGGAGATCTGGTCTGCCACGAAGACCGCCAGCGCCGTGGCCACGCCGAAGCGTGCCACGTCGCCCGCGGCGGATGCAGGCGACGGCTCGCCGGCCATCATGCCGCCGCGGCCTCGCGCTCGCGCAGCGCCTGTGCGTCACGGGGCGTGATGTCGGGGTGGGCAGGATCGGCGGTCGCGGGATCGAAATATTTCCATGAGCGAGCGCATTTGACGCCATAGGCGCGCCGGAAGACGACCGAAACGCCCTTCACCTCATCGATCCGGAAAGAATCGGCGGGTCCCTCACCGTTCTCGATCCGAATGGCAGAGGTGATCGACACCTCGGCCAGATCAACGCCGGTCAGGGCAGCCAGCAGGTCCGCATTGCTGATGAAGACCTGCGGCGCAGCCTCCAGCGACGAGCCGATGACCTTGGCGGCGCGCTGCAGTTCGAGCGCACCCGTTACGACGCGGCGGACCTTGCGCACGGATTCCCACTTGGCATCGAGCGCATCATCGCGCCAGCCGGCTGGCAGGCTGGTGAAGGTTTCCAGATGCACGGAGCCACCGCTCTCTTTCAGTGACGGGTAACGTTCCAGCCAGGCCTCCTCTGCGGTGAAGACCAAGATCGGCGCGAGCCAGACCGTGATGCAGCGGAACAGGTGATCGACGACCGTCAGAATCCGCCGTCATGAATTGCGACAGCAGTGCGACGACCTTCTTGTAGTCATAGGCTGCGTAGGCCGCCTTGACCTGCCCGTCGAGTTCGCTGAGCCGATGCAGCATCAGCCGCTCAAGCTCGGGCATCGAGCCCATATCCGTGACGCGTTCGGCCTCATCGACATGCGCCAGCGTGCCGAGCATCCAGCGGATGGTGTTGCGCAGCTTGCGGTAGGTCTCCTGCATGTTCTTGAGGATTTCCGGCCCGATGCGCTGATCGTCAGAATAGTCGACCGAGGCGACCCAGAGGCGCAGGATGTCGGCGCCGGACTCAGCGATGACCTTTTGCGGGGCCACGACGTTGCCGAGCGACTTCGACATTTTCTGGCCCTTCTCATCCATGGTGAAGCCATGGGTGAGCACCACATCGAAGGGCGGGCGGCCGCGCGTACCGCAGCTCTCGATCAGCGAGGAATGGAACCAGCCGCGATGCTGGTCAGAGCCTTCGAGATACATCACCGTGTCGCGCCCGCCATCGACCTTGCGCTTCGTTCCGGCGAGATCAGGGAAATGAACCGCGTCTTCCAGCACGTAGGCGTGGGTCGAGCCTGAATCAAACCAGACGTCGAGCACGTCATCGACCTTCTCGAAATCGGCTGCCCGATAGCCGAAGGGACTGAGGAAACGCGCGCCGTCGGAGCTGGCGAACCAGGCGTCGCCACCATCCTGTTCAAAGGCCTCGCCGATGGTATGGTTGACCCGCTCATCGCGCAGGATCTCGCCTTCCTTCAGGCCATGGGCCGGAAGGTCGTGCCGTGCCACGAACACGGTGATCGGCACGCCCCAGGCGCGCTGGCGTGAGACGACCCAGTCGGGCTTGGCCTCAATCATGCCGCGGATGCGGTTCTCGCCCGAGGCCGGCACCCATTCCGTCGCCCTGATGCCGGCCAGCGAGGCCTCGCGCAGGGTCGGCATCGCGCCGCCTGCGGCGAACGGCTTATCCATCGCGATGAACCATTGCGGCGTGTTGCGGAAGATGACCGGCTTCTTGGAGCGCCAGGAGTGCGGATACTGGTGCTTGAGGCGACCACGCGCGAACAGCCGCCCGGCGTTGATCAACGCCTTGATCACGGCCTCGTTGGCGTCGCCCTTGTCGCCCTTGTCGGTGATGACCGAGCGGCCTTCGAAGCCGGGCGCATCCTTGGTGTAGAGCCCGTCCGGGCCGACCGTGTAGGGGATGTCGGTCGGGATCCGATGGGCGCGCAGCATCTGTTGCGTGTCCGCCCGCATCCAGATGTCGAAGTCCTCGCGGCCATGGCCGGGCGCGGTATGCACAAAGCCGGTGCCGGCGTCATCGGTCACATGATCGCCGTCGAGAAGGGGGACAAGGAAATCGTAGCCTTGGCCTGCGAGCGGATGGGCGCAGACCGTTCCTGCCAGTGCATCGGCGGGCACATCCATGCGGCGCTCGAGCGCGACCTTGGCCTGCCCGGCGACCACTTCCGCCAGCTTGTCGGCCAGGATGTAGCGTGAGCCGGGTTGCGGACCAAAATCGCGCTCGGCCGCCGTGACTTCATACAGTCCATAACCGATCTTGTTGTTGAACGAGATTGCGCGGTTGCCGGGGATGGTCCAAGGCGTTGTTGTCCAGATCAGGATCGAAGCAGACTGGAACAGTTCCGAGCGCGCATAAGCGCTCTCCATTGGCGCTGACCCCACGTTCCCGCTGCCCATGGTTGCAACCGGAAACGCCACCCACACCATATCACTCTGATAATCGTGATACTCGATCTCGGCCTCCGCCAGCGCGGTGCGTTCGACCACGCTCCACATCACGGGCTTGGAGCCGCGGTACAGCAGGCCGTTCATTGAGAACTTCATCAGTTCGCGCGCGATCTGGGCTTCCGCCGGATAGGTCATGGTGAGGTAGGGCTTGTCCCAGTCGCCCTCGACGCCAAGGCGCTTGAACTGCTCGCGCTGCACGCCGACCCAATGCTCGGCGAAGGCGCGGCATTCCTTGCGGAACTCGATCAGCGGCACCTCGTCCTTGTTCTTGCCCTTGGCGCGGTACTGCTCCTCGATCTTCCATTCGATCGGCAGGCCATGGCAGTCCCAGCCCGGCACATAGTTGGAGTCATAGCCCGCCATCTGCGCGGAGCGGACCACCAGATCCTTCAGGATCTTGTTGAGCGCGTGGCCAATGTGGATGTCGCCATTGGCGTAGGGCGGGCCGTCATGCAGCACGAAGCGGTCGCGGCCCCTGGCGGCCTGCCGGAGCTGGCCGTAGAGGTTGGTCGCGGCCCAGCGCTCCAGCAGGGCAGGCTCTCGCTGGGGCAGGCCAGCGCGCATCGGGAAATCGGTCTGCGGCAGGTTCAGCGTGACGGAATAGTCGCGCGCCTCACCGGCTGTGGTCTTGGGTGCATCGGTCATGGGTGTTCACTGGACTGGAATGATCGGGTCAGCGCGAGGCTGGCGGCATAACGGCAATCCCGGCCCGTCGGCGCCCGTCACAGGGCGCGAGGGACCGGGCCGGTAATTCGCGAGGCTCCGGCGGATTGCCTGTGGCGCTGACACATCATGGCGCGTCCATAGCACCGCCGCGCGCGCTGCGGAAGGGCGCGCCGCCGTCTCAGGCAGCCTTGATGCTGGAGATGTGATGGCTGATCGCCTTGCGCAGCGTTTCGGCGGTCTCGACCACGCGGTCGGCCACCTGCTCGAGATCGGAGACCGCGAAGGAGGTTTTGCTGGAGGCCGCGTCGACGGCGACAATGGCGTTGTTCACATCAGTGCTGGAATTGGCCGCGTCCATGATCGAGCGGGCGATCTCCTGGGTGACCGCACCCTGCTGCTCGACCGCGCCCGCGATCGAGATGGTGATCTTGTCGATGGTGGCGATGGTGTCGCCAATTCCGCCGATCGCGCCGACGGCCTGATCAGTCGCCGACTGCATTTCCTCAACCTGGCGGCGGATTTCATCGGTGGCGCGGGCGGTCTGGCTGGCGAGTTGCTTGACCTCCTGGGCAACGACCGCAAAGCCGCGCCCGGCCTCACCGGCGCGGGCCGCCTCGATGGTGGCGTTCAGCGCCAGAAGGTTGGTCTGCTCGGCAATGCTGGTGATCAGGGTGACGACCTCACCGATGCGGGCGCTCGACGAGGCCAGCACGCCGACAAGGCTGCGGGTCTGGTCCATGGCGCTGACGGCCTTGGCCGTGACTGAAGAGCCGCGCGAGATCTGCTGGCTGATGTCGGCAATCACGATGTTCAGTTCCTCGGCGGCGGCGGCGGCCGTGCGCACGCTTTCCGACGATCCGGAGGATGCCGTGCTGGCGGCGCCAAGCTGCCATGTCGTCATCTCGGCGGCGCCGCGCAGCTGCTCTGCACTCTGGCGCAGCATGTTGGTGGATTCCAACACGCTGGCAACGGATTCATTGACAACCATGTTGAGTTTGCCGGCCGCTGTTTCAAGCGCACTGGAACGGCGGGCCTGCGCTTCGGTTTCACGCGCATTGTGCTGGTACATCATCGACTTCTCGATCAACGACACCCGGAGCGCCTCCAGCGAACGGGCCATGACCCCAAAGACGTCATCGCGGGTGCGGCTTTCCACGACGGTGGACAGCGGGTCCGCGCTGAGGTCATTCACCGTCCGCGCCAGCGCCGACAGGGGCCTCAGTCCCCACGTTACCATGAAAAAGCCGAGCATGGCGCCTACGCTGGCGAGCGCAACACCGGCCAGGATGATGCCACGGTCGATCGCGTTGGCCTGGGCCGACACATCCTCGATGCGCGTGCCGACATGCAGCGCGCCGATGACATCGCCGTCCGCCTGCAGGATCGGCACGAACAGCGTGTAGTATTCCGTTCCGTAGAAGCTGCCCTGCCCTCTTGCCACCTGCGCCGCCCGCAGCTCGCGGAAAGCATGGTGCTCGGGGCCCAGCGTTTCACCGGTCGCACGGGTGTTGTCCGTCCGCCGTGTTGTGGTTGAAACCCGTTCGAATTCGCCGCGCACACGGTCCCATTTGAGCACGGCGACCGTGCCGCCGACGACGCTCGAGACCTGATCAACAAAGTGGTGATCGGAGATGTCCGGAAAGGCCGCAACACGGATACGATCCACACCCGCCGGAGAATACAGCACGTCGGTGCCGGGATAGACCGTGCGCATGAGGTGCGCGGCCAGCCGCATCGCCGTGTTCTGGGTCTGGAGAGCCTGCCGGTATATGCCATGCTCCACCGACGACACGGCCCAGGAGCTGATCGCGGCCACGCTGGCCGCCACCAGCAACGCCACACCCATCGCCATCCTGATCCGCAGGGACACGCGCGACATCAAGCCAACCAATTTCATCGCAGAACTGCTCTCCTCGGCAGCAAGGAGACTTGATCCAGTTTGGTTAACGAAAGGACAACAAATCGGCCCAACCGGCCCACGATCCGCTCATCCGAGCTGCCGCCTGGCCTCGGCGACATCGCGTTGCATCTGCCCGATCAGCGCGTCGACAGAATCGAACTTCTGTTCGGCGCGTACGAAACCCGCAAAGCGCACATCGAGCACCTTGCCGTAAAGATCACCAGCGAAATCGAACAGAAAGGTTTCGAGGCGCGGGGCGCCATCGTCAAAGGTGGGACGCCGACCAAAACTGGCGACCGCCTTGTGCCAGACATCGCCGAGCCTGACCTCGACAGCATAGATCCCGTGGCGAAGCTGATTGTCGGTGGGCAGAACCATGTTGGCCGTAGGGAAGCCGAGCAGGCGGCCGCGCTTGTCGCCATGGACAACCTCGGCCCGGATCGTCCAGCGCCGCCCGAGCAGGAGATTGGCGGCGGCCACATCACCGTCAACGAGAGCCTGGCGGATGCGTGAGGACGAAATCACCTGCCTGGACGCGTCATGCACCGGATCAAGCGCCCGCACGGGCCGTCCGATGCGGCTGAAAATCGCTGTGAGCATTGCCACATCGCCCGACCGGGCCTTGCCGAAGGCGAAATCCGAACCCACGACCAGCGCCGCGGCATCCAGCCCCGCGAGCAGCAGATCATCGATGAAGCCCGCCGCACTAAGCGAGGCCACGTCGCGGTTGAAGGCAAGTTCCAGCACGTGAGCGCATCCGCATTCCCGCGCCAGTTCGCGCTTGATCGGAGGCGGCGTCAGGCGGAATACTGGTTGTTCGGGGCGAAACAGGGTGCGCGGGTGCGGCTCGAAGGTCAGCAGGCCGAGCGGGCGGTTCAACATGGTGGCGAGCGTCTGCCCCTCCGCCAGAAGCGCCTTATGGCCAAGATGCACGCCATCGAAATTGCCGACCGCCAGAACGCAGCCGCGCGGCGGCTCACCCTGCAGCCCTTGATCGGTCCAGGCGAGAGCTGTTGCCGTGGCCACGGGGAGTTCGTCAGTCGTCAAAAGCGTCTCGATCCGTCAGCAGCCGCGTGTCGGCTTCGGTGACGCGAAGCCACGCGTTCGTCAAGCCGTCAGCCGTGCGCCAGGGCTGACGCTTAACGCGTTATCAACTCGCCTGATCTATCTCCGAACGAGCATGGGCTGCTTTCTGGTTTGCGACTCACCATTGCATGCCGTCGTCCATGAGTTCACGGAGTACGTCTGATGGCCCTTGATACGTCTTTGCCGATCCTGGTTGTGGATGATTACCAGACCATGGTTCGCATCATCAAGAATCTGCTCAAGCAGCTGGGTTTTGAGGACGTCGACGACGCCGCTGACGGAACCGCCGCCCTCGCCAAGCTCAAGGAGAAGAAATACGGCCTCGTTATCTCCGACTGGAACATGGAGCCGATGACCGGCTACGAACTGCTGCGCCATGTCCGCTCGGATGACGTCCTGCGCTCCTTGCCGTTCATCATGGTGACGGCCGAGTCGAAGACGGAAAACGTGATCGCCGCCAAGAAGGCCGGCGTAAACAATTATATTGTCAAGCCATTCAACGCCCAGACACTGAAGGCCAAGATCGAGGCCGTCGTCGGAATCTGACGGATCCGGCGGCCCATTCGAAAGGTGGAGCCATGACGGCGTGCGGCGGTGAACAACGGCAGGCCGAACGGCCGGAGGCGGCGCGGGAACCAGGCGGCGCGGCAGCCTACATCGCCGAATTGAGGGCGGCGATCAACGGGCTGGGCCTGCTCGACCTCGCCGGACGCAAGCTCGGGACGGCTCATCTCGACATTGACGACGTCCTTGGCCAGACCCGCAAGGTCGCCGATGTCATGCTCGAAACCGCGGAATGCCTGCTTGGCAGCACCGCAACCGGGCAAGCCTACCAATCCCTGGTCGAGGAACGCATGATCGGCCTGATGGAGGCCAGCGGCTTTCAGGACCTGACGGGCCAGCGGCTTAACCGCATCGTCCATTCGCTGCACGCCATCGAGGAGCGGCTTCGCCTGTTCGCGGCACATGTCCAGGCGCAGGACGGCGAAATCCGCCTTGGTACCCATGAACTGGTGCGCAAGTCCCGCGAGGTAGAGCAGATGCTCGCCGGCCCCGGCGCGCCAGGCGCCATGACCCAGGACGGAATTGACGAGTTGATTCGCCTGGCGGGTTGAGCGCCGACGGAGCTACCAGCTCAGGCGCGGCATCACATAGCGCGGCCTGGCCTCCTGTGTAGCGAGCCAGGGGCCGAAACCCCGGCGCCAGTCCTCGCTGCCGACATCGGCCCAGTGAATGCCCTCGAGCAGCAGGATCGCCTCGATCCCGAACGCGTTGGCGCCGGCCACATCGGTCCGCAGCGCATCCCCGACCGCGCGGACACGGGCGAGATCGGCCCAAGCGCCCCGCACGCCTTCGGCCAGCGCCAGCGCGCGCTCGTAGACCGGGCGGTGCGGCTTGCCGGCATAGATCGCCTCGCCGCCGAGCTTCTCATAGGCCAACGCCATCGCGCCGGCGCAGGGGATCAGCCGGTCGCCGCGCTCGACAATCAGATCCGGATTGGCGCAAATCATCATAATGCCACGCTCCGCCATGCGCGCCAGCGTGGCCGCGTAGTCCGCCGGCGTCTCGCGCTCATCGTCGGTGAAGCCCGTGCAGATACAGTAGGCGGCATCGTCCAGTCCGGCCAGTGTCATGTCGAGGCCCTTGAACAGGGTGTGATCGCGGCTAGGGCCGAGATGGAGCACCTTCTGGCCGGCGCGCTCGGTGATCAGCCCGCGCGTAACATCGCCCGAGGTGACGATGGCGTCGAAGACATCGTGCGGCACGCCAAAACCCATCATCTGGGGAATGACATCAATCGACGGGCGCGGTGAATTCGAGACCATGACCACGGTTCCGCCGCTGGCGCGAAAACGCTGCAGGGCCGAGCAGGCGGCGGGGTGGGCGCGGTGGCCATTGTGGACCACGCCCCAGACATCGCAGATCAGCACATCGGTGCTGGCGGCAAGCCCGGCGAATCCGGACAGGAGTTCGGGCTGATCGCCCCGGCTCGCCACGGGCTGGCTCATCATCGTTCCTCAAGGCTCGTTGCGGGCCGGGCGTCGGCGCCACCAAAGCGACGCTGCAGTGGCCGAGAGCGCCCGGATCGTCAAGTGCCGCCGGCCCGGCTCAGACGCTGGCGCGGCGCAGGGTGGCCCTGAACGGAATGCGCTCGGGCTCCGGCTCCGGGCGCGGCACGGCCGGAGGCGCGGCGGGCTCTTGCTGCGCGGGCTCGGCGGGCGGACGGCTGGCCTGCTGTGCGGCAGGCTGGAAGACATCCGGCCGCACCGGCCTCGGCGCCGATATGGCGAGGCCCTGCGCCAGCCTCACGTTCAGGTCGAGCAGATCGGCCACCTGCCTGTCGCTTTCGGCCTGTTCGCCGATGATCTCGATTCCTGCCCGGCGCATGAGCAGCGCGACGTCAGCCATGTCGACATCAAGGCCGGCATTACCCACGGCCTCACCGGCCAGAACCCTGGTCGACAGCTTGACGAAGCGAACACCGCGCTCGGACAGCGAGGCCGGGTCAAGGCGCAGGTCGGCGACCTGATCGACCGCGAAGCGGATTCCCTTGGCTGAAATCGCGCCGATGATGCCGAGCCGCGTCGGATCGAGCTGACGGAAAATCCGCTGCGGAATGTCGATCACAAGGCGTGCGGAATGGCTCTGGTAGGTTTCGAGAATGCGGGCGATCGAACCGAGCGAGCGGGCCTCCGCCCAGGTGCTGGGTGACAGGTTGATCGACAGGAACTCGTCCGTACTCTTGGCGTTGAGATGGCCGGCGATGGCCAGCGACTGGGTGAGGACCTGCGCGTCGAGGCTGGCGGCCTGACCCGCGCGCTCGATCGCGGGGATGAACTCCGCCGGCAGCAGCAGGGAGCCGTCGCCGAGGCGCAGACGTGCCAGAACCTCGTAGCCAACGGTCCTGCGCTGGGGCAAGGCGGCGATAGGCTGCAGGTGCACCTCGATCCCGCCGGCCTCGAAGGCGTCGAGGATCGGCTGCAACCTGGCCTGTTCGCGGCGCGCCATGTCTGCGTCGACGACATGGGCCGGCTCGGCCATCAGCACGGGCTGGGAGGCTGGCTGTGTGGCCGGTTTCGCAGCCGCGCCGGAGGGCGGCTTGCCGGCAGACGACCGCGCCTCCTCCGCATCGGCAATCCGCTTTTCATGCTCCGAGACGGCCGTGGCGACATCGCGCAGGACGCCGCCCAGAAGGCCGACTTCCGCCGTCAGCTCCGAAAGGGCCAGCCGCGTCGGCGCGATGTCGGCTTCCCTCAAGGGTTCGGAGTTGATCCGCGACTGCAATCCTTCGAGCTTGATCCGGGTGGCGCCGAGCCGCACGTTCAACTCGCCGACATTGCACGCGAGAGCATCCGCCTCCCGGCGGCGGCCGGCATCGAGCGCCAGCATGGCTGACAGAACCGACAGGCCGAGCACGATAATGGCGGCAGGCAGGGCGAAGGCCGTGGGCAGGACCACGGCAAGGCCGGCGCCTGCGAGCATGCCGACCACGGTGCTGATCAGGGGGGCGCGCAGTGCAGGTTCGATCCGGGGCATCAGGCGACGCTCTTGTGGTGGCGCGAAGGGCGTTGAATCGGGCGCGTCAGCCATGCTTCGACCTCAAAAAGACGGTAATCTGCGCAGCCTTAGCGCCGGCGAATCACCGGGCTGTAGCCTACGACAGGTCCCGGATGAGCGACAGCCGTGCGAATTCGCCGGCGCAGGAGACTGGCATCGCGGACGGGCCAGCCTGACCCTTTTCCTCAGCCTTTGGAGAACTCCGAAAGGCCGCCGCGGACGAGCGCCTCAAGCAGCATCGCCCGGAGCCCCGCGCAAAGAAGGCGCGATCGAGAAACTCGCCGGCATCGTCTCCCAAGACCGGGGACATCGTCGCCAACCTCTGCATCGCCGTCATTGCTTCGGTTTTCGAGCCGCGGTCCGAGGCTGTGATGGCCGACACCAGAAGCGCCAGCGCCTTCTGCGCCGAGCGCGCGACGTCGACATCGCCGACGGTCCGAGCGGACAGGTACAGGTAGAACTCGTGCCAGACCGGCCTTACCCGACTCACCTCGGCGGCGCGCAGCAAGAGGGGCCTGCCTGCGTGAGGCGCGCGCCCAGATCAGCGCGTATGTCGGTGTCAAACGGGTTGCGCCGCACCACCTCAAACCTGACCTTCAAGGCCTCGTCGGTATCGCCGCTGACAGTCAGGACAGCCATCAGCACCCGCAGGGCCCGTGCGCTTTCAGGTGCGAGCATGACGGCCTGCTGCGCCCCCCCTGCGGGCGTGATCCAGCGCCGAGTCGGTTCTTGGATTGTAGCCAATGCGGTATTCATCGGGATTGATCATCGCCAGCAACGCCCAGGCGGGTGATCATTCGGATCCGCCTTCACCGTCGCCTCAAGGCAATCGCGCACGTCGGCATGACGCGCGGCGGAGGGACTGCTCCAGTAGTCATAGGTCCGGATCACGCATTGCACCGGCTCGCTGCCTGCGCCATTCGCCCTGAGTTCGGCATGGATCAAGCCATAGGGCTGCGCCAGACGGACAGCATCGGCGCGCGCAACTTCCCTGATCTGGTCGAGGCGTGACAGGACTGACAACGGATCTTCACGCTCCGAGGCCCAGACCATCCGTCCAGTCCCCACATGCAGCAACCGGCTCGAAGCGACGATCTTGGTCTGTCCGTCGAGACGCGCGCTGAATTCGAAGCGGAAGGTCGGCGGCGGCGCGGCAGCCCCCTGTTCCAACCCTGTCTTCAGGACAAAGAACTCGTCGAAGCGCGCCAGCGCATCGAACAGCATCTCATCATAAAGGCGCACGCCCTGATTGACCGTTTCGTCAGGGCCCGGAACGAAGACGACCTGGATCGCCGGCTGCCGGCTGTGGGCCAAACTGAGCGACGGTGCGGCGGAGCTGACGGTCTGGGCCTGATTCACGTGCCGCTGCGAGGCCAGGCCGACGCCGGCAACAACGACCACCGCCAGGGCCGTCCCAGCCAGAGCGGCCGCCGGCGCGCAACCTGCCCGGCATCGGATGCGGCTAAGGCAGGCGCGGGATCGCGCTGCGAGTCCGACGCCGACTCCGCATCTGATCCCGCTTCGATCCCGGCGGGCTCAGACCGCTGGGACTGGGGAATATAGGAGCCCCGGGGTCCGATGATGCGGACAGGATCGCACACGCCGTCGGCGGCGTAGTAGCCGTCAATGGCGCGGCGCAGCCGACCCACCTCGACACGGACGATCGGATCGGCGACCGGATCGAAATCATCCGGCCGGCCAAGGGCCTCGACCGCGATGGTGTAGCCCTTGATCTCGTGCTGGCAGCCCTGCAGCGTCGTTCGGACGATGTAGGTAAGGAAGGCGACAAGCTGCAGAGCGGTGCGGAAGGCTGCGCTCGCCACAAAGCGCACAAGGGCATCGGACGCCTCATTCGAGCTGACGTCACCGACGCGTTGCACAAGCCCCTGGGCGCTGTCGTCACCCATGCCGAGCACTGCCCTGTCCTGCTATCAGGCCGGAGAGCAGTCTGCCGACGACGGCGGCGGACGGGCCTGTCCCCGGCTGGATGCCGGCCGAGCTGCCCCATGCGGATCACCATGCCGAACTCCCTGTCAGGACGATATCCGGCACAGGCCTTTCCGCAAGTCGAGCCCTGACGGCGCGTCGGCCGGAAGCTGGCCGCCATGCCACCGCAGCGGTTTACTTGGGCGGCAAGCTTGGTACGGTGCGTCATGACACGCTGACCTTCCACCGCACGCGCCATCCGTCAGGAGCCTTCCATGTCGCCGTCCAGCCCGCGCCCAGCCGAACAGCCGAATGATCTTGAGTCCTTCTGGATGCCGTTTACCGCGAACCGTGCCTTCAAGAAGGCGCCACGCATGATCGCCCGAGCGGAGGGCATGCACTACTACACCACCGACGGAAAACCGATCATGGATGGCACCGCCGGCCTTTGGTGCTGCAACGCCGGCCATGCGCGCAAGCCGATCATCCGGGCGATCCAGGCGCAGGCCGAAGAGCTCGATTTCGCGCCGACCTTCCAGTTCGGCCACCCCAAGGTGTTCGCCGCCGCCGCCCGCGTCGCGGCGCTGGCGCCGGGCGATCTCGACCATGTCTTCTTCGCCGGCTCCGGCTCCGAGGCCGTCGACACCGCGCTCAAGATCGCGATTGCCTACTGGAACGTCACCGGCAAGGGCTCGAAGACCCGGCTGATCGGCCGCGAGCGCGGCTATCACGGCGTCGGCTTCGGCGGCATCTCGGTCGGCGGCATCGTCAACAACCGCAAGTTCTTCGGCTCGCTGCTGGCCGGCGCCGACCACATGCCGACGACCTACAACCGCGAGAAGCAGGCCTTCTCGAAGGGCGAACCGGAATGGGGCGGACATCTGGCGGACGAGCTTGAGCGGATCGTCACCCTGCACGACGCCTCGACCATCGCAGCCGTGATCGTCGAGCCGATGGCCGGGTCCACCGGCGTGCTGCCGCCGCCTGTCGGCTATCTGAAGAAGCTGCGCGAGATCTGCACGAAGCACGGCATCCTGCTGATTTTCGACGAGGTGATCTCGGGCTTCGGCCGCCTCGGCTATGCCTTCGCCGCCGAACGCTACGGCGTTATTCCGGACATGATCTGCTTCGCCAAGGGCGTCACCTCCGGCGCTGTGCCGATGGGCGGCGTGCTTGTGCGCAAGGGCATCTATGACGCCTTCATGAACGGGCCGGAGCACGCCATCGAACTGTTCCATGGCTACACCTATTCGGGCCATCCGCTCGCTGCCGCCGCCGCGCTGGCCGCCCTCGACATCTACAAGGAGGAGGGCCTGTTCGAGAACTCCAAGCGGCTGGAGCCGCTCTGGGCCGACGCGATCATGTCGCTGAAGGAGGAGCCGAACGTCGTCGACATCCGCACGCTCGGACTGGTCGCCGGCATCGACCTCACCCCGCATGCCGACGGCCCGACCAAGCGCGGCTTCGCCGCGATGGACCACGCTTTCCACAATGAGGGCCTGATGCTGCGCTACACTGGCGATACGCTGGCGCTGACCCCCCCGCTGATCATCACCGAAAGCCAGATTGACGAGTTGGTCGAGAAGGTGAGGCGCACGATCAGGGCGGTGGCTTGACCGCCAGCGGGTCACCGGCGCACCATTCCTGACGCGCCGGGATTGTTGTCATGGGATCAAGACGATTGAGCCGGTGGTCTTGCGGCTTTCGAGGGCGATGTGGGCCTGGGCCGCGTCCTTGAGCTTGTACTCGACAGGCTTCTGGATCTTGACCACGCCCGACATCACCACCTTGAACACGTCGCGGGAGCTGGCGAGCAGGTCCGGGCGGGTGGCGATGTGGTGGAATAGCGTCGGCCGGGTCAGCGACATCGACTTGCTGGCGAGCATGCCGGGCGAGATCGGGTCCGGCGGGCCTGAGGCTGCGCCGTACAGCACCATGTGGCCGCGCAGGGCGAGGCACTCGAACGACTTCAGGAACGTATCCTTGCCCACGCCGTCATACACGACTGCAACACCCTTGCCGCCGGTGATCTCCTTCACGCGGGCGACGAAATCCTCCTTGGTGTAGATAATCGGGTATTCGCAGCCATTCCTCTTGGCGAGCGCCGCTTTCTCCTCGGAGGAGGTGGTGCCGATGACGTGGCAGCCGAGATGCCGGGCCCATTGGCAGAGCAAAAGCCCCATGCCGCCTGCCGCCGCGTGCACAAGGATCCAGTCACCCTTCTTCACCTTAAAGGTCTGCTTGAGCAGATAGCGGGCCGTCATGCCCTGCAGCATGATCGCGGCGCCGATCTTGTCAGGGATCTCCTTCGGCAGTTTGACCATCTGGGCTGCATTGAAGATCCGCTTCTCGGCATAGGCGCCGGGTCCGCCTCCGGCATAGGCGATGCGGTCGCCGACCTTGAAACCGCTGACATCCGGGCCGAGCGCCTCGACCACGCCGGCGCCTTCCAGGCCGATCACGCCGGGGAGCGCGGGGAGCACATAAGCCCCGGTGCGCTGGTAGACATCGATGTAGTTCACGCCGATCGCCGTGTGGCGGATCAACACCTGGCCCGGCCCCGGCTGGCCGACCTCGATATCCTCATAGACCATGGCGTCGGGGCCGCCGGGTTTGTGAATGCGCACTGCCTTGACCATCGCTGTCACCTTCTTGTGGCTGTCATGTTCACGCGATAGCGAGGCCTGACGGGCAGGCTGCTCGCTCTCTGGCGTGGGGGTAGACCATGGCCCTGAACCGGAGTGAATCGCAAGCCCACAGGGCCGGGCCGCGCTTGACGCCACTTGCAGGGATGGCACAACCATCAGCCATGGAGACCCTCATGCGTCATCTGATTCCTGCTGCCGCCCTCGCCCTCGGCCTTGCCGCCTGCACCAGCAGCGGGCCGCCCCCGGCCCCTTCGCCCCAGAACGCCCCGACCGGCGTGACGCCAAACACCTTCGTGCTGCCGACCGGTTCGGGCTGCGCGGGGGAGATCGCGCGCTTCCAGGCCGTGATGGACAATGACCTTGCGACCGGCCATACGACCGCCGGCGTGCATGGCCGGGTTTCCGCCGAAATCGCCACGGCGCGGGCGACCTGCGCTGCGGGCCATGAAGGCGGCGCCATCGGACAGCTCAACGCGACAAAGGCGCGGTTCGGCTATCGCTGACGGTGTGCGGCGGGTAGGATCTCGCGATGCGCCTGCGCGTCGGAACCTTCAATGTCGAGAATCTGGTGACGCGCCAGCGCTTTGGCGGCGCCCAGAGGTTTGGCGACACTGCGGCCGCCCTGTCGCTGTTCAACTTCCCGCAGGCCGACCAGCGCGACGCGGTCGAGCAGTCGCTCGCCGTGGCTCTGGAGGATGACAAGCGCCAGATGACCGCGCTCGCCATGGCGGAGGGCGCAGCCGACATCTGGTGCCTGCAGGAGGTGGACTCGCTCGCCAGCCTGCAGGCCTTCTTCGCCAACTATGTGCACCGTATCTCGGATCACCGGTTCGGACATTTCGCGCTGCTGAACGGCAACGACCGGCGCGGGATCGAGGTAGCGTTCGCGGCGCGACGGGATCTGATGATGCCAGCCGGCGTGACAGTGACCAGCCATGCGGACGCAACCTATGGCGATCTTGAGGTGCATGACCGCGCGCTCGCCGAGGCCGGCATCAAGCGCGCGGACCGGCTGTTCAACCGCGACTGCCTGATGGTGGAGATGGGCTGGTCCGACCGGGCGCTCACGCTGTTCCTGTGCCATTTCAAGTCGATGAACAATGGCTCGGATGATGGCCGTGCCGCGACCTTGCCGGTGAGGCGCGCGGAAGCGCTGGGTGTGACCCGCATCATCAAGCGCCATTTCGGTCCGGGCTGGCGCGATGCGAACTGGATCGTCGCCGGCGACCTCAACGGCTTCCGCGAGGCCATCGGCCCCCGAGGCGCAATGCAGGATGAAGGGCCGAGCGGCATCGAGCCGTTGCTGGACAATTTCGCGACCGACCCGCTTGCGACGCTGCCGCGGCATGAGCGCTGGACCCATTTCCGCCGCTGGTGGAGCGAGGCGGAGGGGGTCCTGCGCGAGCAGCACATGCAGCTCGACCATGTCCTGCTGTCGCCCGCGCTGGCCGCGGCCAATCCGGCGCCGCGCGTCAATATCATCCGCCGTGGGCAGCCCTACCGGGTCCCGCTCGACCCGCTCAACCCCGACCGCAGCATCGCCACGCTCTCACGCACGGCGGACCGCTATCCCCGCGTGGGTTGGGACAGGCCGAAAGCCTCCGATCACTGCCCGGTCGTGGTGGAGATCACCGTGCCCAAGCCCCGGTGACAGGCGCACGTCCGGTACGGTCTCCCGCACGTTTTGTCTGGCCAGCATCGGCGCGATCCGGTAACCCGGTCATGGGGGACAGGTTGATCGGGGAGTTCTGCGCATGACCCGCCGCTTTTTCACACTGGATGTCTTCACCGCAAGCGCGCTCGCAGGCAATCCGCTCGCGGTGGTGCTCGACAGCGAGGGGCTCAACGACCACGCGATGCAGGCCATCGCGCGCGAGTTCAACCTGTCGGAAACGGTCTTTGTCTCTCCGCCGGTGGACGCGAGGTCGCGCGCCTCGCTGAGGATCTTCACACCCGGGCGAGAGCTGCCCTTCGCAGGTCATCCCACCGTCGGGACCGCCGTGCTGCTGTCGATCCGCGATCATAGCGGCCAGCATGGTCATGTCGCCTTCGATCTTGAAGAAAAGATCGGGCTGGTTCCGTGCTCGGTGGAGGTCATCAACGACGGTCTTGGGCGCGCCGTCTTCACTCTGCCAAGGCTCCCGGAGATGATCGGCGACGCGGCCCATGATCTCGCGCTGGCGCAGGCCATCTCCCTGAAACCGGGCGATATCGGTCTGGGCAGGCACCGCCCCGGCGTGTTTTCGGCAGGGGTCGGCTTCACGACGATTCCGGTCAGGGGCCGCGATGCCTTGGCGCGCGCGCGGCCGGACATCGCCCACTGGAGCGGGATCAAACCGGCGGACCACGCCAATGCGTTTGTCTACACCTCCGAGACGTCCGATGCGGGCCATGCCTACAGGGCGCGGATGTTCGCTCCCGGTCTCGGCGTCGGCGAGGACCCGGCCACAGGATCGGCGGTCGCCGCCTTCGCAGGCGCGATCATGGCCTTCGACGCGCCCGACGATGGCGAGCACAGGCTGACCATCGAGCAGGGCTATGAGATGGGACGCCCAAGCCAGATCGACCTGCATCTCACGGTCAGCGGTGGCGAACTGGTCAAGGCCGCGATCGGCGGATCGGCGGTCCTGGTCAGCGAAGGGCAGCTGCATCTGTGAGCGGGACAGGTGGGAGCGTCATCCCGATCGCGCATGTCGAGGCGCATCTGGTGTCATATGACTGGCCCTTCATGGTCGAGCGCAAGGCGGACATCGCGGCGCACTGGGCCGGGCTGACGGCCCGCAAGCCCGCCATGTTCAATGGCAAGGTGCTGCTGCAATGCCGGGGCACGGTCGAAGGTGGGCGCTTTGTCGCCGACTATTTCCAGACCGACTACGCCAGTTTCATCGCCTGGAACCGCTGGGGCTTTCCGGCGACAGATGGCGCCCTGATCCGCAACGGCTTCGCGATGGGTGCGCTGCGCAGCCGCGACGGTGCCTTCCTGATGGGGGTGATGGGCGCCCACACCGCCAATGCCGGCCGCATCTACTTTGCAGCTGGAACGCCCGACCCGAGCGATGTGACCGCCGACGGCAAGGTCGACCTTGCCGGCTCGCTGATCAGGGAGCTCGAAGAGGAAACCGGACTTGCGCGCAGCGAGGTGAAAGTGGGCGACGACTGGCGCATCGTCCAGAGCGACGAACGCGTGGCCTTCATGCGCGATGTTCTGATCGACCTGCCCGCCACCGAAGCGCGCGCCCTGATTCGCGATCGCCTTGCTAGGCAGACCGAACCCGAGCTGTCCGACATCATGTTCGCCCGCTCCGAAGCCGACATCGACACCGACCGCATGCCCGTGTTCATGCAGACATTCCTCAAGGACGCCTTTTCCAAGCGCTGAAGGTCCGATCATGCCAGCCCTGCCCACCAGCAATCCGTTTGCCACCCCCTGGACGACTCCGTTCGGGCTACCGCCCTTCGCCGAGATCCGGCCGGAGCACATCGGGCCAGCCCTACACGCCGCGCTGGCCGAGCATATGGCCGAAATCGAGGCGATCGCACGCGAGACGGCGCCCGTTACCGTCGCGAACGTGATCGACGCGCTCGAACGCGCCGGCCACAACCTCAATCGCGCAGCGGGCGTGTTCTACAACCTGTCCGGGGCGGACACCAATGACGCCCTGCAGGAGATCGAGCGCGAAATGGCGTCGGTCATGTCACGGCACTGGTCGGCCATCGGCATGAATCCTGCCCTGTTCGCTCGGGTCGACGCGCTCCAATCGAGACGGGCAGAGATCGACATGACGCCCGAGCAGGCGCGGGTTCTCGAGCTGACCTGGAAAGGTTTCGTGCGCTCCGGCGCCAAACTCGGCGAAGCGGACAAGACCCGGCTCAAGGCGATCAACGAGCGGCTTTCGGTTCTGGGCACGCAGTTCTCGCAGAACGTGCTCAAGGACGAGGCCAGCTTCGCGCTGATCCTGGATGGCGAGGATGACCTGGCCGGCCTGCCGGATTTCCTGAAGCAGGCGATGGCCAAGGCGGCGGAAGATCACGGCCACAAGGGCAAGCATGCGGTGACCCTGCCGCGCTCGATCGTCGAACCCTTCCTGACCTTCTCCAGCCGCAGGGATCTGCGCGAGAAGGTGCGCAAGGCCTGGGACGCGCGCGGCGCCAATGGCGGGGAGACCGACAACGCCGCGATCATCGCAGAAACCGTGCGTCTGCGCGCCGAAAAGGCCAGACTGCTGGGCTATGACAGCTACGCCGCCTTCAAGCTCGACGACAGCATGGCCAAAACCCCGGCGGCCGTGCGCGAACTGCTTGAACTGGTCTGGGCTCCCGCCAAACGACGGGCGGCACAGGAGGCGGCGGACCTTGCAGCGCTGGCCCGTTCGGAGGGCCAGAACCACCCGATCGCGACCTGGGACTGGCACTACTACGCCGAGAAGGTGCGCAGCGCCCGGTTTGCACTCGATGAAGGCACGCTCAAGCCCTATCTCCAGCTTGACCGCATCATCGACGCGTCTTTCGATTGCGCCAGCAAGCTGTTCGGGCTGGTGTTCACGCCGCGCCCGGACCTCACCGGCTACCACCCCGATGTGCGCATCTGGGAGGTCAGCGAGGCTGGCGGGCGACATATCGGCGTGTTCATGGGCGACTATTTTGCCCGCGCCTCGAAGCGGTCGGGGGCATGGATGAGCGCCTATCGCGCCCAGGACAGGCTCGACGGCGAGGTTCGCCCGATCATCGTCAATGTCTGCAATTTCGCCAAGCCGGCTGCGGGACAGCCAGCCCTGCTGTCGCTCGATGATGCGCGCACGCTGTTCCACGAGTTCGGCCACGCGCTGCACGGCCTACTCTCCGATGTCGTCTATCCGTCCGTCTCGGGCACATCCGTGTCGCGTGACTTCGTCGAGTTGCCGTCGCAATTGTACGAGCACTGGTTCACCACGCGCGAGGTGATGCGCAAATACTGCCTCCACGCCGGCACCGGCGAGCCGATCCCGGAAGCGCTGATGGACAAGGTCAAGGCTACGCAGACCTTCAACCAGGGCTTCGGCACCATCGAATACACCTCATCGGCGCTGGTCGACCTGGCGTTCCACGAACTCGGCGAAACCGGCGTGATCGACCCGCTCGCCTTTCAGGCTGCCGAACTTGCCCGCATCGGCATGCCGGCGGAAATCGGCATGCGCCACAAGACGCCGCATTTCGCGCATGTCTTTGCCGGGGACGGCTACTCCGCCGGATATTACAGCTACCTGTGGAGCGAGGTGATGGACGCCGACGCCTTCGACGCCTTCACCGACACCGGCAATATCTTCGATCCCGCGACAGCGGCCAGGCTGAAACGCTTCATCTACTCGGCCGGCAACTCGCGTGATCCGGCCGAGCTCTATACGGCGTTCCGCGGCCGCATGCCGACGCCGGAAGCGCTGCTGGACAAGCGCGGGCTCGCGAACGTCTGAGCGCAGGCCGTCAGCCAGGCTCAGAACACCCGGTGCTGCATGTAGGCCTCCTGCGGGTCCGCGCCCGCCCGGATGGCTTTCATCATGCCGCCCTCGGCGGCCATCTTGGCCTCGGCGGCGACAAGCACCTCCTCGATCTCCGCTCCGGGAATGAGCACGATACCGTCGCGGTCGGCGAGCACGAAATCGCCCGGACGGACCACGCTGGAGCCGAAGATGATCTCCTCGTCGAACGCGTCGGCCCGCCAGCTGCCGACGATGTCGATCGGGGAATAGTAGCGGCAGAAAACCGGGAAATCCTGGTTGACGATGTCCTGCGCGTCCCGGCAGCCGCCATCGACGATATAGCCGCGTGCACCCTTGATCTTGAGGGCTTCGGCAGAAAGACCGCCCATCAGCGCACGGATGTCGTCCTGGGGTTGGCAGATCAGCACATGGCCAGGCTTGGCCTTCGACAACACGCCGGCCCATTGGTAGAGCGAGTCATGCTGACTGAGGGTCGGATCAGGCCGCCCGCGCACGGTCATTACCGGTCCGGCGCATTTCATGGCGGGTTCGATCCCGCGCACATGGCGGGGCAGCACGCGCGGCGGCGTGCCCCGGTTGCGCATGACATCA
Organism: Hyphomicrobiales bacterium; assembly: GCA_026400555.1. Taxonomy (GTDB): domain Bacteria; phylum Pseudomonadota; class Alphaproteobacteria; order Rhizobiales; family Beijerinckiaceae; genus Allobosea. The sequence goes on from JAPLOW010000201.1 coordinate 29,407, forward strand.
TAGATGACGCTGGAATGGCAGCGATGCAGTCGGTCGGCGAGCGTTGTCATTGTGTTTCCTCCGCCGCCGATTATGCACCCGGGGCCGGGTTTGTCAGCCTTACTGACGACGGGCGCAGCGGATTTCGACCAGCGACGCCGCAGCCAGGTTGAGGAGGCGCGGCGAAGGCTCCGGCGCCTGCGCGGCGCCCGCCGGGGCCAGTGGAACAACCGCATAGCTCGCCTCCGGGACGATGCCGCCGACGATGCGCTGGTTGCGCGGCCCTTCGCGCACCAGACCGACAAGACGGCCCTGGCCATCCACCACCGGAGCGCCGCCAGGCCCGATCTGGAGCGCGGAGGTCACGCGCACTGCGGAACCCGTGGCCTCCCAGCGGCCGGCGGAGACCATCACGGCGCGCTGCGCGGCATCCTCCAGCGACAGGGTGAAGACACGCGCCGGCGAGGCTGCGGCGGCGAGCTGCAGGGCAGGCTGATTGAGGCCCGCAACCGTGAGCGTGACCGCATCGCCCGTGGCGGCAGCTGCGGCCGTATCGACCGGCTGGCCGTTGATGGTCGGGCTGGCGCAGGAGGCCAGTGCAGTCCGGCTGGTCATGACACGGCCGCCGCCAAGGCTCGCTCCGGAGATCGCATGGCGCGCTTCGGCGATGCGCGGCCCCGGCTGGATCAGGGCCGGCATCGGCGCAGCCGGTCCGGCTGCGGAGGCACGTGAGGGATTGACCGCGACATCGGTGCCTGGGAAGGGGTCGAAGGTGTTGGCGATGGCGATCATGATCCGGTCGAGCGTGACGGCTTGGTCGGCGGGATAGCGGAAAGTATAGCCACGCACGCCGCCCGGCCCCTGGGCAAGGCGGGTGTAGAACTTGCGCCCGCCCTCCTCGCCCGAAACCACGAACCAGTCAGGCCGCTGCAGGCGATAGGTGACCTTGCGGCCCGGACCATCCTGCCGCATCTGTTCGAACAGATCCGCGAAGGCCTGCGCTGCGGGCAGCTTGACCAGCTGGAGCGACACCGCGCCATCGGCCCTGCGCCAGACCACCCCGTTGTCGACAGCGATGCGTTGGGTCAGCAGCGCCGCGGGCAGGCCGATCCGGATGCCGGTGGCCGCGTCGTTGATTTCGGCGAAGCGCAGGGCGAGCCGCGCCTCGTCCGCGGCGCGCTTCAGAGCGGCGCGTTCGGGCGGGGTCAGGATGCCGTCCGCGACACCCCCCGTGCGTCGCTCGAAACCGAGCATTGCATCATAGGTGCGGCGTCCGAATTCTCCGCCGGCGACCCCGTTGAAATCGCCGCTCCAGATCAGGTCATTCTGGATGGCCTTGCGCTCGGCCTCGTCAAGACGGTCGAACGCCGCCTTGGACGCAGCCTGGGCAGGATCAAGCGCCGGCGCGGCGGGTGGGTTTGCCGGAGCAGCCGGGCGCTGAACCTGCGCAAGTGCCAGCGTCGAAGAGGCCAGAAGCGACGCGATCACGATGGCGGACATGCTGTGCGGCATTGCTGCGCTCCTTCACTGACCAGCCTGCACCGCACTGTTGCAAGCCGCGTCGCGCTTGTCGAGCCGCAACGCTCGCGCTCAGAACAGCCCTTCGATGCGGCCTTGAGCGTCGATGTGAATGCGTTCCGCCGCCGGGCTGCGCGGCAGGCCGGGCATGCGCATGATGTCGCCGCAGAGCGCCACGACGAAGCCCGCCCCCGCCGACAGCGAGATATCCCGCACCGGCACCGTGTGTCCGGAGGGGGCGCCACGCAGTGTCGGATCGGCTGAGAAGGACATCTGCGTCTTGGCCACGCAGATGGGCAGGTGGCCGAAGCCACCCGCCTCCAGCTCCCTGAGCTTGTCCGCAGCCTTCTGGTCCAGCGCGATGTCGGCTGCACCGTAGATGGATGTGGCGATCGTCCTGATCTTGTCGACCAGCGTCATCGTGTCGGCATAGAGCGGTTTGAAGGGCTCGGCCCGCGGGGCCTCCGCCAGAGCCACCACGGCATGAGCCAGTTCCTCCGCGCCAGCAGAACCGTCGGCCCAGTGCCGGCAGATGATCGCCTCGACGCCCAGCATCTGCCGGCAATAGGCCTGGATCGCCGCATGCTCCGCCGGGGTGTCGGACGTAAAGTGGTTAATGGCCACCACGACCGGGACGCCGAAGCCGCGCACGTTGCGGACATGGCGGCCAAGGTTCACCAGCCCGGCCTTGAGCGCATCAATGTTCTCGGTCGACAACTCGTCCCGGCCGAGGCCGCCGTGCATCTTCAGCGCCCGCACCGTGGCGACGATCACGGCGGCGGCCGGCTCAAGCCGGGCCTTGCGGCACTTGATGTTGAAGAACTTCTCGGCCCCCAGATCAGCTCCGAAGCCGGCCTCGGTGACCACATAATCAGCGAGCTTCATCGCAGCCTTGGTGGCGATCACCGAATTGCAGCCATGGGCGATGTTGGCAAAGGGGCCGCCATGCACAAAGGCCGGATTACCTTCCAGCGTCTGCACCAGATTGGGCTGGATCGCATCCTTGAGCAGCACGGCCATGGCGCCGGGCGCCTTGAGGTCAGCCGCTGTGACGCTGGATTTGTCGTGGCGCTGGCCGATGACCATCTGGCCCAGCCGTTGCTCCAGATCGGCGAGGTTCTCGGCGAGGCAGAACACCGCCATGACCTCCGACGCCACGGTGATGTCGAAGCCATCCTCGCGGGGAAAGCCGTTCTTGGCGCCACCAAGCGAAGAGACGATGGCGCGCAGCGAGCGATCGTTCATGTCGAGCACACGGCGCCAGCTCACCCTGCGCTGGTCGAGGCCAATCCCGTTGCCCCAATAGATGTGGTTGTCGGTCAGGGCCGAGAGCAGATTGTGCGCCGAGGTGATGGCGTGGAAATCGCCGGTGAAATGCAGGTTGATCTGCTCCATCGGCACGATCTGCGCGTGACCACCGCCAGCCGCGCCGCCCTTGACGCCAAAGCAGGGCCCGAGCGAAGGCTCGCGCAGGCAGATCATGGTCGATTTGCCAATGCGGTTGAGGCCATCGCCAAGGCCGACCGTGGTTGTCGTCTTGCCCTCGCCCGCCGGTGTCGGATTGATCGCCGTGACAAGGATCAGTTTGCCCCCGGGTCTGGCCGGCCGGGCCGCGATCCAGTCGAGATCGACCTTCGCGATATGCCGTCCGTATGGGCTGACCGCGTCAGCGGGAATGGCGAGCCTGTCGGCGATGCTCTGGATCGGGCGCAGTCGCGCGGCACGGGCGATTTCAATGTCTGTGGGCATGAGGTCCGTCCGGTGGTCAGTATCGACATAGCTAGAAGCCGCGCGCAATCGTGCAAGCCTCGGCTGTGAAATGGCAGTGGATGGCGGCCCGGCTTGACCGCGCCTGCCGCGCCGATAAGCTGATGGCTCGCGGATTGCGTGGCCGTCCCCAACTCTCACCCAAGGATACAGTACCATGAAAAAGACAATTCTCTGGGCAACGGCGCTTGCCGCCGGTCTTGGCTTCACCAGCGCCGCGCAGGCACAGACCAAGGTCGCCATCGGCATTTCCGGCTGGACCGGCTTTGCACCGCTGACACTCGCCAAGGAGGCCGGTATCTTCGCAAAAAACGGCCTCGACGTCACGATCCAGAAGATCCCGCAGGCCTCGCGCCATCTCGCCATCGCCTCGGGGGCCATCCAGTGCGCCGCCACCACGGTGGAAACCTGGATCGTCTGGGATCAGGCGGGAGTGAAGACCAAGCAGCTGTTCCAGCTCGACAAGAGCTACGGCGCTGACGGCATGGCCGTGCGCGGCAACATCGCCTCGATCAAGGACCTCAAGGGCAAGACGGTGGCCGCCTCCGCGCCGGGCACCGCGCCCTATTTCACGCTGGCCTGGTTCCTGCGAGAGAACGGCATGACCCTCAAGGACGTGAACATCGTCAACATGGAGCCCGGACCGGCGGCGCAGGCCTTCGTGGCCGGCCAGAACGACGCCGCGATGACCTACGAACCCTTCCTGTCGGCTGTGCGCGCCGCGCCGCAGTCCGGCAAGATCATCGCCACGACGCTGGACTATCCGATGGTGATGGACACGTTCGGCTGCACGCCCGCCTTCATCTCGGGGAATGAGGCGGCAGTGCGGGCGCTGGTCAAGAGCTATTACGAGGCACTCGACATGATCAAGGCCGACGAAGCCAAGTCGTTCGGCATCATGGGCGCCGACGTGAAGCAGACCGCAGAGCAATTCGGGGCTTCGGCGAAGTTCCTGCGCTGGCAGGGCCCGGAGGACAACAGGAAGTTTTTCTCCGGCGCGTGGCAGGAGTTTTCAGCGAAGGCTGCCGATCTGCTGATGGAGATTGGCCTGATCAAGAGCAAGCCGGACATCGCCAGCCTCGCCGACACGCGCTTCGTGATGGGCGGCGGCAGCTGATTGGCGCCCGCGCTGCGTCTGCGAGTGTCATGACCGGGCTTGTCCCGGTCATCCCGGCACGATGAGCGCCACTGTGCCGAGATCACCGCCGCCAGGGCGGTGATGACACCAGGAGAGCCATGAAACCCCTCCAGCCCGTCTCCGCACAGGCCCGCATCAGCTACGGGATCAGCTTTTTCGTGCTGTTCGTCGCCGCATGGGCCGTCGCCACGCTCGGCGGCTTCGTGCCCAAGCTGTTCCTGGCCTCGCCGATCACCATGGTGGAGGAGGGCTGGAAGCTGATGACGGTGCATGGCTTTGCCTTCGACATCGCCATCACGATCTGGCGGGTGGTCGGCGGCTTCGTTCTGGCAGCCGCCCTCGCCCTGCCGCTCGGCATCATGATGGGCGCGTACAAGCCGATCGAAGCCTTCTTCGAGCCTTTCGTCTCCTTTGCGCGCTACCTTCCTGCCTCGGCCTTCATCCCGCTGCTGATCCTCTGGGCCGGTATCGGCGAGACGCAGAAGCTTCTCGTCATTTTCATCGGCTCGTTTTTCCAGCTTGTGCTGATGATCGCGGTCGCCGTCGGCGGGGTCAGGCGCGACCTTGTCGACGCGGCCTACACGCTGGGATCATCGGACCGTTCGGTCGTGACGCGCGTGCTGCTGCCCAACGCCGCGCCGGACATCGCGGAAATCCTGCGCATGGTGCTCGGCTGGGCCTGGACCTATGTGATCGTGGCGGAACTGATCGGCTCTTCATCGGGCATCGGCCACATGATCACCGACAGCCAGGCGCTGCTCAACACCGGACAGATCATCTTCGGCATCATCATCATCGGGCTGATCGGACTGATCTCCGACTTCCTGTTCAAATGGGCCAACCAGCACCTGTTTCCCTGGGCGGCAAAATGAGCAAGCTGTCGATCAAGGCCGTCGGCAAGCTGTTTCCGGCGCGTGGCGCGGCCGAGCCGACGCGGGCGCTGACGCCGACCACGCTCGCCATCGCCGACAACGACTTCATCACCATTCTTGGCCCGTCCGGCTGTGGCAAATCCACCCTGCTCCGTATTGTTGCCGGGCTCGAAACCGCATCTGAGGGACGCGTGCTGCTCGATGGCCAGCCCGTGACGGGCCCGGGCGCGGACCGGGGCATGGTCTTCCAGAGCTACACGCTGTTTCCCTGGCTCACCATCATCGAGAACATCGCCTTCGGCCTGCGCGAGCGCGGCGTCTCCGAGCGCGAGAGGCTCGACATCGCCCGCTCCTGGGCCGAGCGCGTTGGGCTCAAGGGTTTCGAGAACCACTTCCCGAAGCAACTCTCCGGTGGCATGCAGCAGCGCACGGCCATCGCCCGCGCGCTGGCCAACGATCCCAAGATCCTGCTGCTCGACGAACCCTTCGGCGCGCTCGACAACCAGACCCGCGCCCTGATGCAGGAAATGCTGCTCGGCATCTGGGAGCGTGAGCAGAAGACCGTGATGTTCGTCACGCATGATGTCGAGGAGGCGATCTTCATGGCCTCCCGCGTGGTCGTGATGAGCGCACGCCCGGGCCGAATCAAGGCCGACATCGCGGTCGACCTTCCCCATCCGCGGCCCTACACGATCAAGACCTCAGCGGCCTTCGTCGCGCTGAAGGAGCGGCTGGTCGAGGAGATCCGGGTGGAGGTCGTGGGCGCGTACTGACGCGGGCAGCGTCGCACCTATTGCAGCCTGACCGTCACGCTGTCGCTCGCGCCGCTGGAGTCGATCACGGACAGGCGCGCAAATCCGGCGCCTGCGGCTGGGAGAGTCGCGTCGCGGCGGTTCAGACCCTGGGCGACCGGCGCGCCGTCGATCAGCCAGGTCAGCGGGGCCGTGCCACCCAGCGCCTTCACGCTGAGCGCGCGTTCGGTCCCGGCCAGATCGACCACCGCGCCATCTGGCGGAAAGGCGATGCGCAGCGAGGGGCGCGCCGAGGCGCTCTCGGTCTTGGCGATGTCACGGCGGATATGGCGCAAGGGCGGCGGCAACTGGGAGGTGCGGGCCGCGATCGCGCTCGTAGGCGCCGGCGCGACGTCCGGCTCCATGCCGATCCGCGCGAAGGCATCGAACAGGATCGGGGCCGCTACCTGCCGCGCCACCAATCCGGGCACAGAAGCGTTGTCGGGCCGCCCGACCCAGACCGCTATTGTGTGCCGCCGATCGTAGCCGATGGCCCAGGCGTCGCGGTAGCCATAGGATGTCCCTGTCTTGTAGGCGATACGGCCATTGAGGGCATTGGCCGGCGCGGGCGCGCCGCGCAGCACGTCGCCAACATACCAGCTGGCGAGTTGATCGGTGAGGCGGCGCTCGTCCGGGTCAGCTTGTCTGTCCTCGCGCCATTGCAGGGCAATGGTTTCGCCGCCACGCGCAAGGCCGGCGTAAAGGCGGGCGAGATCGGCCAGACGGATACCGACGCCGCCGAGGCCAAGCGCCAGACCGGGCTGGCCGTCCTTCGGCAGCACGAGCGCGCCACCCGCATTGCTGAGACGGCTCATCAGCCGCTGCGGCCCGACTTCGGCCAGAAGCTCGATGGCGGGAAGGTTGAGCGATTGCTGCAAGGCGGTGCGGGCCGTGACGTTGCCCTGGAAGCCCAGATCGAAATTCTCCGGCGCATAGGCGCCGAACCGGTTTGGCCGATCCTCCAGCATGGTTTCGGGATGGGCGATGCCCTGCTCGAAGGCCAGCGCATAGATGAAGGGTTTGAGCGCCGAGCCGGGAGAGCGCACGGCCTGCGCGAGATCGAGCGCCCCTGCCCGCTCACGATTCAACAGGCCAAGCCCGCCGACATGCGCGCGCACCTTGCCAGTGGCATGCTCGATGACGAGAATCGCTCCTGCCAGCTTCGGCCCCAGCGGCTCGATCCGCTCGCGCGCGAGGGCTTCCAGAGAGGCCTGCCAGACCGCGTCGAGGTTCAGCCTGTGCTGCCGCGCCGTGGGCTGTTCCGCCACCGCACGCTCGGCGGCATGGGCTGCCAGCACCGGAAAGAGCTGCCGCGCCTGTGGCACGTGTTCGGCGCGCGCCTGCTCCGCCTCCTCCGGCGTGGCCAATCCTACCGTGACGGCCCGGGTAATCACGGCGTCGCGCACGCGGGTCAGGTTGGCCGCATGCCGGTCCGGCCGGCGGGTTTCGGGCGATTGCGGCAAGGCGACGAGAAGCGCGCGTTCCGCCAGCGTCAGCCGCTTGGGCTCCTTGCCGAAATAGGACCAGGTGGCGGCACGCAAGCCCTCGAGATTGCCGCCATAGGGCGCGAGCGCGAGATAGATGTCGAGGATCTCGCGCTTGCTGTAGCGCCGTTCCAGTTCGATGGCCCGCAGGGCCTGCCGAAGCTTGAGCCCGAGCGAGCGCTCGCCGCGCGGCTCGATCAGCCGCGCTGCCTGCATGCTCAGGGTCGAGCCGCCGGAGACGATGCGGCCATGGCTGAGCATCTGCCAGCCCGCACGGGCAATGGCGACCGGGTCAACGCCGTGATGGCTGTCGAAACGCCGGTCTTCATAGGCCTTCAGCAGCGCCAGAAAACGCGGATCGACGTCGTTCGTGTTCAGTGGCAGACGCCAGCGCCCTTCATCCGTGGTGAAGGCCCGTAGCAGCCGGCCATGACGGTCGGAGACGGTCACCGACCGCTCGCGCGCCTCGGCAAGGTCAAGCGGCGGCATGGCCCGCCACGTCGCCGCGATGCCGCTGCCGGTGACGAGGCCGGCAGCAAGGGCAACGCCGACGATGGCGCGCAGGGCGTTCATGCAGCGATACGCCAAGGATGCAGGAAGCGGCGCGCCACCGTCACCGCCCGGTAACCTCGATCTGGCCGTAGCCGGTGCGGCCAAACTTCTCGGGGCGGTACATGTCCTCGATCACGGCGGGCGGGTGGACATAGCGACCCGGCGAGACAGCGCGGACCATGTAGGCCACCGAATAGATCGCCTGCTTGTCGTCCCAGCGGTCGAAAACAGCGACGAAGCGGTCATCGCGGTACTCGATGGTCGCCGGCTCGACCTCGCGCTTGAGCCAGTTCAGCGCCTCGACCTTGCCGGAATCGACGAGGCTGGGGTTGTCGATCTCCAGACCCGCCGGCAGATAATCCACCAGCAACAGCGATCCACGTCGCTTTTCACGCTCGGTCACCGTCAGCACCACGACCAGACGGTCATTCTGCGCCACGGTCGAGGCATCAACCTTCTGGCCGTTGAGGCGATAGTAGCTGCGCTCGACCTGATAGCCTTGCGTGGCGGCAGGCTGTGGCTCCAGCGGATTGCCGCTGACGGTCAGCACTGCATCAACGGGTGCGGCGCCGGTGTTGGCAACCACCAGTGGTCGGGCTTCGAGGGCGGCGGCGCTGTCCTTGCGGTGCAGCGCGCCGGTCTGGGGCTGGCCGTCCACTGTCAGGGTGAGCTGACTGGCGTCGCGCTGGCCGGCCTGCGCAGCCAGCACCAGCCAGGCGTTCTCCTGCGTGGAGGTATAGCGGCTGGCGGTGCGGGCCTCGCTTACGACCGCAGCCGTTTGCAGAAGTTCGCCGCGCGCCAGATTGGCCTCCGCCGCCAGCGTCAGGATCGCAGCTGAATCCCGCAGGCGGGAGCCGTAGTCGCGGCGTGCGTCGGTCGGATCATCCCGGAGCGCCACCAGCGCGCGGATGGCGTCCTGAAAGCCGCGCTCGGCGCGCGTGCGGTCGCCGAGCAGCGCCAGCGCCGCCGCGATCTGGCCGCGCGCCAGCGGCGTTGGTGCTTCGGAGAGCTTGGTGTCGATGATGTAGCGCAGATCGCTCATCATCGGTCGGCCGTTCCGGGCGAGCACGTAGAGGGCGTAGGTGATCTGCTCGCCACCATCCGCCTTGAACTCGGGCTGGTTGACGATGCGGTTGCGCAGCCGGTCAAGCCCGACATCAAGCGCGCGGACCGGCACGGTGAAGCCCTTCTCACGCGCACGGGTCAGGAAGTCGAGCGCATAGGCGTCGAGCCAGAGATCATCGCCGCCGACCGACCAGAGGCCGAAGGCACCGGAGGAATCCTGGCGTGCAAGGATGCGGTCGATCGCATCGCGGACGCGGTCATCAAGCTTGTCGTCAAGCGCGAGCCGTTCGCGGCTGGCAAGCTGGTTGACATAGAGCAGCGGCAACGCACGGCTGACGATCTGCTCGGTGCAGCCGTAGGGGTAGCGGTCGAGCGCGGCCAGAAGCGCCGGCACGTCAATGCCGCCATAGAGCGAGACGGAGGTAGAGACAGAGCCCGAGCCCGGCAGCAGATCCTGCGTGAGGTCGGACGAAACGGTCAGGCTTTCGCCGGGCGCAATCCGGCGCACGACCCGGCGCAGGATCGCGTCAGACCCGGGAGAGACGCGGATGGGGAGGCTGCGTTCGACGCCGGCGCCGCCGGGGCCGGTCAGCCTGATGCGGACCCCGCCGTCGCCAACGCCGGCCGCGGTCACCGGGATGGTGACCTGCGTCGCCGCGCCTGCCGCAAGCTGCACCCGACGCGAGAGGGCGTCGGCCGGCATGATCACCGGGCCGGACGGCTCGATCTCGACGGCGTAATCGCCTGCCGGGCCTTCGACATTGTCGATCCGGACGTGGAAGCGCGAGCGGTCGCCGAGATTGAGGAAGCGCGGCAGGGTGGCCTGCGCCACCAGCGCGTCGCGGATGACCACCTCGCGCGAGGCCGAACCAACCTTGCCGGCCGTCCAGGCGATCACGTCGACACGCACGGCGCCGTCAAAGGCGGGAATCTCGAAATCGACCGTCGCCTTGCCGTCGGCCCCGACCTTGACCACGCCCGAATAGCGCGCCAATGGCGCCTCGCGCGGCGGCGAGATCGAGGTATCGACGCCGGCGTCGCCGCCGGAGCGTATGGCGCCGCGGGTGCCCTGCATGCCGTCGATAAGGAACCCGTAAAGGTCGCGGACCTCAGAACCCAGCTGGCGCTGGCCGAAATAGAACTCGGCCGGCTTCGGCGGTTCGTGACGGGTCAGGTTGAGAATGCCGACGTCAACCGCCGAGACCGTGATGAAGGCCTCCTCGCCCGCAGAAAGCCCGGCGAGCGAAACAGGAATGCTGAGCGCGGTGCGCGGCCTGATGCGGGCCGGCAGGTCGAGCGCGACGGGCAAGGTCCGCGCGGCCTTGTCAACCGAAAACCAGGCCACGCCGAGCGCGCGGCCCGGCATGCGTCTGGCGGCCTGATCGAGCGGCCTGTGCGCCAGCACGACGGCGTAGGCTCCCGCGCCCCAGGCGCCGTTCGCTTCAAGCCGGAGCTGCGCGCCGCCTGCCGGCAGGTCGATCTCGCGCCATTCCTGCGCCTTGTCGGAAATGATCGCGACGGTCGCCCGGCCGGCAAAGCGCGGCCTGATGTTGAGGGTCATGGCCTCACCGGCGCGGTAGGCCTCCTTGTCGAGCGCGACGTCGAGCACGTCGGGCGTGTCCGCGGTGGGCTCGCCTGTGTAGCCGACCGAATAGGTCAGCGAGGTCTGGGCGCGGCCCATGTTGATATCGAGGCGATAGGTGCCCCAATCGGCGGGGATCGCGAGCCGGGCGGGATCGCCGGCGCCGACATTGAGCCGTCCGTCGGCAAGGCGGCGCGTCGTCCGGGTCGCCTCGTAATTCCAGCGGCCATCGCTCAGATACCACTGCCAGGTGCGGTCAATGCGCGACACGGTCCAGGTCAGGCCCTCGCGGGTGAGGCGCGAGCCATCCGGGTTGGCGGCTATAACGGCAAAATTTGCCATGGCTCCCGCGCTCAGGGAGCCATCCTCGAACAGCTTCTTCACTGCCACAACAGGCTCTGACAGGGCGACCGGCAGCTTCAGCGTGCGCTCGACGGCGCGGCCGCCGGATTCGCCGACACGAAGCTTGATCGTGGCCTCAAGCGGTCGCTGGCTTTCGGTTTCCGGCAGGGTCACGGCCACGCGGGCCTTGCCGTCCGTGTCCGTGTTGCCGGCCTGCTCGATCTCCTTGGTGACCGGCTCGACCTTTTCGTCGGTCAGGCCGACGAGGTAATCCTCATAGCCTTTCAGCGGCGTCCGGGAGGCCGCGCCAAGCGACACCTCGCCGCTGACCGCCAGGTCCGCTCCAGCGGCGCCATAGAGATAGCGCGCCGTGACGTCGACCGTGGCCGCGGAGCCGGCGCGGATCGTTTCGGCACGGGATGCCACCGTGACGTCAAGGCGGTCGGGCACATAATCCTCGACGAGGAACCTGGCTTC
>JAPLOW010000163.1:0-3501 GCA_026400555.1 Hyphomicrobiales bacterium
CCATCAGCGCCATCACGGCGTTCGGCGGGATACCGAGGGTCAGTAGCGGGATGAACGAGGTCTGTGCGCCGGCGTTGTTGGCGCTTTCGGGGCCGGCCACACCTTCGATCGCGCCACGCCCGAAGCGGGACGGATCCTTGGCCAGCTTCTTCTCCAGCGTGTAGCTGGCGAAGGGGCCGAGCACCGCGCCGTTGCCGGGCAGGATGCCGAGGATCGAGCCCAGCAACGTGCCGCGTGCGATCGGCGCCGCCGACTGGCGCATCTCCTCGCGATTGGGCAGAAGCCGCCCGACCTTCTGGTTGACGACGTCGCGGGTCTCGGGGTTTTCGAGGTTCTTGATCACCTCGGCGAAGCCGAAGATGCCCATGGCCAGCACGGCGAAATCGAGCCCGTCCGACAGCGGCGCGAAGCCGAAGGTCATGCGTTCCTGCCCGGTCTCGAGATCGGTTCCGATCGTCGAAAGCAGCAGCCCCAGCATGATCATGGCGATGGCCTTGAGGATCGAGCCGCGCGCAAGCACCACTGCGAAGCACAGGCCCATGACCATCAGGGAAAAGTATTCCGCCGGCCCGAACAGCAAGGCAAGCTTGGTGAGAGGCGCGCCGAGCGCCGCGATCAGGATGGTCGCGACCGAGCCGGCAATGAACGAGCCGATGGCCGAAATGCCGAGGGCGACACCGGCGCGGCCCTGCTTGGCCATCTGGTGCCCGTCGAGCGTGGTGACGACCGAGGTCGCCTCGCCCGGGATGTTGACGAGAATCGCCGTAGTCGACCCGCCATATTGCGCGCCGTAGTAGATGCCCGCCAGCATGATCAGCGCGCCGACCGGGTCGATGCCGAAGGTGATCGGAAGCAGCATGGCAATGGTGGCGATCGGACCGACGCCGGGCAGGACGCCGATCAGCGTGCCAATGAAGCAGCCCACGAAGCAGAGCGCGAGGTTCTTGAGCGAAAGCGCGACGCCGAAACCGAGCGCGAGATTTGAGAACAGATCCATCGCTCAGTATCCGAGGAGCCAGGGGGCGAGCGGGATCGGCAGACCCAGCGCGTATTTGAACAGCCCCGCGCAGAGTGCGGTCATGAAGGTGGCGAAGATGATGACCTCACCCCACTTCGTCTCGGGCGACGCGAAGGCCGACACGATCGCCACCAGCGGTCCGGCCGCGATCAGGCCGATGGCCGGGAAACTCAGATCAATGACGGGCGCGACATGGTAGATCACAAAAACCGCCGCCGCATAGGCCGCCAGCATGCCGGCCCGCACGGCGTGACCGTCGGTCGCGATTCCCATGCGCGTGGCCGCGAACAGCGCCGCCAGGAAGATCACGGAGGCGATCAGCATGGCCGACGCGACCCGTTCGGGCGTGCCGGTGATGTCGGAGCCGCGGATGGTCAGCGCAAACAGGCATGAGCCCAGCAAGACGAAGAAAAGACCCCGGATCGACCAGCGCTCTAGTTCCGGGCCCTCGACGCGGAACGAGGTGAGCAGCAGGAGCGCGCCGAGGCCGGCGACAATCACGGCCAGCGATTTCGGCAGCATGCCCGGGCCCATGGCGCGCAGGGTGCCCATGCCCAGATTGGACGAGGCCCAGTAGGCGCCGAGCCCGATGGCGATCAAGAAAAGGCCACCTGCGAAATCCTGCGGTGACGCGATGCGGAATTTCCCCATGGACTTTGCCTGCCACCTGATTGTGCTTTTGTTTTGGGTTGAATAAGCAAGTTTACCCGCGCTGTCCACTTGGCCGACTGACAAAACCGGGAGCCTCAAGAGGGCGCATGCCGATCACCGAGCTGCCGACATCGCTGCCGCTTTTTCCGGGCTTCCGGTTGCTGGACATCGAGATTCCGGGCTCGCGCGTCAGGCTGCGGACCGGCGGAAGCGGGCCGCCGCTCCTGTTGCTGCACGGCTATCCGCAAACCCATGTGCTCTGGCACAAGGTGGCCGCGCTGTTGAGCCCGCGCTTCACCATCGTCACCGCCGATCTGCGCGGCTATGGCGACAGCGCCAAGCCCCCCGGCGGCGCCGATCATGCGGCCTATTCCAAGCGTGCGATGGCGGGCGACCTCGTGGCCGCGATGGCGGCGCTCGGCCACGACCGTTTCTTCGTCGGCAGCCATGATCGCGGCGCACGCGTCGGCCACCGGATGGCGCTCGACCATCCGCATGCAGTGCTGAGGCTCGCCACGCTCGACATCGCGCCGACCCGCGAGATGTACGCCGGCACGACCGATGCCTTCGCCCGCGCCTACTGGCACTGGTTCTTCCTGATCCAGCCCGCGCCCTTTCCCGAGCGGATGATCGGCGCCGACCCGGACGCCTATTGGCTGAAGAAATGCGGTTCCGGTTCGGCCGGGCTGACGCCATTCGATCCCGCGGCGTTCGCCGAGTACCTGCGCTGTTTCCGTGATCCGGCCACGATCCACGCATCCTGCGAGGACTACCGCGCCGCAGCGACCATTGATATCGCCCATGACGACGCCGATGCGGGACGCAAGATGGAGCAACCGCTGCTGGCCCTGTGGGGCAAGCACGGCGCCGTGAATGCATGCTTCGACGTGCTGGGGCTCTGGCGCGAGCGCGCGGCGGATGTGCGCGGCCACGCCCTTGCCGGCGGGCACTATCTGGCGGAAGAACTGCCGGCTGAGGTGGCCGCCGAATTTCTTGCTTTCTTTTCCGGAGACATGACATGACCCGCACGAACCGCGTCTACAGGATCGCCGTGATCGCCGGCGACGGCATCGGGCAGGAGGTCATGCCCGAGGGCGTGCGCGTGCTGGAGAAGGCGGCCAAGCTGTTCGGCTTCGAACTCAGGCTCGATCATTTCGACTTCGCCTCCTACGCTTACTACGCCAAGCACGGGCAGATGCTGCCGGATGACTGGCAGGAGACAATCGGCAAGCACGACGCCATCTTCTTCGGCGCTGTCGGCCTGCCGGCCAAGATCCCGGACCATATCTCGCTGTGGGGCTCGCTGCTGCAGTTCCGTCGGGCTTTCGACCAGTATGTCAACCTTCGGCCCGTCCGGCTGATGCCCGGCGTGCCCTGCCCTCTGGCAGGCCGCAAGCCCGGCGACATCGACTTCTGGGTGGTGCGCGAAAACACCGAGGGCGAGTACTCCTCGATCGGCGGGCGCATTTTCGGCGGCACCGAGCGCGAAATGGTGATGCAGGAAACGGTGATGACCCGTGTGGGCGTCGACCGCATCCTCAGGTTCGCCTACGATCTGGCGCAGAGCCGTCCCAAGAAGCACCTGACCAGCGCGACCAAGTCCAACGGCATCGCCATCACCATGCCCTACTGGGATGAACGCGTCGCAGAGATGGCGAAGAAGTACCCCGAGGTCCGCACGGACCAGTTCCACATCGACATCCTCACCGCACATTTCGTTCTCAAGCCGGACTATTTCGACGTGGTCGTGGCCTCCAACCTGTTTGGCGACATCCTGTCCGATCTCGGCCCGGCCTGCACCGGCACGATCGGGATTGCCCCGTCGGGGAACA
>JAPLOW010000163.1:3511-20053 GCA_026400555.1 Hyphomicrobiales bacterium
GTGCACGGCTCGGCGCCGGACATCGCCGGACTGGGCATCGCAAACCCGGTCGGCCAGATCTGGTCAGCGGCGATGATGCTGGAGCACCTGGGCGAAGTGGACGCAGCCAAAGCCATCGTGGCTGCCTGCGAACGCGGACTGTCCGACGCCCGCACCCGCACCCGCGATCTCGGTGGCAGCGCCAACACCGTGTCCGCCGGCAAGGCGATCGAGGCAACGCTGGGGTGACGGCAACACACCCGCGATCACTGACAGCGCCAAGCACCAAAAAACATTTGTGAAACGGCCGGAGTGGCATTAGCCGTCTTTGATATGTGGGACAGCCTGACAACATACATCAGCGGCCTCGGTACCATCGGCAAGGTGATCGAGATCATCGCCTTGAATATCGTGCTCTCCGGCGACAATGCGGTCGTCATTGCGCTCGCCTGTCGCGGCCTGCCGCCCGCCCAGCGCAACATGGGCATCGCCCTTGGCGCGGGCGTGGCCGTGGTGCTGCGCGTCATCTTCACGGTTCTCATCGCGTCATTGCTCAACGTGCCGTTCCTGCGCATTGTCGGCGCTGTCCTGCTGATCTGGATTGCCATCAAACTCCTGACCGAGGAGCCCGGCGATGAGGACGGCATCGCCGCCAGCGACAAGCTGTGGAAGGCGGTGCAGACCGTCGCCATCGCCGACATCGTGATGAGCCTCGACAACGTCCTGGCGATCGCCGCCGTTGCGAAGGACTCGATTCCGCTGCTGATCACCGGCCTGGTCATTTCGATCCCGCTCATCGTGGCGGGCGCATCCCTGATCACGCGGCTGCTTGAGCGGTTCCCGATCCTGATCTGGGCCGGTGCCGGCCTGCTTGGCTGGGTGGCTGGCGAGATGCTGGATTCCGATCCGTTCCTGATCGGCCAGTTCGGCGCGGACCTGCTTCACAAACTCGAGTATCCCGCGGCAATCGTCGGCGCCCTGATTGTTCTGGGCGCCGGCTACGTCATCCGCAAGCGCCGTGTGGTGCATGTCTGACGTCTGCAGCCGGGCGTCTCGCCTCTGCGTTCCGCACCACCCAACTGTCATGCCGGCGCTAGCCCGGCCCGACACCTGAACCTTGTGCGCATCATGGATTTCTCGTCTTCGCAGTTCTGGATTTCGCTGGTGCAGATCATCTGGATCGATCTGCTGCTATCCGGCGACAACGCCATTGTCATCGCCCTCGCCTGCCGTAACCTGCCGCCCGAACAGCGCAGGATGGGCATCCTACTCGGGGCCGGTGCGGCGATCGGCCTGCGCATCCTCTTCGCGGTGATCATCAGCTATCTGCTCGGGATTCCGTTCCTGAAGATTGTCGGTGGGCTCCTGCTGTTCTGGATCGCTGTCAAGCTTGTGCAGGGGGACGAGGGCCATGGCGAGATCGACGGAGCGACCACATTGTGGTCTGCCGTCAAGACGATTGCCATCGCCGATGCTGTAATGAGCCTCGACAATGTGCTGGCCGTTTCCGCGGCGGCGCATGGCGACATCTGGCTGTTCAGCTTCGGCATCCTGCTGTCGATCCCGATGATCATCTATGGATCGAACGTGATCCTGGCGCTCCTCACCCGCTTCCCGATCCTGGTCTGGATCGGGGCCGCCCTGCTTGGCTGGATCGCAGGCGACATGATCACCAATGATCCGCAGTGGATCGCCTATTTCGGTCCCTGGAAAGGGCTCATGTCCTATCTCGGCGACACGATCGGCGCGCTCATCGTGCTGGCGGCCGGCTTCTTCCTGAAATGGCGCAACGAACGCGCCGCGAAGGCAGCGTCCGGGGCCTAGATCAAGCTGGTTTTGACCGGAATCGGTTGTACGCAGATCACTTGATCGACGACAATGACTTGGAGCATGCTTTGAGCGGAAAATCATTGCCACTTTTTCGGAGCATGCTCTAGACCCCGGCGACCGCGAGCGCATAGGCTGCGCCGGCCCGCTCCACCATCCCGGTGGCGAAGGCGACATGCGCGCTGCCCGCGACCTGCCAGCGGCCATCGGGCCCCGGCAGCGCAGCATGGCGATCGGTTTCCGGCAGCCCGGTTCCCGCCCATTTGCCGTGAGCTTCCTTGACCGCCCACATCTGGGCGAAGGCGCGGTCGCGCCCTGACTCAGGCAACTGGTGCAGCCAGAGTTGTTCGGCACGGTGAAGCGCCGAAAACGGAATGTCACCCGCGCCGCAGCGTTCGATGTCGGCCCCGATGCGCTGCAGGCCCATGGCCACGAGCACCATGCCATCGCGCGTGGCGTGCGAGAGGTGAAGGACCTCTCCCCCAGGCCCCACGGCCAGAAGGCGGCCTCTCGAATCATTGCCCAGTTCAATTTCGTCAGGAGATGCGCCAAGCTGTATGGCCAGCACCGCCCGGCTGGTGGCATGGCGCAGGGCGCTGCGCTCGGGCCGCGTCACCGGCGCATGGCCTGTCGCAATCAGCCAGGCGGCAGGCAGAGAATCGGCGCGTTTGAAGCTATCGAGCCACAACATCGATGGATCGTGCGCAATGGCAGGCAACGCGTCAACCGGAGGCGGGTCGCTGCCGTGAAGGTCAGGACCTGGAGGATACCACATGCCCCTGCCCAACCGCGTGACGCCATCGGGCGACCTCGAAGCCTCATCGGCACGCGGGCTGTTCTTCGGCAACCGCGGCGGACGTTTCCATGACGTCGCCACCCGACGCATGACGGGGCGACCCTGGGCCTCGCGCCAGTGGATCACCTGCCAATGTGATTTCAAGGGGCGAGCAACGCGTTTCCGCGACGACGGGCGGGCAGTCTGGGACGGCTCGCGCTACACTGAACTGTTCTTCTTGGACGAGGTGACCGCGCTGGCGGCGGGGCACCGGCCCTGCATGGAATGCCGCCGTGACGACGCCATGGCCTATCGGCGCGCGACCGTCGCGGGCGGAGCCTTCGCCATGCTCGTGCCCTGCCCGGCGCTCGACACGCAGCTCGATCAGGAGCGCCGGACCGGCCGCGCCAAGCGCCTGCACAGTTTTCCCTATGGCGACCTGCCTGACGGTGCGATGATCAGGATTGGAGCGGCGGCGCATGCGGTGAGGGGCGCGCAGCTGCTGGTCTGGTCACAGGCTGGCTACACCGCCACGCTCGCCATGCCGCGCGGGATCGCCGCGTGCCTGACCCCGCCGACCAACCTTGCGGCGCTGAGGAGCGGTTATCTGCCCGTCTGGCACCCAAGCGCCACCCTCATTGGTTCCGGACGCGCTTGACCAGCCGCCCATCGATGCAGGCAAGTCCGACGCCGATGGCCCCCATGCCGATGAAATGACGCGGCAGCAGCGCTTCGCCCAGCACTGCGACCCCGAGCAGGATCGCGCTGACGGGAATCAGGAATGTGGCCAGCAGCAGGTTGGTGGCGCCGGCGCTCTTCAGAATGCGGAAAAAGATGATGTAGGCCAGTGCGATCGAGACCAGCGCCAGCGCGGGGATGGCAAGGATGGCCCTGACCGACGGCAGAGGCAGCGCCAAGGGCGTTATCCACGACGAGCGCCAGTGGCAGCATCATCATGCTTGACGCGCTGACCCGCCAGAAGGCGGTCACCATTGGCGGCAGGGTCTTGAAGCGGCGGCCGAAGACGCCCGCAAAAGCATCGCAGATCGCCGCGCCGATGAAGGCGAGTTGCGCCGCGAGGCTGGCGTTGAAGCCGCCGAAAGCGTCAGGTCCCATCATCAGCGCGACACCCGCCAGCCCGATTACGACGCCGGCGAGGCGCGCTCCAATGGCCCGTTCGTCAACTGTGAGGGCATGAGCGACGAGCACCGTGAACAACGGCGTGGTCGCATTGAGAATGGCGGCGAGGCCCGCGCCGATCTGCTGCTGACCCCAGAAGATCAGGCTGAATGGAATGACATTGTTGAGCAGGCCCATGCCGAAGAAGGCGCCCCAGACCGGCCAGCCACGGCCATGGACAGGCCGGCGGCGCGCACCACAAGATGCAGCGCCGCCGCAATGTCGACGCGCAGAAACACCAGCGTGAGCGGCGGCACCTCCGCCACAGTGATCTTGGCGAAGAAGAAGGAGCCGCCCCAG
Source organism: Hyphomicrobiales bacterium (assembly GCA_026400555.1). Lineage (GTDB taxonomy): Bacteria > Pseudomonadota > Alphaproteobacteria > Rhizobiales > Beijerinckiaceae > Allobosea. The sequence goes on from JAPLOW010000163.1 coordinate 7,572, forward strand.
ATGACCGACAGCGTCAGGATCAGCAGCAGGTCGGTTGCGCCCATGCGCGGAGATACAGTCCGATTCCTCACGGAAAGGCTCCTTTTCCGGAGCCTATTGACCTGTCGCGAGCTGCCCCGCCACCCGATTCACGTGAGCCGATCCATCAACAAGACTGATGGGTCCCGCGCCGTCCGGACGCGCTCCATCGGATCAGGCCGGCTCCGCCTCGCGCGTTGCCATCATCGCCTTGAAGGCCGGGCGGGCGTGGCAGACGGTGAGCCACTTGTCGACATGGGGCGCATCGGCGAACAGTTCGGGCGCCGGTCGCGCATAGCGGATGATCTCGGCGACGTTGATGTCCGCCACGGTGAAGCGCCCGCTGACCATGAACCCCGTTTTCGCAAGGTGCGCATCGAGTACGGCGAAGTAACGCCTGAGGGCCGCCACCGCCGCGTCCGCCTTGGCCGGGTCGCGCTCCTGCGGCGGCTTGCCGACACGGTTGTAGAGGATCTCGATCGTATGCGGCTCGCAGGATGTGGCAGCCCACAAGGTCCACTGCGTCATCAGTCCATCCTCGGCAGCGTCCTTCGGACCGAGCGCGCCGCCATACTTCTTGGCGAGATACAGGTTGATGCCGAGCGACTCGTTCAGCACCAGACCGTCATCGTCGATGGAGGGGATCTGTCCGCTCGGATTGATGGCGAGGAAGTCGGGGCTTTGTGTCGTCATCCCCGCATAGCCCTTGCCGCCATCCGGCAGGCGATAGGCCTGGATCACCGGCACATGGTTGAACGCCAGCCCCATCTCATTGCAGAGCCAGATGTTGCGCGAGGCGCGACTGCGATAGACGCCATAGATGGTGAGTGTCATAAGGTCCCCCGAATATCTTCTGACCCTTGTCGTCCGTCACGCCATCTGGCGCAAGGTCTCCCGCGCGATCACCAGCCGCTGGACTTCCGACGTGCCCTCATAGATGCGGGTGATGCGGGCGTCGCGGGCATGGCGTTCGACCGGATAGTCCCGGCAGTACCCTGCCCCGCCGAATATCTGGATCGCCGTGTCGGTGGCGCGGTGCGCGGCCTCGGAGGAGAAGAGCTTGGCCATCGAGGCTTCCTTGGCGAAAGGCTCGCCGCGATCCTTTTTCGCAGCCGCATCCATGATCATCAGGCGAGACGCCTGCAGATCGACCTCGCGGTCGGCAATCATCCATTGCAGCCCCTGAAAATCAACGATGGCCTGGCCGAACTGCTTGCGCTCCCTTGCATAGGTTTTCGCCGCGTCCATGGCGGCGCGGGCGATGCCCAGCGACAGCGCCGCAACCCCGATGCGGCCTCCGGCAAGTTCCGCCACGGCGATGCGGAAGCCGTCATTCTCGCGGCCCATCAGCGCGGTCACCGGAACGCGGCACTGGTCGAAATGCACCATGTTGGTGGCCGAGCCATGCTGGCCCATCTTGTGCTCGGCCTTGCCGATGACGAGGCCCGGCGTGCCGGCCGGCACCAGAAACACCGAGATGCCCTTGCCCTTCGGCGCGTCCGGATTGGTCACGGCCCAGACCACAAAGATTCCGGCATACTCGGCGCTGGTGATGTAGATTTTGGTGCCATCGAGCACGTAGTCGTCGCCGTCCCTGCGGGCGCGCAGGCGCATTCCGGCAGGGTCCGAGCCGGCGCCGCTTTCGGTCAGGCAGAAGGCGCCGGCTGCGTAGGTTCCATCCGCCAGCTTCGGCAGATGTGCGCGCTTCTGCGCCTCGCTGCCGCAGGCCTGGATGACCTCGCCGACCATGTTAGAGACCGACACGGTGACGGCGGTGGAGGCGCAGGCATATCCGAGTTCCTCGATGGCGAGGGCGAAGGCCACGGTCCCCGCTTCCGTTCCGCCATAGTCCGCCTTGACGTTCAGCGCCATGAAGCCGTTTTCGGCCAGAAGCGTCAGGTTCTGGAGCAGGTCGGCACGTCCTTCGCCGCGGTCCAGCGTCTCGGCGAAGGGCGCCAGCCTGTCCGCAGCGAGCTTGCGTGCAGTGTCGCGGATCATCACTTCTTCGTCTGTCAGGGCGAAATGCATGGTCGGCCTCGTTGTCCGCCGCACATTGGACCCATGGCGGCGCCGGGGCAACGCCCAAGGCGCCGCAGGGCGCTTGCGCGAGGCCGCACCATCGTGGACATAGCGGTACATGACACCACCCCAGCCGGCCCCGTTCCACATCCTTCTGCGCCCGCCCCGCCCTGGCGATTATGGCTGGATCATCGCCCGCCATGGCGCAGTCTACGCCCGGCAGTACGGTTGGAACATCTCGTTCGAGGGTCTTGTCGCTGGCCTTGTGGGTGACTTCGTCAGGAGCCATGACCCGGCCCGCGAGCGCTGCTGGATCGCGGATCTGGATGGCGAGCCGGTCGGCTCGATCTTCTGCACACGCAAGGACGACGAGACCGCCAAGCTCCGCATGCTCATCGTCGACGAGAAGGCGCGTGGCCATGGCGTCGGCAGCCTGCTGGTCGACGCCTGCATGGCGTTTGCGCGCGAGGCCGGCTACCGGCAGATGACGCTGTGGACCAACGACATTCTCACCGCCGCCCGCAAGCTGTATGCCGCGCGCGGCTGGGTGATGACGGCGGCCGAGCCGGTGAATCAGTTTGGGCAGGCGATGGTCAGCGAGACCTGGGAGGTCAGCCTGTGAGCGCCCTCACCCCTCGATCACGTGCGGAACGAAGCGCGCCGTATCGCGTGTGATCAGCCCCTCATCTTCGCGGATGCCGATACCGGCCGGCTGGCTCGCCACCAGCCATGAGCCGATGACGGCGTGGCCGCCCGCAAAGCTGGCCGTTGGCGCCAGCGCCTGCACGATTGCCGCAGCACCATAGTCGCCGGTCGTGGCCTGCACTTCGGCGCCGCCGCGGACAATGCGGATGTTCGCGCCTTCGCGGGAATGAACCGGCTTCTCCACCCGATCGGCGAGCCTGCTGGCGCGCGGATCATCGGCAAAATAGCTCTCCAGCAGGTTGGGGTGGTTCGGCGCCATCTCCCACAGCATGGGCAGGAGCGCCTTGGTCGAGAGCAGCGCCTTCCAGGGCGGCTCGATGAACTGGGTCCGGGCTTTCGGCAGGTGGACAGCGAACTGTTCAAGGAACAGCCATTCCCAGGGGTAGAGCTTGAACAGGACGTCGATCGGCTCATCGTCGACGCCGGTGAACTGACCATCAGCCGTGACGCCGATCTGGCTGATCGCCAGTTCGCGGGTCCGGTGCCCGGCCTGCCGCGCGCAGTCGGCGAGGTAGGACACCGTGGCGCGGTCCTCGACGCTGTCCGCGACCGACGCGCAATGCAGCATGAAGGGCTCTGCGCCGCGGATGTCCTCAAGAGCCTGCACCAGCCTCTCGTGCAGCGAGTTGAACTGGTCCGCGTCCTTCGGCAGCAAGCCCGCTGCGATCTGGTCCTCAAGCCAACTCCACTGGAACACGGAGGCCTCGAACAGCGAGGTTGGCGTGTCGGCATTGTATTCCAGCAATTTCGCCGGACCGGATCCATCATAGGCGAGATCAAGCCGGCCATAGAGGTTGCGGTCGCCGCGGCTCCAGCTGGCGCGGACGAAGTCGTGTAAAGCCTCCGGCACGCCGAGCTTTGTCATGGCCGGGCCGCTTTTCAAGGCCACGTCCTCGACGAAAGCCAGGCAGAGCTGCTCCAGTTCGCCTGTCGGGGCTTCGATGGCCTCCTCGATTTCACGCAGCGTGAACGACCAGGCCACCGTCTCGTCCCAATAGACGTTGCCGCCGGCGCTGTGGAACGGGAAACCATAGGCCTCGGCCTTCTGGCGCCAGTCAGGCCGCTCCGGCACGGTGATGCGGCGCATCGCGTCAGCTACCGCTCGAAACGGCGTGTCCGGTCGAGCCGAAACCGCTACGCGCGACTGTCCCGCCTGCACGCGACGAGACCGTGACGCGCCCGTCGGGCCTGCCTGTCCGGGTCACGGTCGTGCCCGAGCCTGTCGAATAGGAGCGGCCAAAGCTGCCGCCTCCTCCGGCGCCACCGCTGCTGCGGCTCTGCGGCGCGCATTCGGGCTGGCCGGGCGTGTTCGGACCCTGCGGGCAGTTCGCCGGGCCGGCGCGCGGCGGAAACAGCGGCTGGCCCTGCGGCTGGGCAGCGTTGGCGAGCGAGCGTGCGACCAGCGCCCCCACCAGAACGGGCACAAAGACCGACGCGCCGTTCCAGGTCGTGCTGCGGCACTGGCCGGCCCCGAATTGCCCCTCGCAGGATGTCTGGCTGTCGAAGCGCGGCGCGTTCGACAAGGCCGCCTGCTGGGCTGTCGCGAAGGCGCGGTCGCAGATGTCCGGCGTCATCCCGGTGGCCACGCGGCATTCATCGACCGAAGCGAAGGCCTGCGCATCCGGGTTGACCGCATCGTCCGCGCCGGGGCCGATATGGGTCTGGCCGCGCGGCCAGAAAGCCGCGACGGCGAGCAGGCCGACAGCCCCGATGGCGATGTACTCAGAGCGCTTCAACCACCCCTCCGACGGTCGGATAATAGGTCATGGACGCGGCATTGAGCATCCCGGCGACAAGCGCTATGGCGGCGAGCACAATGGCCGACGCCATGGCGTTGTTCTGGATGTTGGCCGAGAGCCCGGGCAGGAGCAGCCGCGTGATCGCATAGGCAGACAACTGCACGACCAGCGCCATGGCGCCCCACAGGATGCAGTCCGGCACACTCGACGCCTGCGCGATCGCCTTGGAGAGCGGCAGCGCGAAGCCGATCAGCGAACTGCCGAAGGCGAGCGCCGCCGAGGCGTTGTGCGCCCGGATCAGCGCAATCTCGTCATGCCCGGTGATCCGGACATAAATCACGGCGAAAATGAAGGTCAGGACCAGCCCGATCGCGCCGTACAGGAAGAAGTTCGGAACGCCACTGAGCGAGGGGTAGATCATAGCCATGCCGATTCTCCTTGCGCGCCAGTCTACCGCAAGGACAGCCGCTTTGCACGCCCCCAGGGGAGCTCAGCTCGCCAGAACCCGCTGTGGCGGGAAGGTGATCTCGGCCAGCGTGCCCTCGTTCTTGGCGCTGGTGATCGAGAGCTGGCCCTTGTTGGCCTCGACCAGGGCCTTGGTGATCGGCAGGCCAAGCCCGGTGCCGGTGCCGCGCCGCGTCGAGGAGACCTGCCGGAAAGGCTCCATGGCGAGCGCGAGCTCCTTGTCGGTCATGCCGACGCCGGTGTCGCGGACGCGCAGGATGACCTCGCCGCGATCGCCCAGCGTGGTCGAGATAATGACCTGGCCGCCGGCATCGGTGAACTTCACCGCGTTGGAGAGCAGGTTGATCACGATCTGGCGCAGCGAGCGGTCATCGGCCACCACCGCCGGCAGCCTCGGCTGCAGGCCCGTGCGCAACACGACGCGCTGGCGGTTGGCCTCCGGCTGCAACAGCGATACGGCGGCGCTTGCAATCTCGTTGAGGCTGACGCCGGTGAAGTTCAGATCCATCTTGCCGGCTTCGATCTTGGCGAGATCGAGCAGGTCATTGATCAGGCTGATGAGATAGCCGCCGGACTGGTGGATGTCGCCGAGATACTCCTTGTAGCGCTCGTTGCCGATTGGCCCAAAACGCTCCTCGCTCATAACCTCCGCGAAGCCGAGAATGGCGTTCAGCGGCGTACGGATTTCATGGCTGATCTTGGCCAGCACATCTGATTTCTGGGCGCTGGCCCGCTCGGCATGGCGCTTGGCCTCCAGCAGATCGGCCTCAGCGCGCTTCCACGCCGTCATGTCGCGCAGCACAGCGGAATAGATCTTGTCCTCGCCATCGGCGACGCGGCCCATGGTCATGAACAGCGGGATGCGTCCACCCTGGCGCACCCGGCCCTGCACCTCGCGGCCATCGTTGAGCAGCGACGCGACACCGCCGCCCTTGAGACCGTCGAGGTAGTCGAGAGCGGTGATGTGGCTTTCTGGCGCGAGCAACAGCGTGAAGTTCTCACCGGTGACCTCGCGCTGGTCGTAACCGAACAGGGCTTCCGCCGAGCGGTTGAGCGACAGGATGCGGCCGCGCTCGTCGAAGGTGGCGACGCCGTCGGTCGCGGTGTCGAGAATGGCGGTGAGTTCGCGCACCTTCTCCGTCGCCCGCGCCACGTCGAGCTTGAGGGCTTCGACGCGGGCCACGTTGCCCTGATCCAGCGCACGCCGGAACGACATCAGCGTGGCCGGTTCGCCATGCCACATGATGGCGGACAGGCGCGCGTCGACCGGCTCGGTCTCACCATCGGGACGGGTCAGGGTGAAGACGCCGCCGCCCTCGCTGGGCGCAACGCCATGGAACAGGCGATCGACGCCATAGGCCTTCAGATCATCAAGACCCGCAACATCCAGCAGATCGAGCAAGGTCCGGTTGGCGTAGCTGATCGCGCCGGCACGCAGCACCAGCACGCCGATCGGCAGCTTGTCGAGTAGGGCGACATACATGTCATCGCGCGGCGGCGCGGGCGGCGCGAACTGGATGACGCGGTCCACCAGAACCGGCCCGGATGCGGGCAGAGCGGGGGCTCCGGTGTCCTCGCGATGCGATGGCCTGGCTTCGTGGGCAGGCTCTCCTGCAACCGAAGGCTCATCAGTCGATTGAAGCTCGTCGCCCTCGATGCGCGCGCCGAGCGCCTTGGCGATCTCGCGGAAGGCATTGCGCTCGCTGCGCGACAGACGCGGCGGCGGATCATGCGGGCGGATCGGCACGATGTTGGTCACCAGGGCGGGCGGCGTCGCCGCTGCCGCGGGCTCGGATGGTGGGACCGCATCGACAGCTGCCGGGCTGTCATCTTCGTGCGGCTCCGCCGGGCCGGGCTCACGCGCCGGCTTAGACGGTGGCTGGACAGGCAGCGCCTCTGCGGCCTCGGCCGGTGGCGCCTCGTCCGGTTCGGCATCGAGGACGGACAGGGGAAACGGCTCTGTCGTGCGGGTGTCGATCACGCCAAAGCCGCGCCAGCCGATGACCCGGCGGGCGGCGTCGCTGAGCGGCAATCCCGACAGAGTTACCGGATAGGCCCGGTCACCGCCCGGAATGCGCCAGAGCGTCGACCGGCCGCTCCAGGTCTTGCCGGCCTCGAAGGCCGCCTGCACGCTTCCGGACGGGTCGTGGACCAGTGCGCCGCAAAGCGCGCTCCAGTGCCGACCGATCATGTCGCGGCCCAGTTCATGGCCGAAGACATCGAGCACTTCGCGCGACACCGCGGTGATAAGCCCGTCGGCTGTCACTTCCCACAGGAAGCGTACCTTGTCCGGCAAGGGCGCCGGCGCAACCGGAGCCGGTTCAGGGGCGACGGCGGGGCCGCCCTCCACGGTTGATGCGGCAACGGCTGGCGGCGCGGTCGTGGCGGACGGCGCCTGGGCCGCCACCACCAGAAGCGTGCGGCCATCGTCATGGCGGACGCGACGGCAGGCGGCTGTCAGAACCACGGGTCCGCCCGTCCACGGCAATTCAAGCCGTTCGAGGCGCACGCCGCTGACCGGCGCGAGGCCGCTCGCCAGCACGTCAAGCCGCGCAACCGTGGCCGCCGACAGGCCGGCGCGGATCATTGCATCGGCCGCGGCATTGCCCGCGATGATCCCGACCGGCTCGGACGGCACGAGCAACAGCGCAGCCCGCTGATTGGCGAACAGGCTGAAGCCAGGATCGCGGTCGAGGCGCGCCAGCAGCTCAGCCCAGATCGGATCAACAGGAACGGAAGGAGGGATCAAACGCAGCCCATTATGATTAATGAACCCTTAATATACTCGGTCAGCCGGCAGAATCCATTGGGGAATCCGCCGCCGTTCCGCCTCATTGGAATGACGGTTAATCAGGCAAGAAGCTGCCCTTGTATATTGCGTTGCAGCATGATATTGCACTGCACAATAAGAGGTGATGCCAGCTGTTGATCCGTGCCTGCGAGATCATGGCGAACTGATCCGACAATTCGGCACGACGTCAATCATGCAACCGAGGACAACGACCATGGCCAATCCCAAGATTCCCTACGAAGTGCCGCTGGAAATGCGCGACTTCGCCGAAAAGAGCGTCGAGCAGGCCAAGAAGGCGTTCGACGGGTTCATGGGCGCCGCCCAGAAGGCTGTCGAAACGGCTCACGGGTCGACCGAATCCGCCCGCGCCAACGCCGAGCAGACGACGCAGAAGGCGATGGCCTATGCCGAGCAGAACGTCGCCGCCGCTTTCGATCTCGCCCAGAAGATGGTGCGTGCGAAGGACCCCGCCGAGCTGCTCCAGCATCAGGCTGAATTCATGAAGGCGCAGATGGCCAGCTTCCAGAAGCAGATTACCGAGTTCGGCGCCGCCATGCAGAAGGCTGCCACCTCAGCAACCAAGATGAAGTGACCAACTGTCCCGGCAGGGCGGGTCGCCCCACCCTGCCGGCACCAGCTCCATTCAGACACCCGGCCCGCCCAAGACAGGATCCCCCGTCATGTCAAAATCGAAAAGCGCTGCACCCGCTGAATCCGCGGTGAAGTCGCCCGTGGCTGCCGTTCCCGCGAAAGCCGCCGAGCCCGCGCCGGTCGCTGCAAAGGCAGCGCCCGCTCCGGCTCCTGCCTTCAGCGCCCCGGCCGTAGCGAAGCCGGAGTCTCCGACTGCCACTGTGCCGGTAAAGCCCGCCGCGCCGGCACCGAAGGCCGCGAAAATCAGGACCGCTCCCGCCAAGGCCCCTGCAACAGCCGCGAAGGCCAAGTCGACGTCGCCGAAGCCCAGTGCCGCTCCAGTAGCTCCTGTCGCCGCGCCGGTCACCGTCAAGGCCGCAGCCGCTGTGAAGCCGGCGGCCGTCAAGACCGCTGCTCCCAAGGCTCCCGCGCCCAAGGCCGTTCCTGCTCCAAAGGCGCAGCCACAGACCGCCCCGTCGGCTTCCCCTTTCGCCGGCGCTTTTGACATCAGCACCCTTGCTGTTCCCGGGTTCAACCTGTCGGCGTTCCAGATGCCCGGTCTCGATTTCACTGCCTTGGCCGGAAAGGCCGCTCTGCCGGACTTCAACAACGATCTGGCCAAAGTCTTCACAAACCAGGTCGTCAATGCCGCCCGCATGGTCCGCGACATCCAAACAACCTTGCTCGACCATGCCTGCGCGGAACTCAGGAGCGGCATGAGCGAGCTTGAAGAATGCGCCCGCTCGACCTCCGCCTCGGAGGTCGTCGTGATCCAGGCACGCGCCATCCGCCGCAGCGCCGATGCGCTTTCGGCAACCGTCAAGACCGTCACCGAGAAGAGCCGCAAGGCGCTGCAGCCGCGTTGATCTGAGCCTCGGCAAACCGCAAGCGGCGCGCGAGGCTGACCGTTTCGCGCGCCCGAGGCTGCGTCGCCGCTTTGTCGGCGGCGAGCCTTGCATTTCCGGGAACATGGCCGTAGACGTTCGGCCCGCATTGTGATCAGTGCGAGGCCCGTGTGCCGCCATAGCTCAGTTGGTTAGAGCGCTAGATTGTGGATCTAGAGGTCCCCCGTTCAAGCCGGGGTGGCGGTACCATTCCTTCTTCACGGCCTGTGACAATCGTTGGGCGGCAACCCTTTGCACTGCCCTTGTTGCCGGGGTGCAAGGCCCCCATATCTGTGTTGCGGGTCGTCAGGATCCGTCACGGGCGCTGCATGAGGCGGGTCTGTGCCTTGCAACGAAGTGCCATCCGGGCTTCGAACATGACACGATATCCAAGCCTGTCCAATCCGTTCCTGCTCGGCTTTGACGAAATCGAACGAGCCCTCGACCGCGTCGCCAAGACGACGAGCGACGGCTACCCGCCCTACAACATCGAGCGGATGAACCGGACAGAGAACGAACCTGATCGTCTGCGCATCACGCTGGCGGTGGCAGGCTTCACCCGCGACCAGCTCGACATCACGATCGAGGAGAACCAGCTCATCATCCGCGGCCGGCAGGTCGAGGACAAGTCGCGCGCCTACATACACCGCGGCATCGCGGCGCGCCAGTTCCAGCGGGTCTTCCTGCTGGCGGACGGGATGGAGGTGCTCGGGGCCGACCTCTCCAACGGCTTGCTGTCGGTTGATCTGGCCCGGCCGGAGCCCGAACGCATCATCCGCAAGATTGACATCATCGCGCGCGACTGATCGCGCATCGGCCCGGGACTTGCAGCTTGGACCTTTTCAAGCCCGGACTTGCACCACGAAACGCCGCGCATCAGGAGTGCATCATGAACGCAACCGACAAGACCAAGCCCGCTTTCGATCTCACCGATCTGGCCGCACTCGGCACGGGTCAGGTGGCCTATGTGCGGCCGATGAGCGCCGCTGAGGTGCAGAAGCTGGTGCCGCAGATCGACGATCTGCCATCGGGCATCGACCTGTACGCGCTGCTGGGGGCCGATGGCACGCCGATCATGATCGCCGACTCGCGCGACGAACTGACCGCCAACGCCTGGGAGAACCAGCTCGTCACGGTCAGCGTCCACTGACGCGCGGCTTCACAGCAGGGCCGTGACCGCCGTGATCAGCAGTTCTATGTCCTGATCGCGCGACAGCCGGTGATCTCCATCCTTGATCAGCGTCAACGTCACCTGGTCCGCGGGAAGATGTTCGACCAGCTTCATCGCATGCTGCCACGGCACATCGGGGTCCTGCATGCCCTGCAGGATCGTGACCGGGCAGCCGGGCTCGATCGGCGCGCCAAAGAGCAGATGGCGCCGTCCGTCCTCGATCAGCGCGCGGGTGATTGGGTACGGTTCCGGAGCGTAAATGGACGGCCGCAGCCACTGGCCACCTTGCATGATGGCGGCCTGCACATCGGCAGGAAACCGGCTCCACATCAGCTCCTCGGTGAAATCCACCGCCGGCGCGATCAGCACGAGGCCCCCCGCCGCCTGCCCGCGCGCCCGCATGGCTTTTGCCGCAAGAAGGGCCAGCCATCCGCCCATCGACGAGCCAACAAGCAGCGGCGCGTGGGCACCATGGGCAGCGATGACCGCCATGGCATCAGCGAGCCAGACCGAGATGGTGGACGTGGAGAAGTCTCCCTCGCTTTCACCATGGGCCGTGTAGTCGAAACGGACAAACCGGCGGTTCTCGCGCTCCGCCCAGCGTGCCAGCGCCTCCGCCTTGGTGGCGCGCATGTCTGAACGGAAGCCGCCGAGCCAGATGATGGCAGGCGACCGCGCGCCTTTGCCGGCGATGACCGCCAGCCTACGCTCGCCCGGCGCATTCTCGCGCGTGATGAAGTCGGGGGTGGCCTTGTCCATTTTGTTCACCAATTTCCGTCACAACCTGATTGATCCATATCATGTCGATTGTCAGCCTTGATCACGTTGCCTGCCCCAGAATTGAGAGCCGGAGTTGATCCCCACTTGGCCGAACCCCCTTCTCATGCGCTGACAGGGCGGACGATCCTCCAGATCATCCCTGAACTGCATGCCGGCGGCGCCGAGCGCACGACGGTCGACATTGCGGCGGGCCTGGCTGCCGTCGGCGCGCGCGCCCTGGTGGCGACCGAGGGGGGCCGTCTCATCGGCGAACTGCAGGCCAAAGGCGGCGTCTGGCTGCCGTTCCCTGCCGCCGCGAAGAACCCGCTGGCCATGATCGGCAACATCCGCAAACTGTCGCGGCTGTGCGCCGCTGAGCATGTCGAACTGATCCATGCACGCTCGCGGGCGCCGGCCTGGGTCGCACTCGCCGCGGCACGGGCCATGAAACTGCCCTTCGTGACCACCTATCACGGGTCCTATGCCGGCGCTTCCTCGGTGAAGGTGCTCTACAATTCGGTGATGGCGCGCGGCGACGTGGTGATTGCCAATTCGCACTACACCGCGGACCTGATCTCGCGCATGCACCCGTTCGCCCGGTCCAGGGTGCGTGTGGTGCACCGTGGCACGGATTTCAGCACCTACCAGCCCGCGCTGGTCGAGCCGGAGCGAATCGGCGCACTCCGCGCCGCCTGGGGCATCGAGCCGGAACAGCGCGTGGTCCTGCTCGCCGGCCGGCTGACCGGCTGGAAGGGGCAGCGGGTGCTGATCGAGGCGGCGCGGCTGATGAAGCAGCGCGGCGCGACAGAGGATGTGGTGTTCGTCCTTGCCGGCGACGCCCAGGGGCGCAACGACTATGTGCGTGAATGCGCCGCGTCGGCCACTGCTCCGACATGCCTGCCGCCTTTCTGGCGGCTTCGGTCGCGACCGTCACGTCAACCGAGCCGGAAGCCTTCGGGCGCGTTGCAGTGGAAGCGCAGGCTATGGGCGTTCCGGTCGTGGTCTCGGACCTCGGCGCGGTGCCCGAAACCGTGCTGGCCCCACCGCAATGCCTGCCCGGCGAGCGGACCGGATGGCGCGTGCCGCCGGGAGACGCCCCGGCTCTGGCGGAGGCGCTGACCGAGGCTCTGGCGCTCAGGCCGAGCGCCCGCGACGCGCTTGCGCTGAGGGCCAGGCGTCATGTCGAGCGCTCCTTCTCGCTGCCGCATATGGTCAGCGAGACGCTCGACGTCTATGCCGCGCTGCTTGGCAAATAGGCGGTTCGCCACCGAAGACTGACTGTTTCAGCGGCATCAGCGCCC
>JAPLOW010000196.1 GCA_026400555.1 Hyphomicrobiales bacterium
AGGCTTGCGCCATCCATCTCTTCCGCTGATAACGTCCTTCATAGCATACTGCGCTGCAGCGGCAAGGGCCCTGGCACGCCGCTGACGGGATCGCACACAGGCCTGATCGCCCGAACCCGTCGCTGCGCCTATTCCGCCGCCATCGGCAGGGCCGGCGAAGGCAGATCGTCCTGTGCCGCCTTGTCGCGGCTTGCCCTGGCGGCTTCCGCTTCTGTGGCGTGCTCGCGCCTGATCTGCTTCCTGAACCAGACGGCATAGAGGGCCGGCAGGAAGAGCAGGGTCAGGAAGGTCGCCACGAACAGGCCGCCCATGATGGTCACGGCCATCGGACCCCAGAAGGCCGAGCGCGCCAGCGGGATCATGGCGAGGATCGCGGCCATGGCTGTCAGCATCACCGGACGGGCCCGCCGGACCACCGATTCGACGATGGCGTCCTTCATCGGCATGCCGGCCTTGACATCATGCATGACCTGATCGGCCAGGATCAGCGAGTTGCGCATGTCCATGCCCGACAGGGCGATCAGGCCCAGAAGCGCAACAAAGCCGAAGGGCATGCCGGAGACATTCAGCGCCAGCGACGCGCCGATGACACCCAGTGGCGCGGACGCAAAGACGAGGAAGAGCTTCGGGAAGCTCTGCACCTGGATCATGATCAGGGTCAGCATGATCAGGATCATCACCGGGAATACCGCGAAGATCGAGGCATTGCCCTTGGCGGATTCCTCGATCGCGCCGCCGATCTCGATGCGGTAGCCGGGCGGCATCCTGTCCATGACCGGCTCGAGCGTCGGCCAGATCTCGTTGGTCACGGTCGGGGCCTGCACTCCATCGGCCACATCGCCGCGCACGGTGATGGCCATGTCGCGGTTGCGGCGCCACAGGATCGGCTCCTCGTGTCCGAACGCGATGCGAGCAACCTGGGCCAGCGGGACAGCCACGCCATTGCGGGAGAGCACAGTCAGATCGCCAATGCGGCCAAGATCAAGGCGTTCCGTTGCGACAGCGCGGGCGACGACATCGACCTTCTCGGTTCCGTCGCGCACTGTCGTGACCGTCACGCCGGACAACAGCGTCTGCAGGGTCTGCGCGATCGACTGCGGGTCAAGGCCAAGCGCACGGGCCCGCTCCTGGTCGACCTCAAGGCGCACCGACGGCGTCATTTCGTTCCAGTCGAAATGGGGGTCGAGCAGGCTCTTGTTCTGCCGGGCGATGTCGCGGACCTCGCGGGCGTAGTCGCGCACCTTCATCGGGTCGGGCCCGACCACGCGGAACTGGACGGGGAAGCCGACTGGCGGGCCGAAATTGAAGCGGTCAACGCGCACGCGGGCTTCGGACAGAGCGCCTTGAGCCACCGCCTTTTCAATGCGCGCCTTGGTCGCCTCGCGGGTGACCACATCCCTGGCGACCACGACAATCTCGGCAAAAGCCTCATTGGGCAGCTGCGGGTTGAGGCCGAGCCAGAAGCGCGGCGAACCCTGCCCGATATAGGTCGAGTAGCTCGCGATGCCGGGATCATCCTTGAGCATGGCTTCGGCCTTCAGGGCTGTCGCCTTGGTGGCGCGGATGGCCGTTCCTTCCGGCAGGCGCATCTGGAAGAACAGTTCCGGGCGCTCGGAGAGCGGGAAGAACTGTTGCTGAACCTTGCCAAAGCCGTAAACGGCGAGGCCGAACACGCCGATGGTGGCCAGCACAACCTTGATGCGGTTGGTGACGCACCACTGGATGATCGCCCGCAGCACATTGTAGGTGCGGGTTTCGTAGATGGCGTGTTCATGGGCGTGATGGATCCCCTTGCGGGCGGCGATCGCGGCAAAGTCCGGCAGCAGCTTGACGCCGAGATAGGGAATGAAGGTCACCGCCACGATCCACGAGGCCAGCAGCGCAATCGCGACGACCCAGAAGATCGAGCCGGTGTATTCGCCGACGCCGGAATTGGCGAAGCCGATCGGGACAAAGCCGGCCGCAGTCACCAGCGTGCCCGTCAGCATTGGAAATGCGGTCGAGTTCCAGGCGGCCGCCGCAGCCTTGGTGCGCTCCCAGCCCTGCTCCATGCGCACCACCATCATCTCCAGCGCAATGATGGCGTCATCGACCAGAAGGCCAAGGGCGATGATGAGTGCCCCGAGCGAGATGCGGTGCAGGTCGATGCCGATGATCAGCATGATGGTGAAGACGATGGCCAGCACCAGGGGCACCGACATGGCCACGACAATTCCGGTGCGCCAGCCGAGCGAGAGGAAGCTGACGGCCAGCACGATGGCGAGCGCCTCGATGAAGGTCATCACGAACTGGCTGACGGCCTTTTCGACCACCTTCGGCTGATCGGCTACGTGCAGGATCTCGACGCCGACCGGCTGCTCCTTCTCGAAGCGATCGACGACCTTGTCGACGGACTCGCCGACGGTGAGGATGTTCGATCCGCGCTGCATGACCACGCCCACCGCGAGCGCCGGCTGGCCGCCGGCCCTGACGAGGAAGCGGGCGGGATCCTCGAAGCCGCGCGTGATGGTGGCGACGTCGCCAAGCCGGAAGGTGCGCCCGCCAGCCTCGACGGGGGTTTCCGCCACGGCCTTCTCACCGGCCAGGGCGCCGGTGACGCGCAGGGCGACGCGCTGCGAATTGGTTTCGATCACGCCGGCGGGCGTCACCAGATTCTGGCGCGCCAGGCTGTCGAACAGTGACTGCGCGGGAATGCCGAGGGTCGCCAGCTTGGCATGGCTGAACTCGACGAAGATCCGCTCGTCCTGCGCGCCATAGATGTTGACCTTGGTGACGTTCGGCACGCGCAGGAGTTCGGATTTGAGTCCTTCAGCGATGCGCTTGATCTGGGCGAAATCGGCCGCATCGGCCCTGACCATGTAAAGCACGGCGTCAACGTCGCCATACTCGTCGTTGACGTTCGGCCCGATCAGCGAAAAGGGCAGTTCGGGCCTGAGATCGTTCAGCTTCTTGCGGATCTGGTAGAACAGCTCCGGCATCAGGTGGGAGCGCGTGTTGTCCCGGAAGACGATCTGGGCCGCCATGAAGCCGGGCTTTGAATAGGTCTGGACGCGCTCAAAATAGGGTAGTTCCTGCAGCTTCTTCTCGATCCTGTCAGAGACCTGCGACTGCATTTCCTGGGCGGTGGCGCCTGGCCAGACGGCTGTGATCACTGCCACCTTGATGGTGAAGTTCGGATCCTCCGCGCGGCCCAACTGCATGTACGACGCCGCGCCGGCAAAGCCGAGCGCGATCATCAGATACAGCATCAGGGCCCGGTGGCGGACAGCCCAGGCGGAGAGGTTCAAACCCGACATGGCGGCAGCTCCCCGCTCAGTGGGTTGGTGCGACGATGCGCACCTTCTGGCTGATATCAAGCTTCTGCACGCCGAGCGTGACAACCTGCTCGCCCGCCGCGATGCCGCCGCGGATCAGCACGTCGCGCGCCTCGTAACCCAGCACATCAACCGGTTTCAGCGTGAGCGCACCATCCGCCGGATTGACCACGTAAACGGACGGTCCGGTGCCCTGGTTGAACAGGGATGACAGCGGCAGCCTGGCCACCTGTTCATTCTCCCGGTCAGAAACCGTGACGGTTGCGGTCAGACCAAACTCAAGGTCGGTGGGCGGGTTGTCGATGGTGAAGCGGGCCTGATAGGTCCGGGTCGCCGGGTCCGCCGAGGGCGACATTTCGCGCAACGTGGCGTTGAAGGTCTTGCCCGGCTCCGACCACAGCGCGACCGACGCCCTGGCGGAGCGCACGCGGTCAATCAGCGCTTCGGGAACCGAGACGACAGCCTCGCGGCTGTCGAGGCGCGCCAGCCGGAAGGCCGTTTGTCCCTGGGCAACGACCTGCCCGGGCTCGATCAGGGCAGCGGTGATTACGCCGTCCGCGTCGGCACGAAGCGCAGCATAGTCCAGGCTGTTGCTCGAAAGGCTCAGGGTGCGCTCGGCTCGCGACAGGCGGCTGCGCGCTTCCTCGACTGCGGCGCGCTGGCGGTCAAAGGCCGAGGCAGTGCTCCAGCCCTCGCGCCGCAGCGTGGCGATGCGCTTGTCCTCGGCATCGGCCTGGGCAAGCGAGGCGCGCGCGGCGGTGACCTCAGCTTCGGCCTGCTCGCGCTGAAGACCAAGATCGACCGCATCAAGCTGGGCCAGAATCTGGCCGGCCCTGACGCGTTCACCGGTCTGGACAAGCCTTGCCGCCACCTTGCCGCCGATCCTGAAGCCGAGATCACTCTCGATGCGCGGCCGGACGGTGCCGACAAGGGTCCTGCTTGGACTGCGCGGCTCGAACACAACTGTCTGGACAATCACCGCGCGCGCCTCTGCGGGCTTGTCGGCCTTGCCCTTGCTCTCGGTACAGGCGCCCGCGCCAGCCGCCAGCAACAGGGCCAGAGCGGCGGTGGTGATGGATGATCTCGACATGGGCTTGTCCTGCACTCAAATCTTCAAGGCATCGATAATGAAGTCGACGAGCGCACGTGACTGCGCGGCGTCGTCCTGTCCCATGCGTTCGCTTTCCGCGATCAACATCGGATGCAGGAT
>JAPLOW010000244.1 GCA_026400555.1 Hyphomicrobiales bacterium
GACAAAGCTGTTAGCCTTCGGCCTAGGCGCCGCCTATGCCGGAGTGGCGGGGGCCCTGGGGGCAGCCTTCCTGCGCATTGTCACGCCTGACCAGTTCACGCTCATCGTCTCGGTCTTTTTCCTCGCCGCCGTAGTGGTTGGCGGTCGCGCGTCGATCCTGGGCTCAATCCTGGGAGCGGTGTTCATGACGCTGATGCCCGAAATCCTGCAGTTCGTGCTGCGCGTGGCCAGTGGCGGCGCGAACCTCGCGGTCGTCATCGTGCCGCTGCGCGAGATCATTTTTGGCGCGCTGATTGTCGGCTTCCTGCTCTTCGAACCGCGCGGACTGGTAGGACTGATCGAACGCGCCTTCGGCAAAGCGGAAACCTTTGATTCGAAACCTGAAGCGTGAGCCATGACGCCAACATGGCCACACAACGTAGTGGAGGACTTCAACGATGACCTTGCATTTCAACCCTCTGAAACTGTCGCTTGGCCTGACGACGGCGCTCGTCTCCGGCACGCTTCTGGCCGCGCCGGCCCTGGCGCAGGACCTCAAGTTCTCGATTCCGCTGCCACTGTCAGGCCCATTTGCCGTGACGGGGCAGGCTCAGCAGGTCGGCTGGCAGCATGCAGTCGACTACATCAACAAGAATGGCGGCGTGAAGGGCCGCAAAATCGACATTTCGTTCTATGACGACGAGTACAAGGTCGAGCTCGGCGTCGCCGGTTTCAAGAAAGCGGCGGCTGACAGCGGCCTCGTCTTCGCCGGCGGGGACGGCACGCCGTTTGTGCGCGCCATCTCGCCGGAGAACAACGAGCGCTACAAGGTGCTGATGTCAAGCACGGGGGCAGCGTCGGACCTGATCGACGTGGCCAAGTACAAGTATCACTTCCTGGTCGGTCCAACCTACTCCGACATGGTGGGGCTCCTGTTCAAGCACATGAAAGAGAACCACAAGGGCGGAACGCCCAAGGTTGCTCTGGTGTACAGCGCGTCAGAGTTCGGCCGCGACATCCTCGAAAACGCGCGGACGATGGCGAAGGCGCTCGACATCAACATTGTGCTCGAGGAAGAGACCAAGTTCACCGGCGTCGATGTTACAGCGCATGCGATCAAGCTGCGCAACGCAGCGCCGGACTTCATCATCTTCCACGGCTATGCAGGCAATATCTGGCCGGAAATCGTGAAGCTCGCCCGGGAGTATGGCGTCAAGGGCCAGTTCATGGGCACGCTCTATGGCTCGCATCCTGAGGTCGTGTCCGGCGTCGGGCAGGCGGTCGACGGCTTTCTTGGCGCGGTTTCGGTCGAATTGGTGCTGAAGGACCGCACCGAGCCGATGCTGAAAACCATCGACGGCTACATGCGCACGTGGACGGCCAAGCCCTATACCGGCTACGCGAACGTCGGCTACATGCAGAGCTGGGCGACGGCGCTCATCCTCAAGGAGGCCATCGGCCGCGCTATCGACAAGGGCAAGCCGCTCAACGGCGACAACCTGATTGCCGAGGTTAACGGACTGAAGGACTGGGATTCAGGCGGCATCTTCGGCGTGCCTGTCTCATTCGACAAGAACCGCATCCCCTACGGCGTGATCTACCGGTATTCCTGGCCAAACGGGCAGTTCACAGTGCAGTCCGCATCAAAATGGCAGCGGGGCGACTGAGGCCATGACCGCAGCCCTGGAGATCAAGGACTTGAGCGTGGCCTATGGCGGCGCCGTGCAGGCGCTGTCAGAGGCGTCGCTCACCGTGCCTGACGGCGGTTTCGTGGTCCTGCTCGGCGCCAATGGCGCCGGCAAGTCCACCATGCTGAAGGCGATCTCCGGGCTGTTGCCCTTCGAGAACGGAGCGATCACCGCAGGGTCGGTCCGTTTCTTCGGCGAAGACATCGCGGGCATCCCCTCGCACCGTCTGGCGCGCAAGGGGATGCTGCATGTCCGGGAAGGCCGTTGCGTCTTTCCCAGCATGAGCGTTGAGGACAACCTTGCAACCGCAACCTTTGCGCTGGACGGCCGCGCGCCGCGCACGCAGCGCGGCTTTGATGACATCTATGCCTATTTCCCGCAGTTGGCGGCGCGCCGGGGCACGGCCGCCGGGTATCTTTCGGGCGGCGAGCAACAGATGCTAGCAATCGGCCGGGCGCTGGTCGGCGACCCGCGCCTGCTGCTCGTGGACGAGGCATCCCTAGGCCTGGCGCCGCTGATCGCGCGGGAAATCTTCGACATCCTCGGCCGGATCAACCAGGACCGGCGCCTCGCGATCCTTGTGGTCGAGCAGAACGTCGCGCTGGCGCTCCGGCATGCCGCATACGGATATATCCTCGAGAACGGCGTCATTAGCCTCGAAGGCAGGGCCGATACGCTTATGGACCGTGAGGCGATCTCAAGCCGCTATCTTGGCGGCGCGCATGTGGCCGCAGCCGCACACTGAATTGACCAGCCCTTCCCTAGCCATAACCGAGACGGCACGATGAACCTGAACTTCCTGACACTCGACGTCGCGGACAGGATCGCCGTCGTGAAGCTCAACAATCCGCCGGTGCATGCCCAAGCGCGCGGCATGCGGGAGGAACTGATCCAGCTCTTCGATGCGCTGAGCGACCGCGATGATGTGGCTGTCGTGATCCTCACTGCGTCCGGCAAGGTGTTCTCTGCAGGCGCGGACGTGAAGGAACGTCGCGGCATCGTCAAGGAACCGGGGGACTACCTGAAACACAACCGACTCACACGCGAGTTTTTCTATGCCGTCTCGGACTGCGCCAAGCCCGTGATCGCCGCTGCAAACGGCCCGGCCATCGGCGCGGGCTTCGCACTGATGATGTCCTGCGACATCATGATCGCCAGCGACGACACGTGGGTGCAGATGCCGGAACTGGACGTAGGTCTTGCCGGCGGCTCGAAGCTCCTGATGGAACACTTCAGCCGGTCGATGGCGCGCTACATGTACTTCACAGCACGCAAGATCCCGGCTCAGGAACTCTATCGCCTTGGCGTCATCTCGGCCTGCGTACCACGCGACAAGCTGTTGGATGAGGCCATGACCATCGCCCGCGAGATCGCCGCGAAGAGCCCGATTGCCGTGCGCTGGGTGAAGCGGGCGTTCAATGTGGTGGAAGAAATGCCGTACAGGGACGCGTACCGCTTCGAACAGTCGGTGACGGTAGACCTCTCGCATACGGAGGACACCAAAGAGGCGCAACTCGCCTTCGTCGAGAAGCGCAAACCTGTCTTCAGGGGGCGCTGAGGTATGCTCCACTGCGCTATTCTCGACGATTACCAGGGGACAGCCCTCTCCCAGGCCGATTTTGCGCCGCTGCAAGACCGTGTCAGTTTCAGCGTATTCAGCGACCATTTGGACGCAGCAGTGCCGCTGATGAAACGACTCGCCCCGTTTGAGATCGTGGTCGCGATGCGGGAGCGGACGCCATTCGATGCAGACCGCCTCGCGCAGCTACCGAACCTGAGGCTTCTCATCACCACCGGAATGCGCAATGCGTCCATTGACCTTGAGGCCGCTCATCGGGACGGCATCACGGTCTGTGGCACCGATGGCTTCGCTGGCTCAACCGCGGAACTCACCTGGGGTCTGCTCTTGGCCCTCGTCCGGCATATCCCGCGCGAGTTTGCCAATTTCCGCGCCGGCGGCCATTGGCAACTGACTGTCGGGCGGGACCTTCGGGGCCTGACGCTCGGCATCATCGGGCTTGGCACGCTGGGCTCGCGCGTGGCCGCCTACGGCAAGGCCTTCGGCATGAACGTGCTCGGCTGGAGCCGCAACAACACGCCCGAGCGGTCGGCCGGCCTCGGCCTCGGCTTTGCGCCGGACCTCGAAACGCTGCTGTCGCAAAGCGATGCGGTCTCGATCCACATACCGCTAAACCGCGAGACCCATGGGCTGATCGGTGCGCGCGAGCTTGGACTTATGAAGCGCGACGCGCTGCTGCTGAACACTTCACGCGGGCCGATCATCGACGAGCCGGCTCTGATCGATGCCTTGACAGCCGGGCGGATCGGCGGTGCAGGCCTCGATGTCTTCGGCCAGGAGCCGCTGCCGCCGGACCATCCGTTCCGGACACTCGAGAACGTGGTCGCCACGCCCCATCTCGGCTATGTTACGCAGAACAGCTATCGCGCCTATTTCAGCGGCGTGGTTGAAGACGTCACGGCGTGGCTCGACGGTCGGCCCATTCGGCTTCTGACCCCGGCCCGGCCATGATTAATGCCGTTCAAGCACAGTTGCTGTATGAAACCGGCGCATTGCTGTTCCCATGCATCGCCGCACAAGATTGCGCACTGACAGGATCCGTCGGGGTGTGCCCAAGCTTGGCCGCAGCATGTCCCGCCGACAACAGAAAACGTCGTTCAAGGCGTTGGCCATCGGCCGCAATCGGCACGTGATGCCGAACCGGACCACCAGCATTTCCCCGGGAGGAAAGCACATGAGACTGAAATCGATCCTGAACACTGTGGGCATTTCGGCCGCGGGCACGCTCGCTTCCGCCATGTTGATCGGGTCAGCCATGGCCCAGACTCAAATCGACGTCATCTTGCCGATGACAGGGCCGACGGCCGGCACCGGCGAGCTGTTCAAGAATGGCGTCGACTTCGCCTTCAGCGAGGTCAACGATGCCGGCGGCGTCCACGGCAAGAAGATCGCTCCCCGCATTCTCGATGACGGCGGCACAACGCAGGGCGGCACAGACCGCGTGCGGCAGGCCATTTCAGGCGGCGCGAAAATTATCCTCCAGGGTGGCGGTTCCGCCGTTGCGGCAGCGATCTCCGCCGATGTGAAGCGCTGGAACGAGCGCAACCCGGACAATCCTGTGCTCCTCATCATGATGGGAGCCGAAGCCGCGCAGCTGACGAAGAAGGATTGCCACTTCTACGCCTTCCGAACCTCGACCAACGCCGACATGCGCGTCAAGGCGCTGGTCAAGGCGCTCTCGGAGAACAACCGGCTTGGCACCAAGGTGTTCGCGATCAACCAGGATTACAGCTGGGGCCGCGAAATGGACGCGGCTGTCAAGGAAAACGCCGCGCCTTTCAAGTATCAGGTTGTCGGCTCGGTGTTGCACGACGTCAGCAAGATCCAGGACTTCTCGCCTTATGTGGAGAGGATCCGCGAATCCGGCGCAGAGACTGTCGTCACCGGCAATTGGGCACGCGATCTGCTTCTGCTGATGCAGTCGGTCGCATCCGCCAATCTCAAGGCAAAATTCGCCACCGTGTTCCTTGACGAAAAGGGCAACATCGCCTCGGCGGGCAAGGCTGCGATCGGCTCATATGTCGCCACCCCCTTCGTCGCCGAGGCGGGCGGCGCGGAAGGAGAGGTCTATCTCAAGAAGTTCAATGAGAAGACGGGGGCGAACCCGGTCAGCGCCGGCAACAACGCCGTCATGGCTATCCGGCTCCTGTCCCGCGCCATTGCAGCGGTGCCTGAGAAGGACATGCTGAACGCGACGGCGGTAGCGCTTGCGCTGGAAAAGACCACGGCGCCATGGGTGCACGGCGAGGTCAGCATCCGCGCCGAGGACCACCAGCTGCGCCTGCCGCTTGTCGTTGGCGAGGTTTCCACCGAAGCCAAGTTCAAACTGGACGGCACGGACATGGGTCTGAAGCCGGTGAAAGTCCTGACCGCAGCCGAAACAGAGGTCGCGGCGGACGGAAGCTGTCAGATGCAGCGTCCGAAGTGACGCCTCCGCAATGACATCCGGAACCCCGGCGCGCACGCGCCGGGTGGCCTTTTTACGCTTTGACCCCGGCAAGGATACCTTACCCGCATGGATGCGTTTCTTGTCGCCCTGCTGAACGGACTCGTGTACGGGCTCCTCGTCTTCATGGTCTCGGCCGGTCTGACGCTGGTGTTCGGGATGATGGGCGTGCTGAACTTCGCGCACGCATCGTTCTACATGCTCGGCGCCTACGCCGCATTCCTGTCGGGGCGTTATGTCGGGTTCTGGGGCGGGCTTGTTGTCGCGACACTTGCGGTGGGCCTTGTCGGCCTGTTCTCGGAGCGGCTGTTGCTGCGGAAGGTGCGCAGCTTTGGCCACACCCAGGAACTGCTCCTGACCTACGGGCTGTTTTTCATGATCGAGGAGGTCGTGAAGCTACTGTTCGGGCCGACACCCGTCGCCTATCGGGTGCCGGACGAATTGCGATTCACGGCCTTTACCATCGGCAATTCGCAGTTTCCATTTTTCCGTCTGCTGATGGGGGCGACCGCGCTGGTCATGTTCTTCGGGACCTTTGCCGCCCTGCGGTTCACGCGCATCGGGCTGATCGTGCGCGCCGCCGTCGAGCGGCCGCAGATGGTCTCGGCGCTTGGGCACAACGTGCCGATCGTCTTCAGCGGCCTGTTCGCGGTCGGGTCGGCCCTTGCGGGCCTGGCTGGTGCGGTGGCCGGCATGTACTATCCCACCAGCCCCGCAATGGCCCACGAGCTTGGCTCCATAGTCTTTGTCGTCGTGGTGATCGGCGGCCTCGGCTCCCTCAACGGGGCGCTGGCGGCGTCGCTTCTGATCGGCGTGATGACCAGCTTTGCGGTGGGGATCGAATCGACCTTCGGCGACCTGTTCCGGGCACTCGGGCTGAGCGGCCTCGCACTGCCTGGACTGGAGGCGGTCCAGTTCTCCTCGATCGCCGGCGTGCTGCCCTACGCGCTGATGCTTTTTGTGCTGCTATGGCGGCCTGCCGGCTTTGCCGGCAATCGGGCCTGATCCTATGCCGCCCCAGGAACAGAGCCCGCGATCCTCTGCCCGCGTCACGGTGGTGCGCATCCTGCCGATCGCGCTCGTCCTCGGAGCGCTCATTGGGCTTCCGCGTTTCGCTGACATGGCTTTTCTGAATGCGATGGTGATGGTCTGCATCGCGGCGTTGTACGCGATGGGCTACAACCTGCTGTGGGGACAGGCGGGGCTGATCTCGTTTGGGCACGCGACCTACTTCGCCTTCGGCGCCTCCTGCACGATCATGACGATGGCGGCGATCGAGGGCGGCTCGTCCTTTCCGACGCCGCTGCTGCCACTGGCCGGCGGCGCAGCCAGTTTCCTGATGGGACTTGTCGCGGGCTGGTTTGCGACCATCCGCACGGGCGTCTATTTCGCCATGATCACCGTTGCGATCACCGAACTGGTGCGGGCGATCGTCCAGCGCTGGGACTCGATGTTCGGCGGCGAGGCCGGCATCACCTCGATCCGCATGGCGTGGGGGCCGATCGGGTTCCAGAAGCTGCTCGACGTCTACTACTTCACCCTCGCGTGGACGATCATCGGAATCCTGCTGCTGTGGTTCCTGCAAAGAAGTCCGCTGGGCACCGTGATCCGCGGCATCCGCGAGCAGGAAGAGCGGGTGCGCTTCCTGGGATATGACACCCACGCCTTGAAGACGCTGGTGTTTGCGATCTCGGCCGGCGTGTCGGGAATGGCTGGCGGGCTGCTGGCCTTCACCAACGAGTCCACCAATGTCGCGCTGTATGAGGGCGCCTACTCGACGACGGTGCTGATCAACACGGTGATCGGCGGGGCGGGCGTCTTTCTCGGTCCGGTCGTGGGCGCAACGCTGACGACGCTGTTCGGATACTATGTCGCGAACCTGACTTACTACTGGCTGCTCTACATGGGGCTGCTGTTCATGGTCATTGTCGTCTACGCGCCGCGAGGCATCAGTGGCCTTGGTGTGGATGCCGTGCGGCGGCTGCGGAGCGGAGCGCCGGTGCGATGGGATCTGCTGGGGCGCTTCGCTCTAGGATGGCTCGTGGTGACGATCGGCGCGATCATGACCATTGAGTTGATCGGGGCCGTCGTTCAACCATCTTATGGGGCACTCGCACGGTCGAGCGGGGTCGCCTGGCCGCCGGTCAGGGTCTTCTGGGTCAGTTGGTCACCAGCCTCGCCATTGACGCTCGGCGGCATTGCCCTTCTGTTCGGCCTTGGCGCAGTCCTGCTGCGCGATACGGCCGGCACCGCAAGCCGCAATGTCTCGACGCTGGCGGATGCGATCGCCGGCAAGCCGGGGCCAGGCGTATGACCGCTCCCGCTTCCGGACAGGGACCCGTGCTCGTGCTTGAGAACGTGGCCAAGCGCTTCGGGCCCATCGAGGTGCTGGCGGGCATCAACCTTCAGTTGAACCGCGGCGAGAAGCGGGCCTTGATCGGCCCCAACGGCGCCGGCAAATCGACCTTATTCAATCTCGTCTCGGGCCGTTTCGCGCCGAGCAGCGGGGTGATCCGCCTGGGCGAGCGGCGCATCGACGGGATGCCGGCGCATCAACTCAACCGCATGGGCCTGTCGCGCTCCTTCCAGATCACGCAGGTCTTCGGCGGCATGTCGCTTTACGAGAACATCTACATGGCCGTCATGAGCCGTTACGGGAAGCGCTGGTCGTTTCTCCGCACGGGGCGGGTCTGGCGTGACATCGCCGAGCAGACCCGCGAACTCATCGCCTATGCGCAACTGACCAGCCTGGCAGACCGTCAAGCCAGCACCCTGGCCTACTCCGAGCAGCGGGCGCTGGAGATCTGCATGACCGTGGCGACAGGGCCGGACCTCATCCTGCTCGACGAGCCAACGTCCGGCATGTCACGCGCCGAGGCTGCGAACATGGTGGCATTCATTGGCCGCATGACGCAGGGCCGCACACTGTTGATGGTCGAACACGACATGGACGTGGTGTTCGGCTTGGCCGACACGATCTCGGTGCTGTCTCAGGGGCAGATCCTGGCGACCGGAACGCCCGCCGCAATCCGCGATGATACGCGCGTCCAGGACGCCTATCTCGGGGGGAACGTCCATTGATGCTCTGTGTGCGGGACCTTCACGCCGCTTACGGCAACATCCATGTGCTCCGCGGCGTCAGCTTCGAGATCGTGGGCGGCCAGATCGCGACGATCCTCGGCCGCAATGGTTCGGGCCGCTCCACCACGTGTAAGGCAGTGATGGGCCTGCTGCCGCCGCTTCATGGTCAGGTCCAGCTGGATGGCGTCAATCTGGCCGGACGCGAAAGCCACGACATCGCGCACGCGGGCCTGGGCTATGTGCCAGAAGAACGCCTCATCTTCACCACGCTGACCGTCGAGGAAAACCTCGTCCTGGGCCAGAAGCCCGCCAAGCCGGGCGCTGCACGGTGGACCATGGACGAGCTTTACGACCTGTTCCCGCGCCTGCGGGAGCGCCGCAACATCCGTGCCGGCTTCCTCTCCGGCGGCGAACAACAAATGCTCACCATGTTCCGGACGCTGCTCGGCAATCCCTGCGCGATCCTGATCGATGAACCGACCGAGGGGCTCGCCCCCAAAATTGTCGATGTGGTCGGCGAGACGATCCTGGAAATGAAACGGCGCGGGCTGGCGGTCATTCTGATGGAACAGAAGCTCAGCATGGCGATGAAGGTAACAGACACGGTTCTTGTCATGGGGCATGGCCAGATCGTGTTCACCGGCACGCCGCAAGCCTTCGAGGCTGATCCGGGCATTCGCCGGCAGTGGCTGGAAGTGGCCTGAGGAGGGCCGCCAAAATGGATTTCCCCGACACGCTCGCCGCACCGCTCGAAGTGCCACCCTCTGCATTCGACACGGCGCAGATGAACTTCCTGCTGACCGGGCTTGTGATCCCGCGCGTCATCGGCTGGATCTCGACCATATCGGCCGCAGGCGTGCCGAATCTCGCGCCATATTCGTTTTTCACGGTTGCATCCACCGAGCCGCCGCATCTGTTGTACAGCGCCGCCTCAGCCACAAAGGACAGCGTGGTCAATGCACGCGAAACCGGCCAGTTCGTTGCCAACATCGCGGATCAGGCGCTGGTCGACGCGCTGGTCGCCTCGTCCGCGGCCGTGGCCCCATCGGTCGACGAGTTCCAATATGCCGGCCTCCGATCTGCGCCGTCGGCAAGGGTCAGACCGCCGCGTGTCGCCATGGCGAAGGCGCACCTGGAATGCGAGGTGCGGCAGTTCGTCAGCGTCGGCAGTTCAACGTTGGTGATCGGTGAGATCGTCCACATTCACGTCGATCCGGCGATCTGGGCTGGCGGTCGCGTTCAGCCGAACCTGCTCAACCCGGTGGCGCGGCTTGGCGGCTCGAGTTATGCGACGCTGGCCGATGTGTTCAGCCGCCCGGGGCCGACAATTAACGAACGGGGCTGAGGGGCCGAGGCGTCAAGGCAGGTCCAGCACAGCCTTGGCGAGAATGTCGCGCTGGATTTCGTTCGATCCGCCATAGATGCTGGCCGGGCGTGACTGCAGGTAGAGGCTTGCCATGTTCAGTCCGCCCTCCCCATCGGCAGGGTCGAGCAGGCCAGCATGGCCGCCCGAAACCTCCATCATCAATCCGGTGATCGACTGGTAAAGCTCGGTCTGGATGACCTTCAGCATCGAGACATCAGGACCGAGTGTTTCGCCGCGGCGGACCTGATCGGCAAAGCGCGCGTGCAGAGATTTCAAGTCTTCAAGATCAAGTGCCAGGCCCGCGAACCGATCCTCGAAAAGCGGATCGCCGCGGAGCCGGAGACGGTCGGCCAACAACGCGAGGCGGGACAGCGCATGCTCCGCCTGTCGCGGCGAACCGAGGAAGATCCGCTCAAAGCCAAGCAGCGACTTGGCGATGCTCCAGCCCTTGTTGGGCTCTCCTACCAGATTGGTCCGCGGCACACGGACATTGTCGAAGAAAACCTCACAGAATTCATCGTGCAGGTCGAGATTGATGATCGGTCGGACCGTCACCCCCCGCGACTTCAGGTCGACGAGCAGAAAGGAGATACCCTCCTGCTTGCGGGCCGCCTTGTCGGTACGCACGAGCATGAACATCCAGTTCGCGTCCATGCCGAGCGTCGTCCAGGTCTTCTGGCCGTTGACCACGTAGTCGTCGCCGTCAGCTATGGCCTCGCAGCGCAGTGAGGCGAGGTCGGAACCGGCCTCGGGCTCCGAGTAGCCCTGAGCCCAGATGTGCTCGCCGGTCAGGATCGGCGGCAGGAACCGGTCGCGCTGGGCCTGCGTGCCATGCGCCAACAGTAAGGGCCCCAGCATGATGATGCCAAAGTCGCTGATCCGGGCGCAACCGTAGCGCTCCTGTTCCTCGACCATGATGAGCTGCCTTGCAGGCGACAGCCCCATGCCGCCGTGCTCGCGCGGCCAGCCCGGTGCAAGCCAGCCCTTCTTGGCGAGCCTCATGAACCAGGGGCGGTTCTGCGCCCAATGAAGGCGCTTGGGCGGATTGCGGATCTCCGGCGGATAGTTTGCCTCGATCCAGCGCCTCACGACCAGACGGAACGCCTCATCATCGAGGCGGTCGATGTCCTCGTCCGGTGTCTGACCCAGCACGGGGGGTGGTCCATTCAAGCTGCTTTGCCTTCCCACTTGGCGTTGCGACCGCCGGCTTCGACGCTGGACCGGATGTTAGGACGCGCCGGACGGCCCAGCATGAGCCCAAGGGGCACAGCAGCTTTCGCATCCGAGCATCGCCGGGGCGGCTGAGACGGTAGTAGTCTGCTCCGCAAAAGGCGGGAGGAAGCCATGAAATGGGTCGAAGTAAACGGAGCGGTGCTGCGCTATGAGGTGTCCGGTCAGGGCAAGCCGGTCATCCTCGTGCATGAAATGGGCGGCACCCTCAATAGCTGGGACGCGGTGGCGCCGCTTCTGGCGCGGACACACCGCGTCCTGCGCTATGATCAGCGTGGCGCGGGCCTATCGGAAAAAACGTCCGGCCGGCTTGAACTTGATGTCCTCGCCGACGACATCGACGCCTTGGCGCGTCATGCCGGCATCGGCGAACCCGTCGCCCTGGTCGGCATGGCGGTGGGGACGGCCGTGGCGATGCGACACGCCCTCAGGCGGCCGGATGCCGTTGCCTGCATCATTGGCTTCTCACCCGTCACGCAATGCCCGGTCGAGCGGCGTGACGCTGTCCTCGCCCATGCCGGACGCATCGAAACGGACGGGCTGCGGACGCTGGCTCCAACATCCATTCCGAACATTCTCCCCGAGGCGCTGCGGCATGACGAGCAGGCCTTCCTTGCTGCACGGGCCCGCTGGCTGGCCAATGATCCACGCAGCTTTGCGGCGATTTACCGGATGTTCGCGCACCTCGACATGTCGGCCGATTATGCCGCGATCACGACGCCGTGCCTCATGATCGGAGCGACCCATGACGGGCTTCGCCCCCCCGC
>JAPLOW010000081.1 GCA_026400555.1 Hyphomicrobiales bacterium
GCGCAGGTCAAGCTTTTGCGCGCCATCCAGGAAGGTGAAGTCGATCCCGTGGGCGGGCGCAAATCCGTAAGGGTCGATATCCGCCTGATCTCGGCGACCAACAAGAGCCTGCTCGATCAGGTCAAGCAGGGCCGTTTCCGCGAGGACCTCTACTATCGCCTCAACGTCTTTCCGATCATGCTGCCGGCGCTGCGCTCGCGCCGCGAGGACATTCCAGACCTCGCCAAATCCTTCGTGGCCCGGTTTGCGGCCGAGGAGGGCAAGCGCATCAGGGGGCTGGCCGCCGAAGCCGCCGCGTTACTGCAGCGCTACGACTGGCCCGGCAATGTCCGGCAACTCGAGAACGCGCTGTTTCGCGCCGTCGTGCTGTGCGACAGCGATGAACTCACGGTCGCTGAATTCCCCCAGATCGCGGCTCAGGTGGACGGCTTCGACGTGCGCATTCCGCCCGCGCCCCAGCCGCATGCGGTCACGTCCGGCGGGTCAGAGCCGCCACGCATCATCCAAGTGCCGGTCAAGGATCCCAACGCCATCGAACTGACTGAAGGCTCCGACATGCGCCGCATGGACGATCTCGAAAGGGACATCATCAAGTTCGCGCTCGAACATTACAGGGGCCATATGTCCGAGGTCTCGCGAAAGCTCGGAATCGGGCGCTCGACACTCTACCGCAAGCTCAAGGATTATGGCCTTGACGACGGCAGCCAGAACGAGGACGGTCGCGACGACAGGACCGCGGCAGCATGACAGCAAAAGAAGCGGTCTACCGCCAAGTCTGCTCAATACTGGCGTTTGTTTGCCGAATCATGATCAGAATCGGCCAGATTCGCCCGTTGTGTTGCAGCAAGATGCTTGTCCAAATCAGGTGCAACTGCAACAAGGCATTCTGGTTCGTGGGACCTGGGGAATCAGCATGAACGCGCGGCTCGCCTGTCTGGTTGTGGTGGCGTTGTGCCTTGCCGCGCCCGCGCTGGCGGATGACATCGCGCTCCCGCCCCTGCCCGAAACCGCTCATGTCGTCATCTCGGCCGCTGACCTTGCGCCATCGGCCGTCGATTTGGCCGTCGAACACGCCATTCCGCCTCCGCCCGAGCCGGCGACCGCAGTTCTCGACATCTCGACCGAGGAGCCCGACAAGGCCGGCCCCGCGGTCACGGCCTCAATCCCTCCCGAACCGCGCGGCCCCGAGTCGCCCCGTACAGAGGTCACGCCACCGTCGCTGACGGCCGACGATCTGCAGCAGCGGGTCGGAGGCGACCTTCTGGCCGCGCTGCCCGTGCCGGATGCCGCAGATATTGACCTGTCCGTCATCGCCCTCCCACAGGACGTGTCGCCGGCTTCGACTGCGATCGCTGCCTTGCCGGCTCCGGTTGCAGCCGATCCGCTCCCTGCGTCAGCGGCGCCGGTCGCCGCAGGACCTGCCGCGGCGGACTTCGCCGTCGAACTGGGCGGCAGGCTTGCGTCGCTGGTCCGGCAGCCCTGGCTTCCGGAGGCCGAGCAGCGGGCCGTCCTTGCCGTCTATGGATCCCGTCAGCACGCGCCGCTCTGGCATGATGGCGGCGCTCTGAGCGAAAACGGCCGCAAGGTCAGGCACCAGCTCGCAGCTGCTGCCGATGACGGCCTTCGCCCGGCAGACTACCTTGTTTCAGCCCATGACGGCAGCGTTCCAGCCATCGCCGAGGCCGACATCAGGCTTTCGCTGGCTGCCTTGCGCTACGCCCGCGACGCACGGGGCGGCCGTCTTGATCCGAGCCGGCTCTCCGCCCTGATCACGCCGAAGCTCACGCTGCCATCGGCCGCGTCGCTTCTGGGTGAGCTGGCCGCAAGCGCCGACGCTGGCGCGACGCTGGCGGGCTACCTGCCATCCCACGAAGGCTACAAGGCGTTGCGCGCCAAACTCGCCGAGTTGCGTCAGACGAAGCCGGCAGCCACGGAACCCATGGTCCGCGTCCCGCTCGGCCCCGCCCTGCGCATCGGCATGCGCGATGACAGGATCGAACTGATCCGTGCCCGTTTCGGGCTCGGGCCGGATGGCGGCAAGCTCTATGACCGCTCGTTGTCCACCGTCGTCGCCGGCTTCCAGCGCGAGAACGGCCTGCCGGCCACAGGCGTGCTGACACGCGCCACGCAGGCCGCCCTCAACGGCGCGCCCGTAACGGATCGCGAGGCCGACATCATCGCCAACATGGAACGCTGGCGCTGGCTGCCGACCAACCTGGGCGAGGAGCACCTTTTCGTCAACGTGCCCGAGTTCATGGTGCGCAAGATCGAGGGCGGCGCCACCGTTCATGAGGCCCGCGTTGTGGTTGGCAAGACCGAGCGGCCGACCCCGATCTTCTCGGACATGATGGACCATGTCGTCATGAACCCGTCCTGGACGATCCCGCCGACGATCATGCGACAGGACATCCTGCCGAAGCTGGCCTCGGACCCAGGCTATGCCGAACGCAGGGGCTTCCAGGTGATCAGGCGTGGCAACCGGATCACGGTGCGCCAGCCGCCGGGACCAACGAACGCGCTCGGCAATGTCAAGTTCATGTTCCCGAACGACCATGCGGTCTATCTGCATGACACGCCGTCGCGGAATCTCTTTGCCTCGGCGCGCCGCGCCTACTCATCGGGCTGCATCCGTGTCGAACGGCCGATGAAGCTGGCCTCACTGGTTCTCGGCGGAGACGACGCGGGCTGGTCGGAACGTCGCCTGACCGGACTTGTCGGCTCTGGCGAGCGCACAATCCGCCTGACCCGCAAGCTGCCGATCCATATCACCTACATGACCATGACCGTCACGCCCACCGGCGAGCTCAGGGCGCATGAGGATCTCTACGGCTTTCATCGCAGGACGCGCGATGCGCTTGGGCTGTGAGCAGCAGGCCGCCCCCTTGCCAGGTTGCATTGTTTTGCCATGATTGCCGACTAAGCGCTTCCGCTCGAAGACGGCCTGCTTTCGTTGAAGCATGTCAATGAATGGTTAACCACGATCGGCAATGCTGACGGTCGTCTGTGGCGTGGCCTGTCATCCGGCATGGATGACGCTGGGATGACAGGACCGGATGTCTGTTGAGATGAACATGGTGGCTGGTCTTGGCGTCCGCATCTGAGGCGTTGCGGCGTCAGGTTGCGCGGGCCGCTCGGCTGGCGGGCCTGTCTCTCTTGGCGCTGATCATCGGGTCGCGCGCGACGCAGGATGCCATCGCCAACGGCGAGACGCGCACGATCAGCATCCAGCACATGCACACCAGGGAGCTCACGACCGTCACCTTCCGCCGCGACGGGCGCTACGTCGCCGAGGCGCTGGACAAGCTCAACTGGGCCCTGCGCGACTGGCGCCGCGACGAGCCAACCAAGATGGATCCGCGCCTGTTCGACATCGCCTGGGAAGTGCAGCGCGAAGCGGGCTCCGCCGGCCCGTTCCACGTGGTGTCGGCCTATCGTTCGCCGGAAACCAATTCCATGCTGCGCCGGCGCTCGCGCGGAGTCGCCAAGCACAGCCAGCACACCATGGGCAAGGCGATGGACTTCTATTTGCCCGACGTCGGCCCGTCCCAGATCCGCGCCATCGGCATGAAGCTCCAGCGCGGCGGGGTCGGCTACTATCCAACTGCATACACCCCCTTCATTCATCTTGATGTCGGCAGTGTCCGCTCCTGGCCGCGCATGACGCGGGACCAGCTCGCGCGGCTTTTCCCGGACGGCAACACGGTCCACATCGCCGCCGATGGACGACCGCTCGAGGGCTATGAAACCGCCAAGGCCATGATCATCGCCCGTGGCGGCAGCGTCGGCGGCTTCGGCTCGACCGACTTCGACGAAGGCGCCATCATGCAGGGCTCGCGCCGGAGCCTGTGGGCATCGCTGTTTGGCTGGAACGAGGAAGACGAAAGCCGTCCGGCCCAGCGCGGCCGCCTTGGCGCGCGCGGGTCGCAAGCCGCGCTGGCCTATGCGCCTGCCCCGCAACCATCGAGCCATCGCGACGATGCGGGTGTCTATGCGTTCCTCAACAACCCGCAGGGCACCGACCAGCCTGCAACGCAACCGGCATTGCGCGGCGCGGCCCGCAACCGCACCGGCGAAACCCAGGTTGCCGCCCTTCCGCGGCCTGCCGAGGGCGACACCGAAGCGCCGCAGCCCGCGCCGGCCCGGGCGCCCGTGGCCACCCCGGCCCCTGAACCGACCCCACCCGCGCCCGCCACGCCGCGGTTCGTGCAGGCGCCCTTCCCCACCGCGCGCCCGCCGGGGCTCGCCCCCGTGCAGTTGGCGTCGGTGCAGCCCGGATCAACAGGCGCACGCCTGCAGTGGAACCAGGGCGCTCCGGGCCAGCCGGCGCCCGAGACGCCAACGCTCGATGCATCGCCGCAACGGGTCGTCCTCGCGCCGGTACCGCCACGCCGGCCCGATGGCCTTGTTGCGCTCGCACCCGCCGCCATCGCATCCGCCCCGGCCGGTCCGGTTCTCGCATCGGCGTCAGCCGCTGTTGCCGTCACTCTTCCTGCCGATCCGCCGCCAAGGCTGGTCAGCGTGAGCCATCCTGTCCCGCCGCAGCGCCCGCCCCTGCTGGCCGGCGCGATCACGCGGGCACACGCTTCGCCCGCCCCAACTGTCACGGCCGCAGCGCCGTCGGTTCCGGTGCAGCCTGCCCCGAACCGCACCGAGCGTCAGGCCCTCGACAATCTGTTTGCCGCTGCGGCCCTCGGCACATTGCCGGCTGGCTCCGCAAAGATCACGACCAGCAGGGCGCGCAGCCAGCCCTCCCAGACCGAGCCGCTCGACACCGGCGCACAGCCGGCAGCCGCGCTGGGCTTCACCCAGCGCGATCCGAACGATGCGCGCTCCGACAGGTTCTCGGGTCCCGCCGTCAGGCCGCTCCCGACCACGTTTACCAGCCGCTAGGGTCCTGGTCCGGGGCCGATCGCGGTCCCGGCAGCGCGACGAACCCAACAGTTCGGGACCGCTCAGATCTCGGCTTTCGTCGGCCGTGACATCAGGGACCTGATCGCCTCATCAAGGCCGACCTCCCCAGCGACCAGCGCCGCAACCTGGCGGCAGATCGGCATGTCCACACCGCGGGCTGCCGCAAGCTCGGCGAGAGCCGCCGCCGTCAGCGCCCCTTCCGCCAGCTGGCCACCGCGGGCCGCTGTGATCCCGGCGCCCTGCCCGAGCGCATGGCCGAAGGCGAAGTTGCGCGAGCGCAGAGAGCCGGCCGTGAGCACCAGATCGCCAAGGCCGGACAAGCCCATCAGGGTCTGGGCGTCGGCGCCATAGACCCTGGCGAAGCGCATCAACTCGGCAAAGCCGCGCGCCACCAGCGCCGCGCGGGCGCTCTCGCCGAGGCCCTTGCCGATCACGGCGCCGCAGGCGATGGCCAGTACATTCTTGGCCGCGCCGCCGATCTCCACGCCGCGCACATCCGTGCCGTGATAGACCCGGAAGGTCAGGCCGGACAACGCCATGGCCAAGGCTTCGGCGATCACAGCGTCCGCGCAGGCGAGAGATACCGCCGTCGGCAGCCCGCGCGAGACGTCATCTGCGAAACTGGGGCCAGACAGCACGGCGAAGGGCTGGCGCGGCAGCGCATCGCCAATCAGGTCGCCGAGAAAAAGCCCGCTGGCGCGGTCGATGCCCTTGGCGCACAGGATCACCGGAACGCCCGGCTTCAGGACAAGGCCCAGCGCCTCGGCCATCGCGGCGCAGCTCTGCGCCGGGGTCACCAGCAGCACGGCACGGGCGCTCGCCGCCCGCGCCAGATCCGCGCTGGCCGTGACCCGTTCCTCGAGCATGACGCCAGGCAGCCTGCGCGCATTCTGGCGCGATGCCTCAATCTCGGCGGCATGGGCGGGATCACGGGCGATCAGGATCACGTCCCGTCCGGCCCGGGCCGCGGCATTGGCCAGCGCCGTGCCCCAGGCACCGGCGCCGACGACAGCAATCTGCTGAAACAGCGTCATCCGGGCAGGACACCGGCGGGAAGTATGTCAGCAGTCTCGACTTCAGGCGACGCGGAGGCGGGCATCCCTGAAGGGACCGCCGGCTGCGCCCGCGCTTCAAGCGGCCAGCGCGGCCGCGGCGGCGCATCAAGCCCGTCCGTCAGGCCCAGCCGCAGCCTTTCGATCCCGGCCCAGGCGATCATGGCGCCATTGTCGCCGCAAAGCTCCAGCGGCGGCGCGACAAGCTTCAGCCCGGCCTCGGTGGCCAGACGCGTGAGCCCGCGCCCGATGGCAAGATTGGCGGCGACGCCGCCAGCGACCACGAGGCAGGTCGGCTTGCCAAGCTCGGCACGGAACGCCTTCAGCCCGACCCGCGTCCGTTCGACCATGACATCGACCACTGCGGCCTGGAACGAGGCGCACAGATCGCTCACGGCCTGGTCCGAGAGCGGAGCAACCCGCTCGGCCGCCAGCCGCACCGCCGTCTTCAATCCCGACAGGGAAAAATCGGGCTCAGCCCGGCCTAGCATCGGGCGGGGAAAGTCGAAGGCTTCCGGATCGCCTTTCAGCGCCTCCCGCTCCACCGCGGGGCCGCCCGGATAGGGCAACGACAACATCTTGGCGACCTTGTCGAAAGCTTCGCCGACCGCATCATCGATGGTCGTGCCAAGACGGATATAATCAGCAACGCCGCGCACAGCGAGAAGCTGGGTGTGCCCTCCCGACACCAGCAGGAGCAGATAGGGGAAAGCGACATCATTGGTGAGCCGCGCCGTCAGCGCGTGGGCCTCGAGGTGATTGACAGCCAGGAACGGCTTGCCCGCGACGAGCGCAAGCGCCTTGGCCGCCGTCAACCCGACCATCACGCCGCCGACGAGGCCAGGGCCTGCCGCTGCCGCGAAGCCATCCAGGTCACCGATCCTGACTTGCGCCGTCGTCATCGCCCGCTCAATCAGCCGGTCCAGCACATCCATATGGGCCCGCGCGGCGATCTCGGGGACGACGCCGCCATAGGCCGCATGGGCGGCGATCTGGCTCAGAACCGCGTTTGAGCGGATATGGGAACGCCCGGCCGCATCGAGCTCGACCACGGCGACCGCTGTTTCATCGCAGGTTGTCTCGATTCCGAGCACACGCATCCGCACAAATCCGTAGTCACGCCGCAAACGCAGCCAAGGTCATGGCTTGGGGCTGGAAACTCTATAGTCTGCTCCGCTAGAGTGTCCATCAGCCTGACGAAACAATCCGGATGCGCCGGGCGTTGGCAGGCATGGCCAAAACAATGAACTGGGTCCGGGAATGACAGCCTTCGCGATGCACATCGACAAGACACTTGTGCTTGGCACGCGTGGAAGCCCTCTTGCGCTGGCGCAGGCCCACGAGCTCGCCGGCCGCCTCGCCGACATCTCAGGCCGGCCGGTCAGCCAGTTTCCCCTCAGCATCATCAAGACCACCGGCGATTCCATACAGGACCGCGCCCTGTCCGAAGCCGGCGGCAAGGGCCTTTTCACCAAAGAGATCGACGCGGCCCAACTGGCCGGCCAGATCGACATCGCCGTCCATTCGTCGAAGGACCTGCCGACAGAGTTGCCACCCGGCCTCGTGATCGCCGGCTATCTGCCGCGCGAGGACGCGCGTGACGCCTTGATCGCCCGCGGACCACTCGCCGGCCTTGCTGACCTGCCGCAAGGTGCGCATATCGGTTCGGCATCGCTGCGCCGCCAGGCTATCATGAAACGCGTGCGGCCGGACTGTACGGTCTCGCTGCTGCGCGGCAGCGTCGGCACGCGCCTCGACAAGGTCATGGCCGGCCAGTTCGACGCCACGTTGCTGGCGTTGGCGGGCCTGCGCCGCCTCGGGCTTGAGAACCGCGCAAGCCTGATCCTGTCGACCGACGAGATGCTTCCCGCAGTTGGCCAGGGCGCCATCGGCCTTGTGGTCCGCGTGGACGACCGCGCCGCTCTGTCTGCTGTGGAGGCGGTCTGCTGTCCGGCCACCAGCGCGGCGGTGAGCGCTGAACGCGCCATGCTCAAGGTGCTCGATGGGTCCTGCCGTACCCCGATTGCGGGTCATGCCACGCTCGATGACGCCGTCCTGACGCTGAAGGGGCTCATCCTGTCGCCCGATGGCAGCGCAGTGGCCGAAGACGTGGTCAGCGGGCCGGCGCGGGAGGCCGATCAGCTCGGCACTGCGCTCGGCCATCGCCTGCGCGCCCGCGCTCCGGCTGGGGTCTATGCCTGAAAGGCGGCACCATGAGCATCCTGATCACCCGGCCAGAACCCAGAGCCAGCCGCACGAAAGCCACGCTTGAGGCGGTGGGCCGGACGGGCCTGGTCGCACCCCTCTTTACGATCATCGCCATGCCCGGACCGAGGCCGAAGGGCCGCTTCGCCGCGCTGGTCGTCACCAGCATCAATGGCGCGGCCGGCCTGTCGCCAGCCTCCGCCAACCTTGCGGCAGACATGGCCGTGTTAGCCGTCGGCGACGCCACCGCTGAGGCTATCCGCGCCAGCGGCTTCACCAATGTCCAGTCGGCCTCGGGAGACAACCGCGCGCTCGCCAGACTGATTCTGTCGCAGGTCGCGCCAAAATTCCGCTTGCTGCTGGCAACCGGAGAGGACCACAAGCCGGGCCTGCCGGCAGCTCTGGCGAAGGTCGGCTACGAGGTCGCCACCTGGTTGCGCTACAAGGCCGAGGCGGTGTCCGCCCTGCCGGATGACGCCCGCGATGCTTTGGCCGGCGGCACGCTCGACGGCGTGATGCACTATTCACGGCGCGCCAGCGAGGTCTTCCTGTCGCTGGCTGCCGACGCCGGCCTGACGGAACAGGCGGTCCGCCTGCAGCATTTGTGCCTGTCGGACGACGTCGCCGGCCCCCTGCGCGCCGCTGGATGCCCCGACGTGCGCGTCGCGAGCCAGCCCGAGGAGGCTGCGCTGCTGGCGCTGCTCGAAACCGGCGCGGCCAGTCCGCCAGAGCCCACGGCCAAGGCAGCGCGCCGGACAGCGGGGCGCGGAGCCGATCCGGCCACTGCGACCGCCGAACCCGGTCCGCCTGCCGAAATCCCTGCGCGTGACGTCATATCGCCGGACCCTTCAACGGTTGCACCCACCGCCGAGGCAGCCGGACCTGTCGAG
Organism: Hyphomicrobiales bacterium; assembly: GCA_026400555.1. GTDB lineage: Bacteria > Pseudomonadota > Alphaproteobacteria > Rhizobiales > Beijerinckiaceae > Allobosea. The sequence goes on from JAPLOW010000081.1 coordinate 9,059, forward strand.
GCCAGCGCCGGCGGATCGCGAGCGTCGGAACAGGCTTCACCGCCTGCCAGCCCTGATCCATCGCCGAAGGGCGGCGGCATGACTGGCCTCGCGCTTGCGGGGCTGGCCGGCGGTCTGGTCGGCGCCGTCGCCATCACCTTTCTCGCCCCGGTGCTCAACCAGGCGGGAATCCGCTTCCCGAACTCGCCGACGCTGGCCGCGACTGATGCCCGCCTGTCGCGGCTGGAAGGCAAGCAACCCGCCGGACCTGCGGCGCCGGGCGCACAGGCGGATCAGACCCGCGAGATCGGCCTGAAGCTCACCAGCCTCGAACAACGCCTGGCGGAGCTCGCGGCCCGCCCCCAGCCCCAGGCCGCGGCGGCAGGGCCGGATGCCGCCATGATGGCTGAGATCAGTGCGCTGCGCCAGAGGATCGACGCCGCCGAGGGCGCTGCCAGGGCCGCTTCGCAGGCCGCCGCTGCATCGTCCCAGGCCGTCGCACCGCGCCTTGCCGATCTCGAACGCGTCAGCCGCGCCGTCGGGACGCCAGGCGCCGCCGCGAATGGTTCAGCGCGCCTGATCATGGCCGAGCGCGCGGCCAGGGCCCTGGCGGCAGGCGAGAGCTTCGCCGCGGAAGCGGCTGCACTGGGTCGGCTCGGGAGCAATGCCGAACAGACCGCCATCCTCACCGCCCTTGCCGGCGCGAAACTTGCAACCGTTCCTGCCCTGCGCGCGGAACTGGCGAAGCTGCGCCGGCTTCCCTCGGCCCGGGAGGCGGCGGGGACGGCCTGGCACGAGCGGCTGCTCGGCCTTATGGACAATGTCGTCCGTGTCCGCGTCGCGGGCACGGGTGCCTCGCAAAGCGCCCTGGCCATTCTGGAACGCATGGACCAAGCCTTGCAGGTCGGCGATCTCGAGAGTGCGGCGGGTCTGTTCGTCACGCTTCCCGAACCCGTCCGGCAGGATGGCAAGGCGCTGATCGACGCTCTCCAGCGCCGGCTCGGCGCTGACAGGGCCATCCGCACAATCATGGACGACGCCGTCAAGGCGCTGTCCGGCGCAGGCTGAGCGACAAGGGGCAACCGGACCATGCTGCGACTCCTCATCTTTCTGGCTCTCGCCAGCGCCGCCGCGCTTGGAGCCGTCTGGCTGGCGGAACGCCCCGGCGAAGTCTCCATCGTCTGGGGCGGCGTCACCATCGAGACATCGGTGGCGATCGCGGCCATCGCCGTGCTGGCGCTGGTCCTGGCCGGAATGCTGCTCTGGACCATCCTGCGCTTCCTGCTCGGCCTGCCGACGGCGTTCTCATTCGCGTCGAAAGCGCGCAAGCGTGCGCGCGGGTTCGACGCTGTCTCGCGGGGCATGGTCGCCATCGGTTCCGGCGATCCGGCGGCGGCCCGGCGCCACGCCGCCGATGCGCGCAAGCTGATTGCCGATGAGCCGCTGACCTTGCTGCTCAGCGCCCAGTCGGCGCAACTGTCCGGTGACAAGCCGGCCGCCGAGGCCGCCTTCAAGGACATGCTGGAGGAGCCGTCGACGCGCGTGCTTGGCCTCAGAGGCCTGTTCGTCGAGGCGCGGCGCCGGGGCGATCAGGTGGCCGCGCGCGCCTTCGCCGACGAAGCGGTGCGCCTGTCGCCCTCGCTGGCCTGGGCGAACGACGCACTGCTCGAATACCATTCCTCCGCCGGCCAGTGGGCTGACGCGCGGATTGCCGTCGAACGCCGCGCCGCGCTGCGCCTGAGCGACAAGACCGAATCGCGACGCCACCGCGCCGTGCTTCTGGCCGCCGAGGCGCAGCAGCGCGAGGAAAGCGACCCGACTGCCGCCCTCACAGCGGCCCTCGACGCGCTCAAGCTCGCCCCCGATCTGACGCCAGCCGCCGAACAGGCCGGCCGGCTGCTCGCCGCCAAGGGCGATATCAAAAAGGCTGCGCGGGTCATCGAGACCGCCTGGCGTGAACAGCCGCATCCCGGCCTCGCGGGCATCTATGTCCATCTGCGCAAGGGCGACAGCGCCCTTGATCGCCTGGCCAAGGCGGCGGCGCTGCGCAAGCTGAAGCCGACCGATGCGGAAAGCGCCTTTGTCGTGGCGGAAGCTGCGCTCGCGGCGCGTGATTTCCCGCGCGCCCGGGCCGCGCTCCAGCCCCTCGTCGCGGCCATACCGACGGTGCGGACCTGCCTGCTGATGGCCGACATCGAAGACGCCGAACATGGCAGCATGGGTCGCGCGCGCGAATGGCTCACCCGTTCGATTCGCGCGCCCAGGGATAATGCCTGGGTGGCAGATGGCGTGGTGTCGGAGCGCTGGCTCCCGGTGTCGCCGGTATCCGGCCGGCTCGACGCCTTTGTCTGGACGCTGCCGCCGGCAGTCCTTGGCAGCTCCGCCCCCGTGATGGATGAAGCCATCGCCGTCCTGCAGCCCGCGTCGCCGGCAGCAGCGGGGTCGACGACGGAAGCCGCAGCAGCGCCGCCGCAGGACAGGCCCGCAACCGCCGCCATTATGCCGCTCGCCGCGGTCATGACGAGCCCCAAAGCGGCCGCGCCGCCTCCGGAGACAGCGTCGCCACCCTTGCCAGGTCAGTTCACTCCGGTTGCGCCAGACGCCGCCGCAGAACCGGCTTCGAAACCTCATCAAGCCGGCCAGGACCATGATGGCACGGTCACCGAACGCGCGTTGACCCGCCTGCCGGACGATCCGGGTCCGGAACCGGACCGCGCTCCGCCGGCCCGCAGGTCCTTCTGGGGCTGGCAGCGCACCTGAGCGGGAGACGATCAGCGCGCACGCCGGCCTTTCTTGCCAAGCGCTGCCGCGGCTGCTATCTCGCCCTCATCGCCGCTTTAGCTCAGCTGGTAGAGCACCTCATTCGTAATGAGGGGGTCGGGGGTTCGAATCCCTCAAGCGGCACCATCTCCCTTTCCAAAATCATCCGCCAGCGTCCAAGAGCGTCTTGTTTATCAAGCGCTTAGATCAATTTTTGCGACCAAATGCGTTTGGTGTCAATGGCGGCGCAATTTCCGGCCAGCAGGGCGGCGTAAAAGTCTGCCACTTGTACTGAGTGGGTGGTGAAGCGTGACAGCCCGGGCCCCTGCGGGGGTCCGGGCTGTTGCGCTTTCGTTTCTGTTTGGTGTTGGCAGGATCAGTCAGCGGGTCAGCTGTCGGCACTGGCCTTGTTTTGCTCCGCCCCGGCTGTCGCGCGTTTGCGACTGGCGGAGTGCTTCAGGCAGCGGCCGCACGCGCAGCGGCTGAAGAGGAGCGCCGGCAGGCGGCTCTGCGTGAACAGCAGCGGCTGGCCC
>JAPLOW010000239.1 GCA_026400555.1 Hyphomicrobiales bacterium
AAGCGGATGCCGACATCGTGCTGCAGCGCGTCCGGATTGTAGAACGGGCTGCGCGGATTGACCGAAAGGCGGTCCGGCAGGGGCGGAAGGGCAGGGGTTTCGTCGGACATCTCAGGCTCTCGCTTGGCAGGCGCGTCGCGCCTTTGCGCACTCATAAGCCGAAGAGGCTGAGAAATCCAACTGCCGCTGCGCGACAGCTCAGCCCAACAAAACCGCGTGCATGATGCGGCTCGGCAAAACCGTGAACAATCCCGCTCCGACAAGGCCGAGGGCTGCACCGGTCATATACCGCTGATGGGTCTGGATGTCGCCGCGTCGCCGATGCACAATGCCCAGGGTCAGTGACACCAGGCTGATCACGGACAGGATGTGGATCCAGCTATAGCGCCCGAAATGGGTGATTCCGAATGAACTGACGCAAACGACAACCATGCTGACGGCCCAGGCCCAGCCGAAACTGCGGTGCAGCGCGGTCCCCTTGCGTAACGTCGCGATGGGCAGGAGCAGGAGGACCGAGACTACCGCCGCCAGTGTATGGACCTGAATCACCCAAGGGGCGGCAAGGAGAGGGGCAAGGGTCATGGTGGCTGACACCCGGTGGTTTCGTGCGCAGCGCAGGACGATTGCACTTTGGACTTAGGCCCAAAGGAGGCGTTGTCTGCTGGTTGGCACGGTTCAAGATACAGACTGGATCGATGCCTGCTTCGGGCATGACCGGAGGATTGGCGATGTTTCCGCACGACGCCCTGACCTGGGGCATCATGCTGGGCAATCTGGCCCTGCTGGCGGTTCTCTATGTCCTGATCAGGGGCAGGCGCACAAACTGAGCCGCCGCATCGCTGCGACGGCTCTTGCCAATGTCGGGCCAGTCAGGCCTGCGGCGGCTTGCTCTCGGGCCCTGACGGCTCCCTGGCCTTCGCCTCCTGCTCATGTCGGGCCTCGCGCTCCTGCATGAAGCGCTCGAACTCGCTACGGTCCTTGGCCCGCTTGAGGTCATCCAGGAATGCCCCAAAGGCTTCCTGTTCCGCCACCAGCTTGCGGCGCTCCTCCTCAAGCCGCTCCAGCGTGGCCCGCTTGTAGTCCTCGAACACGGCATTGCCGCTGTGGCGGGACAGGTCGCGGCTGGTCTGCGACCACGGAGCCGCGCTCCAGCTTGCGCTGTTGCCCATGCCGGCGAAGACGGGGCGCTCGTCACGGCGCCGCGACGACCAGATATTCCAGATCAGGACGGCAAATCCGATCGGGGCGAAGACGATGAAGCCGATCACCATCGCCGCGATGTTGAACGGCGTCCAGCCATGGCCAGGACGCCAGCCATGCTCGCGCCATTCCGCTTTCCGGGCGCGCCACTCGGCCCTGCGCTCATCTTTCCACGCCCGATACTCGCCGCGGCTCATGTGCTGCCGGCCCCAGTTCTGACTGCAAGATCCCACGTCACGTCTCCTATGTTAATGTGACTTACATTCACATAGGATAAGGCTGCAGGGTTTTCAAGTCAGGCCGGATCAGGTTGCCAAAAATTAATGACGGGCGCTGGCCGGCCTTGTCATTGAGGATTGTTCGCCAGCGCAAGAGCGCCGCGAACGAGGCGTTCGACTCCTTCCAGAAGCAGTTCCTGCGGTTTGACGCCAAAGCCGTTCTGCAACTGGCCGCTGGCGGACAACATCGCCACGCCATGCGACAGCGCCCAGACCTGGCACGCCAGCTTGAGCGGATCGAGCCCCCTCGGCGGTGGATCACCGATGCGCGCCTGCAACGCCTTGACCAGTGATTCAAAGCCGCTGTCGGCCATGCCCTCGGGCGGCGGCCCTTGATGTTGACCCATGAACATCGCCGCATAGGCGCCCGGTTCCTCCTGCGCAAAGGCAAGATAGGCGAGGCCCATGGCGCGGAACGCCGCGATTGGATCGGACTGGCCGGCAAGGGCGCCCTTCTGCCGTTCGGCGAAATCCTTGAAGCCGCCAAGCGCCACCTCCGCCAGCAAGGCCTCCTTGTCGCGGAAGTGGCGATAAGGCGCCGCCGCGCTGACGCCGGCGCGGCGGGCCGCATCGACCAGCGTGAAACCCTGGGCTCCGCGCTCTGCCAGCAACTGGCGCGCAGC
>JAPLOW010000104.1 GCA_026400555.1 Hyphomicrobiales bacterium
GAGCTTGAAGCCGGCCACGTCCTCATAGGGCGCCTCGGCTGTTCCACGCGCCGCCTTGATTGGGTTCTTGATCGGCGGGCGCTGGTCGACCGCCACCATCTTGAAGCGGCCATTGGCATCCGCCATGCGGCGCATGCCCCACAGTTTGCCCGGTGAAAGTGTGGTCATGAACAAGTCCTCATCTGGCGCCGCGCCACCTGGTTTGATGTTGGGACGGAGACGCCTTCCGACGCTCCTTTGCGCCTCATGCCCCACAGTTTGCCCGGTGAAAGTGTGGTCATGTGCGTTCCCTCAAGAATTGTTCGACCTCGGCACGGGTCGGAGCGCCCTTGCGGCCCCCGAAACGCGTGCATTTGATGGCGGCGGCGGCACTTGCGAAGCGAACCGCCTGACGTTCAGATTGATGTTCAGCCAGAGCAAGTGCGAAGGCCCCGTGCCAGACATCGCCGGCGCCCAGCGTATCGACCACATCAACGGCGAAAGCCGGACTGTGGCTGACCTCGCCCTTGTCGATCATCCAGACCCCGCGCTCACCCGCCGTGACGGCCAGCCAGGCCTTGCCGGACCCCAGGCTGAGCAAGGCGTCGCGCGGGTTGGACAGGCCGGTTTGTTCGGCGAGGCCGACCTCGCTGAAGGCCACATGCGTCGCCGTGGCAAGAAGGCCGGGATCATTGGGCTTGCGGTCGCCGTCCAGCACGGCGGGAATCCCGGCCTCGCGGGCGTTGCGGAACAGCCTGAGCGACCCTTCCTCCCAGCGCGTGTCGCCGAGAACAGCGCCCGTTTCCGCAGGCAGGGCTTGCGGCAGCCAGTGCGGCTGTGCGGGCATGGCGGGATCGGAATACGAGATGATCATGCGCTCGCCGGCCTGGTCAACCATGATGGCGGACACCGGCGAACGGCAGCCGCCGATGGTCTCAGACAACGCCATCTCGACCCCGTCGGTGGCCAGCCCCGAGCGAATCGCCTGGCCGGTCACATCGTCGCCGAGACGCGTCAGCAGCGAGACCTTGCCACCAAGGCGCGCGACCGCAACTGAAGCGTTGGCCGCGATCCCGCCTCCGACAACCTCCAGGGCTGTGGCGCGGTACTTCATTCCCTGGCTCGGGAGCTCCGGAACCGCATAAATGTAATCAAGCGTCGCGATCCCGACGCACAGAACACTGGCCATGACTGTCCTTGCCCGGCGCAGTGACTCGCTGGCCTGCCGGGACGCGCAGAACCTTAGCGGGCCTGACCCAAAATCTCAAGGGTCTTATGTCTTATATAAGACCGCACATGATAGGTCGGGTGGGTGGCGCGCGCCGCAAGGCCTCAATCAAGACGAACCGTGACCAGCATCTCAACCATGGCCGGCAGGGCCGGCCGCGTTCACTTGCCGCGCACCTGAACACCGGCAACGCTCGACATCAGGAGCCGCCGCTCCGCGGCGACCGAGCGGGCGAACTCAATCACCAGTCCAGTGATCTTTGACGCCAACGGTTCTGTGTAGCCTCCCATGTCCGCGTGGCTTGCGTCCGGCACGATCACCAGCCACTTGCGACCGGCAGGAAAGCCTTCGAAGGCTGACAGGCGCGTGGTCCAGTCGCCCTCCACTAACGCGTCCCTGGGGCCGGTTACCATCAGCATCGGCCTGTCCACATTTTGCCATGCATCCGGTGGAAACAGCATTCCGGCGCCGCGCGGCGACAGCGCGACATAAGCGTCAAAGCCATCAGACCCCATACGACCGAAATGGGCCTGCGCGCCTGCCTCAAGCATTGCCGTGGTTGCGCCCATTGAGTGGCCAACCAGAAGCTACGGCGTTGGTCGACACGACCGGGTCGCCTCCCGATAGGCCGCATCCAGATCGGCAAACCGGGCCTGATGACGATGCGGATCTCCGGCGCGCTCCCTGAAATAATGCCCCGGACCCTCGGCCTTCGTCATTCCGGCCAGGGCCGCAGGCCCACTTTCAACATGCTCGAGCGCCAAGATGCGCCAGCCCCTGTCCGCCAGTTGCGACATCAGCGCCGAGTTTCCGCCGATGCGGTCACCAAGTCCATGCGAGAATATGATCGTCGGCGGGCATCCGCCGGAAGGCCCCTCGGTCCGGACCCGCGTGGTCGCGCCGTCTGCCCGGTCCAGAGCGATGATGCGAGAAGCGTCTGATGCAATTGCCGGTTGGCCGAGGACAAGACATGCCGACACACATCCGGCGAACACAGCCCGACGACCGCCCATCACAGCCACACCCCAACGTGCAATTGTTCAGCTTCGTGCGCCACGGCCCATGACAAACCGAGGCGGAAACGTGGCTGACCAATCACGCATGAACGCTCGGTCAAGGGAAACTACGTCGTGCGGCAGGCGGGGATTTTCGCCATTTAGCCAGCAGGTCGCGGACAGCCTTCACGGATTTCGCCGGTGGGTTGGAGAACCGTCACCTGAAACGATATTCCGTCACTTGTCCGTAAATCTGGCCCGGACGCAGCACCGTCGATGGGAAGTGCGGCAGGTTGGGGCTGTCAGGCACATGCTGCGGTTCGAGGCAGATGCCGGAGGCCGGCCCGTAAGGTTTGCTGTCAAGACCGTCGACCGGCGTCGCGGTCTTGAAGCCGTCATAGACCTGGAGCGCCGGCTCCGTCGTCCAGACCTGCATGGACAGGCCATTGTTCGGCGCGTGCAAGGTGGCGGCCAAAGCCAATTCCGGCCCCGGCATCGGCGAGGTTTCGCGCTGGTCACGGCGCAGGATGAAGTTGTGGTCATACCAGTGGCGCGTGCCATCTGCGTTGAGGAGGCGAATCGAGCGGGACTTGCGGAAGTCGAAGGGCGAGCCTTTCACCGAGACAATCTCGCCAGTCGGGATCAGGTCGTCGTCCACCGGCGTCATCAGGTTCGCGCGCACCTCAAGCTCGTGGTCGAGGATGTCGGCCGAGCCATCGAGGTTGAAATAGGAGTGGTGGCACAGGTTGATGATGGTCGGCGCGTCCGTCGTCGCGCTCAGCTCCACCCGGAGCGTCGCGGGCTCCGCCAGCGTGTAGCGGCATGTCACCGTCAGATTGCCCGGATAGCCATGGTCGCCATCGGGCGAGACCAGCGCCAGCGTCACCGAGGCGGCGTCATGGTGCAGGATGGTCCATGGCCGCTTGCCGAAGCCATCGCCGCCGCCATGCAGCGAATGCTTGCCTGCCTGATTGAGCGGCAACTGGTAGGCCTTGCCGTCCAGATGGAAGTGTCCGCCCGCAATGCGGTTGGCATAGCGGCCCGCAATCGCACCGAAATGCGGCGAGTGACTGAGATA
>JAPLOW010000052.1 GCA_026400555.1 Hyphomicrobiales bacterium
GCACGGCGATCGTGACGATGAAGCCGAGATAGAACCAGTTCGCGACGTAGATGTGCGGCTCCTTGCGCCGCCACAGCGTTGCGAGGAAAACAAGAAGGTAAGTCACCCAGACAATGGTCAGGAACAGGTCCGCATACCATTCCGGTTCAGCATACTCCTTGCCCTGGGTGATGCCGAGCAGGTAGCCCGTGCCCGCAATGACGATGAAGAGGTTGTAGCCCAGCACCACGAACCAGGGCGAAAGATTGCCCGCGAGCCGCGCCCGGCTGGTCTTCTGCACGACGTAGAAGGATGTGGCGAGCAGCACGTTGCCGCCAAAGGCGAAGATCACCGCCGATGTGTGAAGCGGACGCATGCGCCCGAAATTGGTCCAGGGCAGGTCGAGGTTGAATGCCGGGAAGGCCAGTTGCAGCGCGATCAGCAGCCCCACGGTGAAGCCGGCGATTCCCCAGAACATCGCCGCGACGGTCGCAAACTTGACCGGGGCCATGTTGTAGTTGGGCTTGCCGTCGATCTCGAGCGGCTCGATGCCGCCGATGCCGTCGAAGGCGCGGTTGATGATGGTGAAGCAGCCCCAGGTGCCGGCTGCCGCGAAAACCAGCATGTGAAAGCTGTAGCCCGCATGATGGGTCAGGCCCGCTATGATCACCGCCGCGAGTGCGAAGGCTCCGCACAGGATTGCTCCGGCCACTTCGCCGGGCGTCATTGTTCGTTCCGTTGCTGCCATCTGCCACGCTCCACCAGTGCGGTTGCATCAGTGTGCTGGCACGAGTGTCGCGTCCGTGGCCTTGATCAGGATCAAACCAGCGTTTCAGCTTGCCGCTTGCGGTCCCATCGTGTGACTGCGCGGCCGACCACGGCGTCGAGCGCACAATTGACGCACGACAGGCTTGGGCCTAAACATTTTAGGGATGCTTGCGCATCGCTGGGAAGGGTATCATCTTGGTCAGCCTCAATGATAAATCCGGTCTGGGCGACGCATCAGTGAATTCGGTCGTCGCCGGGCTCTGCGCCAGTCCCGAGGGGTGCCGGTCGGTCTGCGCCACCTGCCGCGTCAGGCTCTATGCCGTTTGTTCGGCCATGTCCGAGGATGACATCGCCGACCTCGAACGGCTTGCCGCGCATGTCGAATTGTCGCCGCGCACGGCGCTGTTTCAGGCGGGAGATCTTGCGCGCTTTGTCTACACCGTCACCTCCGGAACGCTCAGGCTCCAGCGCGACCTCGCGGATGGGCGGCGGCAGGTGATCGGCTTTGCGATTCCCGGGGACTTCATCGGCCTGTCGCTCGACGAAACCTACCAGTTCTCGGCGGACACACTGACCGCCGTCGGTCTGTGCCGTTTTGACCGCAAGGACTTCACGTCCCTGTCGCATAGCAGGCAACCCCTGCTGGAACGCCTGCACCTGGCCGCGACACACGAGTTGACCATTGCCCAGGACCACATGGTCATCCTTGGACGCCGGCGCGCCGAAGAGAGGGTCGCGGCATTCCTGTTGCGCTGGCGCGACCGGCTGGGGCGGATCAATGGCCGCTCCGCCACGGTTGGCCTGCCGATGAGCCGGCAGGACATGGCCGACCATCTCGGGCTTACCATCGAAACGGTCAGCCGTACGATGGCGCGCTGGATGCGCGACAGAATCATTCTCGATGTTCCGGGCGGAATCCGTGTTCTCGACCAGCAGCGCCTGGCCGCCATCCTTCCGGATTGACGCCAA
>JAPLOW010000194.1 GCA_026400555.1 Hyphomicrobiales bacterium
CGACGTCGGCCGGCAGCTTCAGGAAGGTGCCGTCGCTCTCGTCGGCCTCGACGACCATCCAGGTACCGTCTCCCATGCGGGCGTTGGTGCCATAGGCGTTGATGATGCCGCCATTGATCACGGTCGGATCAAGCCCGCCCTTGTCGAGCAGGGTCGCCACCAGAGACGTGGTTGTGGTCTTGCCATGGGTTCCGGCCACCGCGACGCAGGATTTGAGCCGCATCAGCTCGGCCAGCATCTGGGCGCGATGGACCACGGGAAGGCGCTTTTCGCGCGCCATGGCGAGTTCCGGATTGTCGCGCTTGATCGCAGTCGAGACCACCACGACCTCTGTGCCTGCGATGTTGTCTGCCGAATGGCCGATGAAGGTCCTGATGCCCTTCTCGTTCAGCCGCTTGACGTTGTAGTTGTCGGAGGCGTCGGACCCCTGCACCGTGTAGCCCAGATTGTGCAGAACCTCGGCGATGCCGGACATGCCGATGCCGCCGATGCCGATGAAGTGGATCGGGCCGGTCTGGACGGGAAGCTTCATGGGACGGGTCCTTGGAGGTTCAGAGGCCGGTGCCATAGCACGGGATGCCGGACAGGAATTGGATTTTGCTCAGGCGTTCTGCGCCGTCGCGATCACCAGATCGGCAAGCCGCCCGGATGCGTCGGGAATCCCGGCAGTTTTCGCGGCGGCGGCTGCGATGGTCAGGCTGGTGGGATTGGAAAGCAGGCGGCGAAGCTCGCTGGCCAGCCGGTTCGGCGTGAAGTCAGGCTGCAGGATCACAGTCGCGGCCCCGATGCTTTCCAGGCTGCGGGCATTGGCGGTCTGGTCCTGATCAAGCGCGCCCGGCAGGGGCACGAGGATGGACGGCCTGCCGATCACCCCGAGCTCCGCCACCGTCGACGCGCCGGAACGGCCGATGATGAGTTGCGCCTTCGCCATCCGATCCGGCAAATCCTGGAAGAAGGGCGCGATCTCGTGGCGGACGCCGAGCCGCTCGTAGATCATGCGCACGCGCCGGTCATCCTCCACCCGGGCCTGCTGGACGATCACGACGCGTGCCAGTTCCGTCGGCGCCAATTGCTCCAGCGTCGGCGGCAGCACATCCGCCATCACGCGCGCACCCTGACTGCCGCCAAACACAAGCAGATGCAGGTCGCCGAGCAATTCCGGCGGCTGGAAAGGCGTCTGCGCCGCCTTGAGCACAGCGGGGCGGACGGGGTTGCCGACATGCACGCATTTCGCGCGCGCCGCCTCGGACAACCCGCCGACCTCGGCAAAGCCGGTGGCGATGACGCCGACACGCCCGCTGAGAAAGCGGTTGGCCCGCCCGACGACCGCGTTCTGCTCGTGAACGATGGTCGGAATTTTCAGCATGGCCGCTGCCAGAAGCGGCGGAACCGTCGGATAGCCGCCAAAGCCCACGACGACGTCGGGTTTGAGCCGGGAGATCAGTGTACGGGCAGCGATCACGCCCCCTACGATGCTGGCGGCGGCTTTTGCCTTCGCCATCAGCGATCCGCCAGACGGCGTTCCTGAGGCGACCGCGTGCACCGTGTCAGCCGGGAAACCATCGGTGAACGCGAACGCCCGTTGATCCGTCACCAGCGAGACCTTCAGCCCCCGCGCCCTGAGCGCGTGGCTGAGAGCTTCGGCGGGGAACAGGTGCCCTCCGGTCCCTCCGGCTGCCAGCAAAACGTTGGAATCGACCCGTGCCGCGTCAGACATGGCGGGCGCGGCCCCCGAACTGGTCCAGCGCCTCGGCGCGCGGGCGCTTTCGGGTCAGGGCGATCAGAAAGCCCATGCCGAGCGCCAGCGACCACAGCGAAGAGCCTCCGTAGGAAATGAACGGCAGCGTCATACCCTTGGCCGGCATGAGATGCACATTGACCAGCATGTTGATCGAAGCCTGGATGCCGAACAACATGGCGAGGCCGGTGACGGCGAAGCGCCGGAACGGGTCTTCGGATGTCTGCGCGATCCAGAGCGAGCGCAGGACCACGGTGGCGAAGATGGCAACAATGACGATGCACGCAACGACACCGAACTCCTCCGCCGTGACAGCGAAGATGAAGTCCGTGTGGGCGTCCGGCAGGATGCGCTTGACGCTGCCCTCGCCCGGCCCCTTGCCGAGGAAGCCGCCTGCGGTAAAGCTTTCGAGCGCCGTATCGACCTGGAAACTATCACCAGAACTCTTGTCCATGAAGCGTTCGATGCGCTCGCGCACATGCGGCACGAACTCATAGGCGGCAATGATGCCGGTCAGGCCCACGCCGCCCAGCCCCATCACCCAGAACCAGTGCAGCCCGGCCATGAAGAACAGCCCTGCCCAGACCAGCGTCACCAGCATCGTCTGGCCGAAATCCGGCTGCAGGATCAGCGGCACGACGGTGAGCGGCAGCAACAGCATGGCGACCAGCGTCCCAGGCACATCGCTACGCCGCGATCCTTCGGAGAAGGCCCACGCCACGAGCACCACGAAAGCGGGCTTCAGGAATTCGGAAGGCTGGACCGTCAGGCCCGCGATCGAGAGCCAGCGCCGGGCGCCCTTCACCTCCGTCCCGATGAACAGGCAGGCGATCACCGCCAGCAACGCGCCGACAAACGTCAACAGCGCCAGTCGCCGCACCCAGCGCGGCGGCATGAACGAGACACAGAGAAGGATCACCACGGCCGGCATCAGGAAGACGGCCTGCCGGTTGACGAAGTGGAAGGTCGACAGCCCGAGCCGCTCGGCCACGGGCGGCCCACCGGCCATGAGCAGGACGACGCCGATCACCATCAGACCGAACACGCTGAACAGCAGCGTTCGGTCGACGGTCCACCACCAATTGCCCAGCAAGGTCGGTTCGGCGCGCGAAGTCATATCTCGGAAAGCTCCAGCCGCGGGTCAGAAAGCCTGTGCACGCGCAGCCGCGCGCACGAGAAGCGCGGTAACGCGTTCTTCACCATGAGATTGATCGGTTAAGGGAGTGTTGACATGAGGTCCGCTGCGGGGTGGCTGCAGCCGCCTCACCTTGTGCGCCGGCTGCGGCGAAGCCGCTGTCCATTGCAGGCGCCCGCAAACAGGCTTGCGGGCTACGTACATATCATATAAACATATCCTTATATCTTTCATTGGAGCCTCGATGGTCTCGGCCGGAAACCAGTCCCTGTCCACCCTGCTTGCCGGCCTGAGAGCCGCTGGCGAGGAGACGCGCCTGCGCATTCTCGCGCTGCTGGCGAAGGGCGAACTGTCGGTGTCCGACATGACCGATATCCTCGGTCAGTCACAGCCGCGCATCTCGCGCCACCTCAAGTTGATGTCCGAGGCCGGCCTGATCGAGCGTCATCGCGAGGGGGCCTGGGCCTTCTTCCGGATCGCGCAGGGAACGCCCGGCGGAGCGCTGGCCCGTGCCTTGGCCGAGGCGCTCAGCCATGAAGATGCGATTGTGGGCGCCGATCTCCAGCGGCTGGCCGCCGTTCGCGCGCAGCGCTCGCAGGCGGCAGAAGCCTATTTTACCCGGGTCGCCCGCGACTGGGACCGCGTGCGCTCGCTGCATGCGCCGGACGAGGCGGTTGAGGCCGCTGTCGCTGCGCTGATCGGCAATGGCCCACTCGGATCCCTGCTCGATCTCGGCACCGGCACCGGCCGCATGCTGCAACTGTTCGGACAACGTGCCAGCCGCGCTGTTGGTGTCGATTCAAGCCATGCCATGCTGTCGGTCGCGCGCGCCAATCTCGAGCGCGCCGGTCTGGCACGTGTTGAACTGCGGCAAGGTGACATCTACGCCCTGCCCTTTGGCCGCAACAGCTTCGACATCGTGCTGGTCCACCAGGTTCTGCACTTTCTGGATGACCCGGCGCGCGCCCTGCGCGAGGCCTCGGCGGCGCTCGCGCCGGGCGGCCGCATGATCGTCATCGATTTCGCTGCCCATGACCTTGAGTTCCTGCGCACCGAGCACGCGCACCGCCGCCTCGGTTTCACCGATGAGCAGATGGCCGAGTGGCTGGGCGCGGTGGGGCTTGACGTCCTGCCCTCGCGCACGGTCGGCAGCGGCTCGGGCGACGGACGTCAATTGACCGTGACGCTGTGGACCGCCGCCGACAGGCGCGCCGCAGGCCCCGCTGCGAACAGTTCCGAGACCCAGTTGGAGGTTGCCTGACATGGCCCTGTCCTATCGCCCAAGCCGCCATTCAACGCGCCGTCCCTGTGTCTCGTTTGAATTCTTCCCGCCCAAGACGGCCGAGATGGAAGCGGCCCTGTGGGAGGCGGTCCATCGCCTCGAAACCCTGAAGCCGAATTTCGTCTCCGTGACCTATGGCGCGGGCGGCTCCACCCGCGAGCGCACCCATGCGACCGTCAAGCGCATGGTCGAGGAAACCGGCCTGAAGCCGGCGGCGCATCTCACCTGCGTCTCCGCCTCGAAAGCCGAGGTCAACGACGTCATCCAGTCCTACTGGGATTCCGGCGTGCGCCACATCGTGGCCCTGCGCGGCGACCCGGCCGGCGGAATTGGCACGGCCTATGTGCCGCACCCGGACGGCTATCACCAGACCTCCGATCTGGTGGCCGGCATCAGGCAGATCGGCGACTTCGAGATTACGGTCTCGGCCTATCCCGAAAAGCATCCCGAAGCTGCCTCGCTCGATGCGGACATCGACGCACTGAAGATGAAGGTCGATGCCGGCGCCACCCGCGCCATCACCCAGTTCTTCTTCGACAACGACCTGTATTTCCGCTTCCTTGACAAGGTCCGCGCGCGCGGCATCTCCATCCCGATCCTGCCGGGCATTGTTCCGGTGCAAAACTTCAAGCAGACAGCCAACTTCGCCCGCAAGACCGGGGCGTCGGTGCCGCAGTGGCTGGCCGATCGCTTCGAGGGGCTGGACGACGACATCGCCACCCGCCGCCTCGTCGCCGCCGCCGTCTGTGCCGAGCAGGTGCTCGACCTGATCGACCGCGGCTGTACGGATTTGCATTTCTACACGATGAACAAGGCCGATCTCGTCTACGCCATCTGCCATCTGGTCGGCATCAAGCCAGCACCGGCGGCAGTGGCAGTGGCCGCTGAGTGATACCCATGGCTGTGTGCAGCGCGTCTCCTCTCCCTCGCCCTCTCCCGCAAGGGGAAAGGCAGGCTTTGGCAGTTGCGTATGTTCGCAAAAGTAGAGCCTGGCTGAGAACCATCGAGCTGGTTGCAATGCAGTAGTCCCCACTCCCCTTGCGGGAGAGGGCGAGGGAGAGGGGTTGCACCGCTCTTCGAAACGGACGGCACGCCTACCGAGGAACAAACCAATGCCCACCAACCCCTTCCCGCCCGTCGACGGCCCGGCCATCACCAGGGCACTTCGCCTTGCAGCCGCCGAACGCATCCTCGTCATCGACGGCGCGATGGGCACGGAAATCCAGAGCCTCAAGCTCTCCGAAAGCGACTTCCGCGGCGAGCGCTTCAAGGGCTGGAACCATGATCTCAAGGGCAACAATGATCTCCTCGCCCTGACCATGCCCGATGCGATCCGGCAGATTCATTTGGACTATTTCCTGGCCGGCTCCGACATCGTCGAGACCAACACCTTCTCCTCGACACAGATCGCCCAGGCGGACTACGGCATGGAGGCGCTGGCCTACGAGCTCAACGTCGAGTCCGCCCGCCTCGCCCGCGAAGCGGCGATCCTCGCCCAGAAACATGATGGCCGCGTGCGTTATGTCGCTGGCGCTGTTGGCCCAACCAACCGCACGCTCTCGATCTCGCCGGACGTGAACAACCCCGGCTTCCGCGCGGTGACCTTCGACCAGGTGCGCGACAGTTATGCCGAGCAGGTGCGCGGGCTGATCGATGGCGGTGCCCAGATCATCCTGATCGAAACCATCTTCGACACGCTCAACGCCAAGGCCGCGATCGTCGCGGTCGAAATGGCTTTCCATGAGCGCGGTATCCGCCTGCCTGTCATGATCTCGGGCACCATCACCGACCTCTCCGGCCGCACGCTGTCGGGGCAGACCACCGAGGCCTTCTGGTATTCGGTGAAGCACGCCAACCCGCTCACGATCGGGCTGAACTGCGCGCTCGGCGCGCGGGAGATGCGCGCCCATATCGCGGACCTGTCCCGCGTCGCCGATACGCTCGTCTGTGCCTATCCGAACGCAGGCTTGCCGAATGAGTTCGGACTGTATGACGAACGCCCGGAAGCGACGGCCCACATGCTGGCGGAATTCGCCGACGCCGGGCTTGTGAATATGGTCGGCGGCTGCTGCGGCACCACGCCCGCGCACATCCGCGCCATCGCCGAAGCCATGAAGGGCAAAGCCCCACGCAAGCCGGCAACGCCGAAGACCATGCTCCGCCTCGCCGGGCTCGAGCCGTTCAATCTCGATGATAACATCCGCTTCGTGAACATTGGCGAGCGCACCAACGTCACCGGTTCAGCCAAATTCCGGAAGCTGATCAAGGACGGCAATTATGCCGCCGCGCTGGATGTGGCGCGTGATCAGGTCGCCAATGGCGCGCAGGTCATCGACGTGAACATGGATGAGGGCCTGCTCGACTCCGAGAAGGCCATGGTCGAATACCTCAACCTTGTCGCCTCAGAGCCCGACATTTCGCGCGTCCCGATCATGGTGGATTCGTCCAAGTTCCCGGTGATTGAGGCAGGCCTGAAGACGATCCAGGGCAAGCCTGTCGTCAACTCGATTTCGATGAAGGAAGGCATTCCCGCCTTCATCGAACAGGCCCGCATTTGCCGGCTTTATGGCGCAGCGGTCGTCGTCATGGCCTTCGACGAGCAGGGCCAGGCTGACAGCTACGAGCGCAAGGTCGAGATCTGCACCCGCGCCTATGACATTCTGGTCAATCAGGTCGGCTTCCCGCCCGAGGACATCATCTTCGATCCAAACATCTTCGCTGTCGCCACCGGCATCGAGGAGCACAACGACTACGGCAACGCCTTCATCAACGCCACGAAGACGATCCGTGAGACCCTGCCCCACGCCCACGTCTCCGGCGGCGTCTCCAACCTGTCCTTCTCGTTCCGGGGCAACGAGCCGGTGCGCGAGGCGATGCACTCGGTCTTCCTGTACCACTGCATCAATGTCGGCATGGACATGGGCATCGTGAATGCCGGCCAGCTTGGCGTGTACGAGAACCTCGACCCCGAACTGCGCGAGTTGTGCGAGGACGTGGTGCTCAACCGCCGCCCCAACGCAACCGAGCGCCTGCTTGATGCGGCCCCCCGCTTCAAGGGCGACGGATCGGTCTCCGTCAACCTGAAAGACATGGCCTGGCGCGCAGAACCGGTCGAAAAACGGCTGGAACATGCGCTGGTCAATGGCATCACCGAGTTCATCGACGTCGACACGGAGGAGGCGCGGGCCAAGGCCGAGCGCCCGCTGCATGTCATCGAAGGGCCTTTGATGGCCGGGATGAACGTGGTCGGCGACCTGTTCGGCGCCGGCAAGATGTTCCTGCCACAAGTGGTCAAGTCCGCCCGCGTGATGAAACAGGCCGTGGCCTATCTGATGCCATACATGGAGGAAGAGAAGGCCCGTTCCGGCCTCAGCCAGTCATCCGCCGCCGGCAAGGTGCTGATGGCGACGGTGAAGGGCGATGTGCATGACATCGGCAAGAACATCGTCGGCGTCGTGCTCCAGTGCAACAACTACGAGGTCATCGACCTGGGCGTGATGGTCCCGGCCGCAAAAATCCTCGAAGTCGCCCGCAAGGAGAAGGTCGACATCATCGGACTGTCAGGCCTGATCACACCGTCGCTCGACGAGATGGTCCATGTCGCTGCCGAAATGGAGCGTGAGGGCTTCGACATTCCGCTGCTGATCGGCGGCGCCACCACGTCCCGCGTCCACACCGCCGTGAAGATCCACCCGGCCTATGACCGCGGCCAGGCGGTTTACGTCACGGACGCAAGCCGCGCGGTCGGTGTGGTCTCGACCCTCCTCTCGAATGACAACAAGGGCGGATATGTCGAGACGGTGAAGGCAGAATACGCCAAGGTCGCCGATGCGCACCGACGCTCTGAAGCCGACAAGCTGCGCCTGCCGCTGGCCAAGGCGCGCGCCAACGCGCAACGGATCGACTGGGCGGGCTATACCCCGCCAAAGCCGAGCTTCACCGGCACCCGCACCTTCCGCACCTATGATCTGGCGGACCTCGTCACCTGCATCGACTGGACGCCGTTCTTCCAGACCTGGGAACTGAAGGGCCGCTATCCTGCAATCCTCAGCGATGAGAAGCAGGGCGCCGCCGCCCGTGCGCTCTGGGATGATGCACAGGTAATGCTCAAGCGCATTGTCGAGGAGCGCTGGTTCAACCCGAAAGCGGTGATCGGTTTCTGGCCTGCCAATGCGGTCGGTGACGACATCCGCCTGTTCAAGGGCGAGAGCCGCGCCGAGGAAATGGCCACCTTCTTTGGACTGCGCCAGCAATTGTCCAAGCGGGACGGCCGCCCCAATGTCTGCCTGAGCGATTTCGTCGCCCCGCTCGAGAGCGGCAAGGCCGATTATGTCGGCGGCTTCGTCGTGACCGCAGGGCCTGAGGAGGAACGCATCGCCGACCGGTTCGCCCGCGACAATGACGACTATCGTTCGATCATGGTCAAGGCGTTGGCCGACCGCATCGCCGAGGCCTTCGCCGAGCGCATGCACCAGCGCGTGCGCAAGGAGTTCTGGGGTTATGCCGCCGATGAAGCCGTCAGCAATGACGACCTGATCCTCGAGCAGTATCAGGGTATCCGCCCGGCCCCGGGCTATCCGGCCCAGCCTGACCACACCGAAAAGGCAACCCTGTTCTCATTGCTGGACGCCGAGAAAAGCGCAGGCGTAAAGCTAACCGAGAGCTTCGCCATGTGGCCGGGATCGTCCGTCTCCGGCCTCTATCTCTCCCACCCCGATGCCTACTATTTCGGCGTGGCAAAGGTCGAGCGCGATCAGGTCGAAGACTACGCGGTGCGCAAGAACATGAGCATTTTCGAGATTGAACGCTGGCTCGCGCCGATCCTGAACTACGATCCGTTGGCCTATCGTGTGGAAGCCGCGGAGTAACCGCGTGCGGCGGCTGGCGTTGCCGCTTGGCCTGCTAGCCCTGTCGCTTTGCACCTGGCCGGCGCTGTCCATTGACATGGATGGCGCGCAGCGCCGGCAATGGACGCTCGAAAAGTGCGAGCGCTACAAGGCTGCCTGGCTGACGCTGGTGAGCCGGCGCGGGACGACCGATCTTGGCCCGCAATTCGTCGAGAGCCATGACGCCTTTATCGCCTCAGGCTGCACGAAACAGGCCGATGTCTGCCCTCGCACAGCGCGGGAACTCGATGTCGCGAATGCCATGGTCATCGCCGCGATGAACGCGGGCGCGGCCAGCACGTTCCCGCCCTTCGCCTGCCGGAAGTGACGATGCCTGCCATCCGCCCCGCCACATGCGCGGACCTTCCCCGCGTCCACGAGGTGCGCCACGGCACGGCGGAGAACCGTCTGACGGGCCCTTCGAAGGTCACAGACAAGGAGGTGCTCTGGTACATGGACCACGCCATCTTCCTCGTCAGTCAAGCTGATGCCGGAATTGTGCAGGGCTTCACCTGCGCCAACCATCAGACCGGCTATATCTGGGCACTGTTCGTCATTGACGGGCAGCATCGCAAGGGCCGCGGCAGCGGGCTTCTGGGAGCGGCCTTGCAGCGGTTGAAAGATGCCGGTCACCGCCAGAGCCATTTGACGACAGGGCCCGGCACGGTGGCAGAGCAGTTCTACCGCCATCGCGGGTGGATCGACATGGGCCGGTCTCTCTCGGGCGAGGCGGCATTCGTCCGGCACCTGTGATGCCGGCGCGGATCGCCCCGCAGCCCCCGCCTAGGCGGCGCGCTGGGGGCCCTTCTCGGCCTCAACGAGATGGGCGACCATCAACTGGACGATCACCCGCCCATTTTCGGAGAGGGCGGAAATCTTCCAGATAGCCTCCAGCAGTTCCTTGTCTTCGGCAAGGTAGCTGAGTTGGAGTCATGGCTGGCAAGTGTCATTCGCTGAGCCCTCTCCATGTCTCGTTATCCCCAAGCCGGGGACTGTCCGCACGGACCATATTCTGAGGACCCAATGCGACGGCGTAGCAATACTCCGAAGCAGCACCAGAAAAGGGATGGTTTATACAATCATGACGAGCAAGATCTCTGATGACGTTCCCGCATTGCAGGATTCGGCATGCCCAGTGCCAGAGCCAATGACATCGATCACAAAACTCAAAAGAAGCAAATGTCTGAGCTGAAACCGCACCTAAGCTCAGGAGAACAAATAAAATTGATGCCGGTAGCCTCTCGGATTGCGAAGAGGTTGCCTGTGTGAGTTTTTCAAACGCCGGCGATGCACCCTCATGCACCAGCGGGCTGCGCTGCGCGCAACACACTTCTCGATTGTTTTTATGACAGATCGATCTGGTGCGTCAGGAGCGCCCTGAGGACCGCCTCGGTGCGGTTCGACGCGTTGAGCTTTCCGACCACGGAGGCGATGTAGTCATTCACTGTGTGCTCACTGAGCGACATGATCATTGCGATTTCGCGGCTCGACTTGCCGGTTGCGATCCAGCCGAACACCTCCCGCTCGCGCGGCGACATCTCGCCAACATCGTCGTTGCGCGAGGTCAGACGACCGGTCTGATCGGGATTACCCACGGAGTAAAGCCGCGCTGCGAAGTAGGAAGCGATGATCTGCAATGCCAGTACCGCCTGCTGCGAACCGTCGAACCGGTCGCCGGTCAGGTAAAGGACCGTCCGGCCCTGATAGGCCTCCGGCACCGGAATGCAGATGCCGCCGGCGACACCAAGGGACTGGCGAAACGCCAGAAGCCGCGCATGGGTCTCGAGGCCAGTCTCGTAGATCGACAAGTCCCATACGAATGGCGCAGCGGCCGTGCGGGATCGCACGATCACCGGATCGACATTGAACAGCTCATTCTGCTGGAAAGTCGACTGGATCTGACTGGGCCATGTCGCGCACAACGCCGCATGGAGATAAAGCGACTTAACGCGGCGGATCGCCGCGAAGGTGAAGCCGAGGAAGCCGCGTGGCTTCAAGCCGGCAAACAGGGCGTCGCGCAGGGCGGGCACCGTATCCGCTTCGGACAACTGGCCGCAGATGACGAACACGTCATCAGCGGTCAATCCCAACGGCACGGGCGCAGAAAGCTGCATGTTAGACCCCACCTTACAAGGGGTGTACGGTCAGAATGCAGCCGCAGATGACAATCCGGAAACAATGCGGGAAAGAAGGCGTAACCAACCCTTTGCGCATCCCGCAATTCTCGGCGCCGACGTCGCGACAGTTCAAGCGTCACTCGCGCCTCAGAGCCTCGATCGGATCGAGCTTCGCCGCCCGCCGGGCGGGATAAAAGCCGAAGAACACGCCGACCAGCCCCGATACGCCAACCGCGATCAGAACCGATTCCGGCGACACCAGGACAGGCCAGCCGGCCGTGCGCGCGATTGCCACAGCAATGCCGAGCCCGAGCGCAACCCCAAGCGCGCCGCCGATCGAGGCCAGGGTCGTCGCCTCGATCAGGAATTGTGACAGCACGTCACGCGGCCGCGCACCCACGGCGAGCCTCAACCCGATTTCGCGGGTCCGCTCGGTGACCGAGACGAGCATGATGTTCATGATCCCGATGCCGCCAACCAGCAGCGACACGGCGGCCACGGCGGCCAGCAGGAAGGACAGCGTGCGGGCGCTGGCGGTCGCCGTGTTGGCGATCTCGGTCAGGTTACGGATGGTGAAATCATCCTCTGCATCCTCGGCCAGGCGATGGCGCTGACGCAGCAGCGCGCGGATCTCCTCGATGCCGTGAACCATGGTGGCTTCCTGCTCGAACTTGACAAAGACGGACGCCACGGAGCGGTCCTTGGCGTAGTTGCGCCCCATAATCCGGCGACGCCCTGTCTCGAGCGGAACGAAGATGATGTCGTCCTGGTCCTGCCCGAAGGCTGACTGGCCCTTGGATGCTGCCACACCGATCACCTTGAAGGGCGTGTTACGAACCCGCACGATCTGGTCAAGCGGATCATCAGAGCCAAACAGGGTCCGCGCCACAGTCTGGCCAAGGATTGCGACGATCTCGCCGCGCCGCAGCTCTTCCGGATCGAAGCCCCGCCCCGAGGCCATGTCCCACTCGCGCGCCATGAAGAAATCATTGTCGACGGCCTGGATTGCGGTTGACCAGTTGGTGCCCTGGTAGATCGCCTGCGCCTGGCTGCGGATGAAGGGCGCGGCCGCTTCCACCCCTTCGACCTCACGTTTGATGGCCCGGGCGTCCTCGTCCGTCAGGCTGGACGACGCCCCAACCCCAAGCCTGACGCCGCCGACCTGCACATTACCCGCCGAGATGATCGCCAGATTGGCGCCGAGGCTCCTGATCTGGTCGTTCACACGCGCCTTGGCGCCCGAGCCGATGGCCACCATGGCGATCACTGCAGCGACGCCAATGATGATGCCCAGCATGGTCAGAATGCTGCGCAAGGCGTTCGCCGTGATGGCCTGAAAGGCCGATCGGAGCGCTTCCATCAGGCTCATGCGGCAGCCTCCGCCTGAAGCTCCTTCAACCCCTCTTCCGCCCGTGCCGGCTCCTGACGCTGATCGGAGATGATGCGTCCATCGCGGAACCGAACCACGCGGCGGGCGTGCCGGGCAACCTCGGGATCATGGGTCACGATCACGACAGTCATGCCTTCGCGGTTGAGCCGCTGGAAAAGGGCGAGAATATCCAGCGCCGTCTTGGAATCGAGCGCCCCGGTCGGCTCGTCGGCCAGAAGAAGCCGCGGATCGTTCACCAGCGCCCGCGCGATAGCGACCCGTTGTTGCTGGCCGCCGGACAGCTGCATGGGCCTGTGATGCCAGCGGTCGGCCAGGCCCACGCGCGCCAGCGCATCGAGCGCCCGCTTGCGCCGCGCCTTGCGGTCAAGCCCCGCATAGAGCATCGGCAGCTCGGCGTTGGTGGCGGCGTCCGCGCGCGGCAGGAGGTTGAATTGCTGGAACACGAAGCCGATCTTCTGGTTGCGCAGCTTCGCCAGCCCGTTCGCGTCGAGCCGGTCGACCATCACGCCATCGAGGCGATAGGCCCCCCCGGTCGGCTTGTCGAGACACCCGATCAGGTTCATCAGCGTCGACTTGCCGGATCCGGACGGGCCCATGATCGCCACCATGTCGCCGGCATCGATATCGAGATCGATCCGGTCGAGCGCCACGACCCGGCCGGCGTCCAGGCTGTAGACCCGGGACAGTTCGCGCGCTTCGATGAGGGCCATGGCGCGCGCCTAGAACAGGCGCGGCGAGCGCGGGGACACGGCAGGCGCCGTCGAGCGCAGCGGCCCTCCGCCCGTGATCAGGTTGACACCCGGCTGCAGCTCGCCCGCGACGATCTCCGTCACGGCCCCGTCCGACACGCCCAGCCG
This sequence comes from Hyphomicrobiales bacterium, assembly GCA_026400555.1. Taxonomy (GTDB): domain Bacteria; phylum Pseudomonadota; class Alphaproteobacteria; order Rhizobiales; family Beijerinckiaceae; genus Allobosea. The sequence continues at coordinate 13,406 of JAPLOW010000194.1, forward strand.
AACGTCGATAGCGCGCGGCTGCCCATCCTCGCCCAGGATGTGAACGCGGCCGGGTGAGGTGTCGCGTTGCTGCCTCTGGCGGTTCTGCGCGGCGAGGTCCTGCATGGCCTTCTCGAAGAGCGCGCGACGTTCAGGGTCGAGCGCCTCGGCGATCTTGCGGCCGTTCTCGCGCCGGACCGTCTGGGCGTTGCGGCGGATTTCCTCGGGGCTCGCGCCCTGCCGCTCAGCCCGCAGCCGCTCACGACCCTGCTCGAGAATAGCGTCGATGGCCTTCATCTGTTCGGCCGTGGGCTTGACCTCGGTCACGATCCGCTCGCGGTAGACCTGCGCTGCCCGATTGCCCGCTCCAGCGCCGCCCCCTTGCGCGAACGGGCCCGGATCGTCGGGCTGCGCAGTGCTGCCCGCGACCAGCGCAGCCGTGTTGACTGGCTTGAAGCGCAAGGCCGCGTTCGGCGCGCGCAGGACGTTCTGCCGCTCGTCGGTGATGATCTGGAGGTTCGCCGTCATGCCGGGCAGGCGCGCCATATCGGCGTTCTGGACGCCGATCACGCCGGTGTAGGTCACAACGTTCTGAACCGTCTGCGCTCCGAGCCTGACCAGCTTGACGCTGCCCTCGAAGGTACGGTTCGGATAGGCATTGACCGTGAAAGTGACCTTCTGGCCCGCCTTGATCCGCCCGACATCGGCTTCATCGACGTTCGAATAGATCTCGATCTCGCGCAGGTCCTGGGCGATCGTGAACAGGGTCGGCGACGAGAACGACGCGGCCACTGTTTGCCCGAGTTCGATCTGCCGTTGCACCACAACTCCATCCACCGGCGAGCGGATATCGGTGTTCGACAGGTCGATCTCGATGTCGCGCAGCCGCGCCAGCTTCTGTTGCAGGCCCGCTTCCGACGCGGTGATCTGCGCACGCGCCAGCAGGATATCCGCATCGAGCCCGAGGATTTCCGCTCGCGCCGAGGCGGTCTGCGCCTCAACCGAAGCGAGCTGGGCCGTCTGCACGTCAACCTGCGTGCGGGCCGAATCAAACACTGCACGCGAGCCGGCGCCGGTTTTGAACAGGTCACTCTGACGATCGAGCGTGCGCCGGTTTTCGGCCAGCGTCGCAAGCGTCCGGTCACGCAGCGCGGCCAGGTCACGGAGGTTGGCGTCGGCCTTGATCCGCGCAGCATTGGCCCGTTCGAGCTGCGCGCGCTTGATGCCGATGTCGGATCGCGCCGCCTCGGCTTCAGCCGCGGCGCCATCACGGCGCGCCTTGATCTGTTCGGAAAACAGCCGCGCGACAACCTGACCGGCCTTCACCTGTGTGTTGAAGTCAACGAGGATCTCCACGATGATCCCGGACAACTGCGAGCCGACCAGAACTGTCGAGACTGGCGTCAGTGTGCCCGTTGCACGCACGGACGCCGTAATCGGACCACGGTCGAGCGCCGCGAAACGATAGGGCGGATCATTGCTGCCCGCGCCACCGACCGAATAGGCATAGCCGCCCGCAGCCGCGGAGCCCACGGCAATGATCAACAACGGCCAAATCCAGCGTTTCACACAGCGGCTCCCGGCGCGTGGACGTCCGTCCGAACCGCGACGCCAGATCATAGCACCGATGGGTGCGCGATAAAGGCATCACCGGATTACAAATGCACAATGTGATCAGGTCAGCGCCGGTGCCTTCTGGGCGATCAGGTCGCGCAAGGTGGTTATGGTCGAGGCGTCGGCGACGCCATCCACCCGCTCCTGCCGCCAGTGACGCTGGAACGCCGCCACCACCGCCTCCGTCCGCTCGCAATAGCTGCCGCTCACAGGCAGGCCATAGCCGAACATGGTGAACATGGCCTGCAGCGCCTCGACCGGCGGGCCATGGTCGCCAGGCGACAGGAAGCGCCCTCCCCGGATCGGAGCTGGCATGACCCACAACCCGACGCCGGCCTCGCCGAAACGCTGCCATGGAAACCTCTCGCCGGGATCGATCTTCCGCCCCGGCGCGACATCCGAATGGGCCAGCACACGCTCCGGCGGAATGCGCCAGCGCGCACAGATGTCCTGGCACAGCGCGATCGTCGCGGCGATCTGCGTCTCGGGGTAGTCAGGCAGGCCACCCGGGTGACCCGGATTGGCGATCTCGATTCCGATCGAACAGGAATTAATGTCAATCTCCCCCTGCCACTGTGAAACGCCCGCATGCCAGGCCCGGCGCTCCTCCGGCACAAGTTGCAACATGTGCCCGTTCTCGAAGACGAAATAATGCGACGACACGTGCGAAGCCGGATTGCACAGCCATTGCAGCGCCTGCCCGGCGTCGGGCATTCCGGTATAGTGCAGGATCACCATGTCCGGCACGCGGCCCTCGCTCCCGTCAACATGCTTCCGCGGTCCGTGATTGGGCGAGGCGAAGACCTTGGCCACGACGCGGCTGTCCTGTCCAAGCACCATGCTCATGCGCGGACAGCCAGCTTCGCCCGGTTACGTTCGGCGCTGATCTTGGCCCAGGCCGCGTTGAGCGCTGTCATGCGTTCATTGGCGATGGTCACGGCTTCCGGCGGCAGGCCACGCGCAATCGCGCGGTCGGGGTGATGCTCCTCGACCAGCCTCAGATAGGCAGTCCTGATCTCGGCGAGGGACATCTCGCGCCTGACGCCAAGCGCCACGTAAGGATCATCGGCCCTGCGCACATGCCGCGCCTCGATCTGGCCAAAGCGCGCCGCATCGAAACCGAAAATCGCCGCAACCTGTTCGAGATAGGCGGTCTCGGCCTGGTGGATCACACCATCGGCGGCGGCGATCGAGAATAGCCCGTCAAGCACATCCTCAAGCAGCGCAGGCTCATCGGCGAACAGCTCCGCCAACTGCCGGGCGTAAGCCTGAAAGCCGGCAGTTGTCGCCTTGGCCAGGTCAAACAGGGCTTCGATGCGCGGCAGGTCCGCTTCGCTGGCCGACACGACGGTTCGGAAAGCAGCGACCTCGTCGCGGGTGACCACACCATCTGATCGCGCCATCTTGGCCATCAGCGCCACAAGGCCGGTCGTGAAGACAATCGACCGGTCGGGCCGGCCAAACAGCCCACCCTCCCGGTCGATCAGAACATGGCCAGCCAAAGCCCCGATCAGGGCACCCAGCGGCCCCCCGATCGCAAGTCCGAGTCCGGCTCCGCCGAGCTTGCCTCCGACACTCCGCAAGGAGTTCCACATCGGAAGCCTCCGGCGCCGTGCGCTCAGTAGCGGTAGCAGTAGCCGTCGCTGGCGAGATAGGTCCCGCGGGGGCAACGGCCAGAGCGGCGATCCGGCGTGGTCGCTGCGCCGATCACGGCACCGCTGAGGGCGCCGATCGCGGCGCCGGCCGCAACACCGCGCGAGCCCGCGACTGCGCCGCCAAGCAATGCGCCCGCTCCGCCCCCGATCAGCGCGCCGCCAACGGCACGTTCGCCCGGACTGTTACAGGCTCCAAGCGCGAGGCCGACAACGGCCAGTACCATAATCTTCTTCATCTGTTGCTCTCCCTGAGTTTGCACCGCGCAACACACGTGGCTCGGCACACGGTACACGACTGAAGTCGCTCATAAGGGCGCTCGCAGCACACCCGGCATGGATGCCTCGGCCATGCTCAAACGCCCCATTCATTTAACAGCGCCTCATCGCAAAAAGCTAGGGGCTGTCGCAGCATCAATATTCATGACGAACGTTTGCCCTTCCACAATCCAAAGCGCGCCTTTCTGTCGCCATCAATGTTCTTGATAGATTTGTCTTGATTTTGATAGAATGAACAGCAAGGCAAGATTTATATGAAATCCAGTTTCGAACGAAAATTATCCATGAGTTGCACTGGCATGATCGCAGTGATTGTGATCGCCATGACGACAATGACATCAGTCCCTGCGCTGGCGAGCCCGCTTGACCAACGAATTGCCGAGCATGCCGCGCGCAATGGCATGCCGGTCGCGCTGGCGCGGGCCGTCATCCGCCTTGAGAGCAATTTCCGTCCATCCGCCTCCAATCGGGGAAACTTCGGGTTGATGCAGATCCGGCTTGGTACGGCGCGCAGCCTTGGCTACAGTGGCGGCGCCGCTGGCCTGCTGAACGCGCAGACCAATCTCACCTACGGTATGCGCTACCTTGCCCGCGCCTATCATCTGGCTGGCGGCGACATCTGCGGCGCCATCATGCGCTATCAGAGCGGCCTTGGGGCGACACGCGCAAACGGCGCAAACCGCGCCTACTGCGACCGCGCAAGAACCATCATCGCAAGGAACGGGTGACCTTTCACAAGAGGGTCCCTCTGTCCGGCTTGACTCAGCCGCCCTCGCGGGCGCACAGCCGGCGGGCCAGTCGGCCGGACGGCCGCGGCATGCGAATGCCGAGGAAAGTCCGGGCTCCACGGAACAACGATGCCGGGTAACGCCCGGCGGGGGCGACCCCAGGGACAGCGCCACAGAGATCGAACCGCCGCGCCCCCGGGCGCGGTAAGGGTGAAAAGGTGCGGTAAGAGCGCACCGCGTGCCTGGCAACAGGAACGGCATGGCAAGCCCCATCGGGAGCAAGACCGAATAGGGATGACGCGCGCGCCGCAAGGAGCGCAGGCCTGTTCCGGCCCAGTCGTCCGGGTTGGTTGCTCGAGGCGCCTGGCGACAG
>JAPLOW010000181.1 GCA_026400555.1 Hyphomicrobiales bacterium
ACTGTCTGGCATCGCTGACCTTGACGCGGGCCGAGATCACGCCCTTGCGGCCATCCTCGAAGGTCACTTCGGTAGAGATGTCAGCCTCGGTGGAGCCATCATAGAGCGCCTTGACCAGCGGCGCATAGCGCTCGCCGACAAAGCCGCGCCTGACCTTCTGGGTGCGGGTGAGTTCGCCATCGTCGGCGTCGAGTTCCTTGTGCAGGATCAGGAAACGCTTCACTTGCGCCGCCGCCATCATCGGCTCGGCGGCCAGCATTGCGTTCAACTCGTCCACATGGCCGGCGATGATGGTGTAGACATCCGGGTGGCCGGCGAGTTCCTGGTAGGAGCCGTAGATCACGTTGTTGCGCTCGGCCCAGTTGCCCACCGCCGTCAGGTCGATGTTGATGAACACCGAGACGAAATCCTCGCCCTGGCCGAAGGCCACCACTTCCTTGATGTTGGGATAGAATTTCAGCCGGTTCTCGATGTATTTCGGCGCGAACAGGTCGCCCGACTTCAGCTTCGAGACATCCTTGGCCCGATCGATGATCTTAAGATGCCCGGTGCCGACCTCGAAGAAGCCGGCGTCGCCGGTGCGCACGAAGCCATCCGGCGTCATCGTCTCTGCCGTCTTCTCGGCGTCCTTGTAGTAGCCGATGAACTGGCCGGGAGACCTGTAAAGCACCTCGCCGGTGCCCTCCTCGATGCGGATGTCGACATTGGGCGAGGCTGGCCCCACCGTATCTGCCCTGATCTGGCCGTCCGGCTGCGCTGTGACATAGAGAAACGCTTCGGTCTGCCCGTAAAGCTGCTTCAGGTTCATGCCGAGCGAGCGGTAGAACGAGAACAGTTCAGGGCCGATGGCCTCGCCGGCGGTGTAGGCCGTGCGGATCTTGGAAAAGCCCAGTGCGTTCTTCAAAGGCGCATAGACCAGAAGATTGCCGAGCCCATAGGAGAGGCGCGCGCCAAGCGGCACCTCCTGCCCGTTGAGGATTTTCTCGCCCCACTGTTTCGCCACGGCGATGTAGTGGTGGAACATCTTCTTCTTGAGCCCGCTGGCGTCCTCCATGCGGATCATCACGCGGGTCAGCAGGTTCTCGAACACACGCGGCGGCGCAAAATAGAAGGTTGGTCCGATTTCCTTGAGATCCGCCTGCGCGGTGTCTGCGCTTTCCGGGCACGCGGTGCAGAAGCCGGCCACGAGCCCCTGCGCGAAGTTGAGATAGTGATCTCCCACCCAGGCCAGCGGCAGGTAGGCCAGCACCTCGTCAGCATCGCTGATATTGTCGAACCTGACCGTGTCCGTCGCGGCCGCGATCGAGCGGCCCGCCGACAGCATCACGCCTTTGGAGCGGCCCGTGGTGCCGGATGTATAGAGGATGATCGAGAGGTCATCACCATGGCCGGCATCGATCTCGGCATCAAGCGCCTTGCCGACATCGTTGCCCTCGGACAGCCGCACGCGGCCTTGTGCGATCACCGCCTCGATCGGGTGGAGATGGGTGTGGTCATAGTCCCGGAGCCCGCGGCCCCAGTCATAGAGCATGGTCTTCAGGCGCGGCACGCGCTCTGTGACGGATAGCAGCTTGTCGACCTGTTCCTGATCCTGCACGGCGGCGAAGCTGACCTCGGCATGGTCGAGCACATAGGCAAGCTCGTCGGCAATCGCGTCGGAATAGACCGGCACAGGCACGGCCCCGATCATCTGCGCCGCCATCATCGACCAGTAGAGCCTGGGGCGGTTGGCGCCGACGATGGCGATCTTGTCGCCTCGCTTCAGGCCAAGCGTTTGCAGGCCGACGGCATAGGCGCGGACCTTGTCGTAGACCTCCGCCCAGGTCCAGGATTGCCAGATGCCGAGATCCTTGTGGCGGAACGCGGTCTTGCCACCCCGCACCTCGGCGTTGCGCCGCAGGAGTTTGGGAAAGGTGTCCAATGTCGCGGTCGCAGCCTGGGCCAACGTCCGACCTCCCTGATGTTTCCAGCCAGCCATGTCGCCAGCCTGTCGCCTGAGGCGTTCTTGTTGGTCTCATGTGAAACCATTTGGCCAAAGGTCAAGCCCCGACGTCAGGAAACATACTGACAAGCGCGTGTGGAGCAAGCCTAGACTTTGTGCGCAAATACCCCGATGCGGCCCGCCGGAGCGCGACATGGTGTGCGCGAATAAGGGGCGGAGTGTCGCGTTCCCGTGCTGGTTATCCTCGCTGTCGGCGGAATTTCCCAGTCCGATGCCCCACCATCCCGAGCCCGTCAACGGATGAGAACGCGCGACACGCGATCTGGGATCCTCCTTCGACAGGCTCAGGATGAGGCCTGCGGGTGACAGGAAGGTGAGCGCTGTGCGGCTGGGTCCGGCCTCGGTCCGCGCCCTCTACTCCGCTGCCTCGGCCACCGGCATCGCGCCTTCTCCGGCCCTGAAGCGTGCCAGCAGGGCGGCTTGTTCCGCCCTGGCCTGCGTCAGGTGCCGTTCCTTGACATGGCCGAAGCCGCGGATTTTCTCCGGGATCGAGGCCAGCGCCACCGCCAGTGCAAGATTGTCCGCGGTCAGCTTTGCCAGCAGTTCCTCGACGAGGGCAAAGTAGTCGGCAATCAGCTGACGCTCGGTCTTGCGCTCGTGGCTGTAGCCGAAGATGTCAAAGGCGGTGCCGCGCAGGCCCTTGAGCCTGGCCAGCACCCTGAACGCGCTCATCATCCACGGTCCGAACGTCATCTTGCGCGGCTCGCCGGTGACTGGGTCGGGCTTTGCCAACAGCGGCGGGGCGAGATGGAAGCGAAAACGCATCGCTTTGCCCTGGAACGTGGCCGCGACCTGCTTGAGGAAGGCGCCATCGGTGTAGAGCCGGGCCACCTCGTACTCGTCCTTGTAGGCCATCAGCTTGAAGCCGTATCGTGCGACGGCGTCCGCAAGGGCGGTTGAGCCGGGTTTGGCCAGCCCCTCGGCGAAGCGGACCTTCTCGACCAGCGCGCGATAGCGTTCGGCATAGGCGGCGTTCTGGTAGCCGGTCAGGTGCTCCACCCGCCGCGCGATGATCTCATCGAGCGACTGCGAAATATGCCGCGCGGCCGTCGGGGCCTTCGCCTGACCGAGGAAGGCTGCGAGAGCAACCGGATCGTGCGCGGCGCGGCGTCCAAGTGCAAAGGCCTGCAGGTTCATCTTCACCGCTTCGCCGTTCAGTTCGATCGCGCGCTCCAGCGAGGCGCGTGACAGCGGCAGGCGCCCCAGTTGCCACGCATAGCCCATGATGAACATGTTGGCGGCGATGGCGTTGCCGAGAAGCCCCATGGCCGCGCCGGTGGCATCGATGAAATAAGCGTGCTCACGTCCTGCGGCGGACAGGACTGCTCGCTTGATGCGTTCACTCGGCAGCGAGAAATCCGCGTTGCGGGTGAAATCGCCGGGGAGGAATTCGGCGGTGTTGCACAGAACGGTCGTGTCGTCCTTGCGGACGGCGGCCAGCACCTTCTTCGATCCGGTCACGATCAGGTCGCAGCCAAGCACAAGGTCCGCCTGTCCGGCCGCCACGCGAATGGCGTGGATATCGGCCGGGGTCGGCGCAAGCCGCACATGGCTGAACACCGCGCCGCCTTTTTGCGCGAGGCCCGCCATGTCGATCATGCCGCAGCCCTTGCCCTCCAGATGCGCCGCCATGCCGAGGATGGCGCCGATGGTGACGACGCCGGTGCCGCCGACACCCGTGACGATGATGGCGTAATTCTGGATCAACGCCGGCACGGCGGGTTCCGGCAGCGGGCTGTCGCCAAGACCGCCGGCATTGCCCTTCGGCACATCGGCCTTCTTTGGCTGCGCACCCTCGACCGTCACGAAGGACGGGCAAAAGCCGCCCACGCAGGAGAAATCCTTGTTGCAGTTCGACTGGTCGATCTGGCGCTTGCGACCAAACTCGGTTTCGAGCGGTTGCACCGAAACGCAATTCGACTTGACGCCGCAATCGCCGCAGCCTTCGCAGACCAGCTCATTGATGATCACGCGCTTGTCGGGATCGGGATAGTCACCGCGCTTGCGGCGGCGTCGCTTCTCGGTGGCGCAGGTCTGGTCGTAGAGCAAAAGCGAGACCCCGGGCACGGCCGCGAGTTCGCGCTGAACGCCTTCCAGATCGTCGCGGTGGTTGAAGGTCGTGCCCGCCGGCCATTGGATTCCTGACGGATACTTGTCCGGTTCGTCCGAGACGACCGCAATGCGCGTCACGCCCTCGGCGGCCACCTGCTGCGCCATCTGCCAGGGCTTCAGTCCGCCTTCTGCCGCCTGCCCGCCGGTCATGGCGACAGCGTCATTGTAGAGCAGCTTGTAGGTGACGTTCACGCCCGACGCGACCGCCCAGCGGATCGCCAGCGAGCCGGAGTGCGTGTAGGTGCCGTCGCCCAGGTTCTGGAAGACGTGCCCACGCGTCGAGAACGCGGCCTCGCCGATCCAGTTCGCGCCTTCACCGCCCATCTGGGTGAAGCCGTCCGTCTCACGGTCCATCCACTGCACCATGTAATGGCAGCCGATGCCGGCATAGGCACGCATGCCCTCCGGCACCACGGTGGAGGAGTTGTGCGGGCAGCCCGAGCAGAAATAGGGCGTGCGTTTGGCATGCTCCTGCACGTCGGCGATCTTGCCCTGGACCGCCCTGATGCTCTCGAGGCGCGCGGCGAGATCATTGTCGCGATGGTAGCCAAGCAGGCGCGCGCCGAGCGCGATGGCAATGTCGTTCGGATCAAGCGCGCCATGGACCGGAAAGAGCCATTCGCCCTTCTCGTCGCGCTTGCCGATCACGACGGGCTGGTGCTTCGAGCCATACAGCTCCTCCCGCACCTGCACCTCGATCAGCGAGCGCTTCTCCTCGACCACCATGATCAGATCGAGGCCGGCGGCGAAGCTCTCCAGCACGTCGCGTCCGATCGGCCAGGGGCAGCCGATCTTGAGCAGGCGCAGGCCGAGATTGTTGGCCCGGACCTCGTCGATGCCGAGGTCGTCCATGGCCTGGCGCACGTCGAGATAGGATTTCCCGACCGTGATGATGCCGATCTTCGGCACCTTGCCGCCCGTGGTGATCGTCTGGTTGAGGCTGTTGGCCTTGAGATAGGCGAGGATCGCGGCGCGCTTGTGGGTGTGCAGCCGCTTTTCCTGTTCAAGGAAGTCATCCGGCGAGCGGATCGACAGCCCGCCCGGCGGCATCTCGAAATCCGGGATGACGATCTTTACCCGGTCCGGCGAGCCATCGACGGATGAGGTCGATTCGACGTTGTCCTTGACGCATTTCAGCCCGACCCAGACCGAGGCGAAGCGCGACAGCGCGATGGCATGCAAGCCGTAGTCGAGGATTTCCTGCACGCCCGCCGGGTTCAGCACCGGCATCATCCGGTCGACGAAGACGAACTCGGTCTGGTGGGCGTTGGTCGAGCTTTCGGCGGTGTGGTCATCGCCCATCAGGGCAATGACACCGCCATGCTTGGAGGTCCCGGCCATGTTGGCGTGGCGAAACACGTCCCCGGAACGGTCAACGCCCGGGCCCTTGCCGTACCAGAGCGCGAAGACCCCGTCATACTTGCCCTCGCCGCGCATCTCGGCCTGCTGCGTGCCCCAGACGGCGGTGGCGGCCAGATCCTCGTTGAGACCCGGCTGGAAGACGATGTTGTGCGATTTGAGCACCTTGCCGGCGCGCAGCAACTGGGTGTCGAGGCCGCCCAGCGGCGAGCCGCGATAGCCCGAAACGAAGCCCGCGGTGTTGAGCCCCGCCTGTTCGTCGCGCAACTTCTGGGTCAACAGAAAACGCGCGATGGCCTGCGTTCCGGTCAGGAAAACGCGTGACTTGCCCAGGTCATACTTGTCATCGAGCGACACAGTGGTGGTCGCGCGCCCGGTGTCGGCAGGGGCTGCCATCTTGTCCACCATCCGAACCTCCCACGTCGCCTGTTTTTCAGGATCATAGGCCGCGTCTGCGGACAGGGTAAGCCCGTACAGGGCCTGTTATTTATGTCAGTAATGCTGACATAAATGCAAGGGCGCGTCAAATGGGTGCCATGGGGCGAAACGCTGTCCCCGGCCCATCTCGGGGCCGGGGCAATGTCAGCCTCGCGGGCTTAGTTGAGGGCGGCCCCGGCGGGGCGCGGCTCCTTGCTGACGACCTTGTCGCCGATCATCAGCGTACCGACGCCCACCGTAACGGGCACCGTCTGCCCGTCGAGCACCTCGCCGGCGAGCAGCATTTCGGCGAGCGGGTCCTGCAGCGATTTCTGGATCACGCGCTTGAGGGGGCGCGCGCCATAGGCGGGGTCGTAACCCTTGTCCGCCAGCCAGTCCCGCGCTTCGGGCGCAAGGGCGATGGTGATCTTGCGGTCCGCGAGCAGGCGGGCCAGCCGGCCCATCTGGATGTCGACGATTGCGCCCATTTCCGACCGCTTGAGGCGGTGGAACAGGATGATCTCGTCGACCCGGTTGAGGAATTCGGGCCGAAAATGGCTTCGTACCACGCCCATGACGTCGTTGCGGACCGCATCCGTGTCCTCGCCTTCTAGCTGGTTGACCAGATACTCCGAACCAAGGTTCGAGGTCATGATGATCACTACGTTGCGGAAGTCGACAGTGCGGCCCTGGCCGTCGGTCAGGCGTCCGTCATCCAGCACCTGCAGCAGCACGTTGAAGACATCCGGGTGCGCCTTCTCGATCTCGTCGAAGAGCACGACCTGATAGGGCCGGCGGCGAACCGCTTCGGTGAGCGCTCCGCCTTCCTCGTAGCCGACATAGCCCGGAGGCGCGCCGATCAGCCGTGCGACCGAGTGCTTCTCCATGTATTCGGACATGTCGATGCGCACCATCGCGGTCTCATCGTCGAACATGTAGGCGGCGAGCGCCTTCGTCAGCTCGGTCTTGCCGACGCCGGTCGGGCCGAGGAACATGAACGAGCCGATCGGCCGGTTCGGGTCCTGCAGGCCGGCACGGGCGCGCCTGACAGCGGTCGAGACCGCAGCCACAGCTTCGGCCTGGCCGACGACCCGCTTCTGCAGCGATTCCTCCATTTTCAGGAGCTTGTCCTTCTCGCCTTGCAGCATGCGATCCACCGGCACGCCGGTCCAGCGGCTGACGACCTGTGCAACATGGTCCGCCGTCACGGCCTCTTCCATCAGGCCGGCCCCGTCGGCGACGCTCTCGATCTCGGCCAGATCCTTTTCCAGCTTCGGGATCACGCCATAGGCCAGCTCCCCGGCCTTCTGGTATTCGCCCTTGCGCTGGGCCTGGGCCAGATCGTTGCGCGCGGCGTCAAGCTTCGTCTTGATTTCAGCGGCCGCTCCGAGCTTGTCCTTCTCCGCCTTCCAGCGGGTCGTGATCGTCCCAGAGCGCTCCTCGAGTTCACCAAGCTCCTTCGACAGGCGCTGCAGGCGGTCCCTCGAGCCCGCGTCGGTCTCCTTCTTGAGCGCTTCCTGTTCGATGCGCAGACGCACGATCTCGCGGTCGATGCTGTCGAGTTCCTCGGGCTTGGAGTCGACCTGCATGCGCAGGCGCGCTGCAGCCTCATCGACCAGGTCGATGGCCTTGTCCGGCAGGAAGCGGTCGGTGATGTAACGGTTCGACAGGGTCGCGGACGCCACCAGCGCTGAATCGGTGATCCGCACGCGGTGGTGCTGCTCGTATTTCTCCTTCAGGCCGCGCAAGATCGAGACGGTGTCCTCGACGCTGGGCTCGTCGACGAAGACCGGCTGGAAACGGCGGGCGAGCGCCGCGTCCTTCTCGACATACTTGCGGTATTCGTCGAGCGTGGTCGCGCCAACACAGTGCAATTCGCCGCGGGCGAGGGCGGGCTTCAGCAGGTTGGAGGCGTCCATCGCGCCGTCCGCCTTGCCGGCGCCAACGAGCGTGTGCATCTCGTCGATGAACAGGATCACGCCGCCGGCGGCGGAGGTGACTTCGGCGAGAACAGCCTTCAGGCGCTCCTCGAACTCGCCGCGATACTTCGCGCCCGCAATCAGCGACCACATGTCGAGCGCCATGAGCTGCTTGTCCTTCAGGCTCTCTGGCACGTCGCCATTGACGATGCGCAAGGCAAGGCCTTCGGCAATAGCCGTCTTGCCGACGCCCGGCTCGCCGATCAGAACCGGGTTGTTCTTGGTGCGGCGGCTGAGAACCTGGATGGTGCGGCGGATTTCCTCGTCGCGGCCGATCACAGGATCGAGTTTGCCTTCCCGCGCGGCGGCAGTGAGGTCGCGCGCATATTTCTTCAACGCGTCATAGGCCTGTTCGGCTGAAGCGGAATCAGCCGTGCGGCCCTTGCGGATCGCCTCGATGGCGGTGTTGAGAGAGGCGGCGGTAACGCCAGCCTTGGCCAGAGACTGGCCGGCTTCGGTGTCCTTTTCCACCGCCAGCGCCAGCAGGAGGCGCTCCACGGTGACAAAGGAATCACCTAAACGCGGTCAGGTGCGAAATCTACGGGACGGCTGCCGGTTCGTCGGGCGCCTTCTCGGCGGCTTTTTCGGCCGTGGCGAAGACCCGGGCGAGGGCGGGGGTCAGATAGATGCCGCCCCCGCCGCCCGTGACACGGGGCATCTTCGCAACCACGGCGTCATTCAGCTGCTTGACCGTCCGCGAGGAGCCCCCGGCGCGATCGATTAGTCCGGCGGCCATGCCTTCCGGATCATCCGTCAGCGCCTTGAGCAGGTGCTCGGGGGTGAATTGCTGGTGGTTTTCCCGCAGCGCGATCGTCTGTCCGGCCTGCAGGAAGCCCTTGGCGCGATCGGTGTATTTCTCCTGATTCATTGTCGTCACCTCTTGCCCGCAAGCCCTGTCACCCCTGATGGCTGTGAAGGCTGCTGCCTGTTGTGGCTTGGGGTTCCGGCTGGCGACCCCTGCCCACATCACATGTAGGAGCGGCGCGGCAGGAGCGTAAGGGGTTGCCATAACGGCGTCGATGAACTTCCCTGATTTCAGTTAAGCGACGGAGGCCGGTGTGGCGACAAAGCGGCAACAGGCGACGAGCAAGGCCCTGCGCGGCCTTGCGCCTCTGATCCCGATGTCGGACGCACAGGATGTTCTCGCCAAGGCGGGCGGCCCGGGCCTGCGGGAGCTGACGCCCACCGCCGCCGTCTGGCTGGCCCTAACCAGCCATGTGCGGCACCGCTTCACGGATTATGATCATCTGCTGCGCGAGGGCTATGACCGCGATGCGGCCCGCTTCTTCGTCGTTGAGGAGACCGAGCGCCAACTCGCGGCCTGGGGTTGCACCCGGCCGCTTGTCGACGCTGGCGACGAAGCAGGCTAAGGCAATCCACCAGTCCGGGAGCCCGTCATGCGCATTTCCGCCCTCTATCGCTATCCGCTCAAGGGTTTTTCGCCCGAACGACTGCCGCGCGTGACGCTTGAAACCGGTGAATTTTTCCCGGCGGACCGCATCTTCGCCATCGAGAATGGCGATGCCGGGTTTGACCCGGCCGCACCGGTGCATCAGGCGAAGATCAAGTTTCTGATGCTGATGAAGAACGACGAGATCGCGCGCCTGTCGACGCGGTTTGATGACGACACCGGTGACTTGTCGATCCGGCACGAAGGCCGTGAGGTGGTTCGGGGCAACGTCGCGACAGAACAGGGCAGGGCCGCGATCACGGATTTCCTGACCACGTATCTGAGCCCTGACGCGATGCGCGGGCCCCTGAGATTGCTGACCGCGCCAGCGGGATTTCGCTTCACCGATTCGCGCAGCGGCTTTGTCTCGCTGATCAACGCGGCCAGCCTTGCCGAACTGGAAGAGAGGCTCGGGGCTCCGGTCGATCCTTTGCGGTTCCGGGCCAATATCCTGATCGAGGGGCTGAGGCCGTGGGAGGAGTTTGCGCTGGTTGGCAGGGTGCTGGAGGGGCCGTCAGGCCTGCGCCTCAGGGTTACGAAGCGGATCGACCGCTGCGCGGCGACCGCCGTCGATCCGCAGACGGGCCTGCGCGACCTGCCCGTGGTCCGGACACTGATGGCGGCCTACGGGCACATTGATTGCGGGGTCTATGCCGAAATCATCAGCGCAGGCAGCCTTGCCGAAGGTCATCGCCTGCGCGCGATCGATGTCGAGGAGCGCGAACCCTTGGGTCTCTGACCCAAAGAAGATCAGGCCCCGCGAGGGGGCCTGACATGGTGCCTGTCACTCGGCCGCGGGCTCCGCGACAACATCGTCCCGCTTCTTGGGTGGCCGACCGCGCTTCTTGGGCGCTGGCGGGGCCGCATCGTCGGACACGGCAGCCGGGGCCGGCCTGGCGACAGGTTCTGCCGGAATGGTGCGGACGGGCGCGGTCAGGAAAGCCGGCAAGGCAGCGGCGTCAGGCGAGGCATCGACCTCATGACGGGGCGCGCGTTCCTCTCTCGGTCGCTCGTCCCTTGGCCGCTCGTCCCTTGGCCTGTCGTCTCGCGGCCTGTCGTCCCGCAGCCTGTCGTCCCGGTAACGCTCCTCGCGTGGCCTTTCATCCCTCGGGCGATCTTCCCGCGGACGATCCTCCCGCGGGCGGTCGTCACGCGGGCGGTCATCCCTCGGGCGCTCGAAGCGGCGATCGCTCCGGTCATTGCGGTCCCGGAAGGGGCGGTCCTCACGCGGGCGCTCGTCGCGAGGCCGATCATCACGGGGGCGATCATCCCTTGGACGATCATCTCTTGGACGATCATCTTTCGGACGATCATCTCTCGGACGATCATCCCTTGGCCTGTCGTCACGCGGGCGGTCGTTCTGGTGGTAGCGCTCGCCCTGGGGCCGGTCGAAGCGCTGCTCGTTGCGATCGCGGTTTCGATCGTTGCGGTCGAACCGCCTTGGCTGCTGGCCGCGCTCCTGGCCGCGATCCTGCCCGCGCTCCTGGCCGCGGTCGCCATCCTCGGCGTCATCATCGCCGCCTTCGCTTTCGGCACGCGTGCCCGGCTGCGGCGCTGCCGCGGGATCGGTAATGTCGTCACCGTCCTCGTCGTCCTCGTCGTTCTGGTCATCCTGGCTGAACGGGCGCTGAGGCCTGTAGTTCTCGCCGAACTGCGCCCGCATCGCTTCATGCGCGCCCAGCACGATGCGCACATAGTGCTCCGCGTGCTGGTAGTAGCTTTCTGCCGCGACCGGATCGCCGCTGGACTGCGCGTCGCGCGCCAGCTGCATGTATTTCTCCGCGATGGTCTGCGCATTGCCGCGCACCTTCACGTCCGGCCCGTTCGACTCGAACGACCGCGTCAGCGGATTGGGAGTCTTGTTGCCGTTGTTGTTGTTGCCGCCGCCGCCACTGTTGCGGTTACGGCCTCGCATGCGCCTGTTCTGGCCTGGTCTCATCGAGAATATCTCTTGATCGGCAATGGCAGCCGGGTGCTTGCATGACAACATGTGGTCCCCGCGGCGGGCTGCCTCGCCTTTGGGGTCAACAAGCGTTGGACGGGCTGCATCAGCGCAGCGGTCTCGCCGTTTGAGAACATCACACGTTGGTTCCAGTGGCAGCCGGTCAGGCC
>JAPLOW010000056.1 GCA_026400555.1 Hyphomicrobiales bacterium
ATCCTACAGCCGCCTGCGCGAGCAGGCCGGGGTCGCGGCGGCGCAACTGTTCGCAGACCGGGTGTTCACGATCCTGCTCTTGGTACAACTGGCCATGCTGGCGCTGGCGCTGCCGCTGATGCCCTGGCTGATCGCGCTGGTGGCGCCGGGGCAGAAGGGCAATCCGGAAGCCTTCGCGCTGACCGTGGCGCTGGCGCGCATCGCCTTTCCCTACCTGCTGTTCATCACCCTGGTGACCTTGCAGGCCGGCCTTCTCAATTCGGTCGACAAGTTCGCCGCGGCTGCCTTCGCGCCGGTCCTGCTCAACATCGCGATCGTCATTGCGCTGGCGCTGTCCTTCCTGTTTCCCTCCGCCGCCCATGCCGCCGCCTGGGGCGTGACGGCGGCGGGCGTGGCGGAATGGGCGCTGCTGACCCTCGCGGCCCGGCGCGCCGGTGTGCTGGCGACGCTGGCGCGCCCGGCCATCGACCAGGACGTGGCGTCCTTTCTGAAGGCTCTGGGCCCTGCGGTGCTCGGCTCAGCCGGTGTGCAGATCGCCGTGCTCGCCGACATGATCATCGCCTCGTTCCTGCCGGCGGGGTCCTATTCGGCGATCTACTATGCCGACCGCATCTACCAGTTGCCCGTTGGCGTGATCGGGATCGCGGCCGGCACGGTGGTCTTGCCCACCATGAGCCGGCTGATTGCGGCGGGCGATCCGGCTGCCGCCAACCGCGAGCAGAACCGCGCCATCGGCATGACGCTGATCCTGTCCATGCCCTTCGTCGCGGCCTTTCTCACCATGCCCGACATGCTGGTCAAGGCCCTGTTTGCGCGCGGCGCCTTCGACGCGCGGGCCGCCGAGGTCGCGGCGCAGGTCCTGTTCGCCTATGCGGTCGGTCTCATCCCGGTGTTGCTGATCCGCTCGGTGGTGGCCAGCTTCTTCGCGCGAGGCGACACGACGACGCCGGTCATCGCCTCGCTGACGGCGCTGGGGCTCAACATCCTGTTCAAGATCATCTTCGCCGGCCAGCTCGGAGCCGCCGGCCTGGCGCTGGCCACGGCACTGGGAGCCTGGATCAACCTCGGCATCCTTTACGTGCTGGCGCTGCGGCGGGGCTGGACGGCCCCGACAGACATGCTGGCCAAGGCGCTGATCATCGCCTTTGTCGGCGCCATCGCCTTTGAGCTCTGGGTGCTGGTCGCGCGTGACCCGTTCGTCAGCCTGAGCAGAGGTCTGCCGCGCGAGCAGGCGCTGTTCGCGACAGCCATGCTCGGCGCTTCATCGCTGATCGCCTATGGCCTTGCGGCCTGTGCGGGAGCGAAGCTGCTGGGCTTTCCGCTCACGCTGTCGCACAGACGCAAGGCCGCCCCCGCCGAACCGGAGTGACGGGTTCAGACGCGCGCGCCCAGCGCGAAATCCATGTAGGCCTCGCGGGCCTTGCGGGTGATGGGCCCGGGCTGCATCGGACGATCGTCGATGCGTGTGATCGGCATCACCTTCGAGTAGTTGCCGGATGAGAAGATCTCGTCGGCAGCCTCGAAGTCGCTGTAGCGCAGCGTGGTCTCCTCGACCGTGTAACCCGTATCCCGCAGCAGCGCGATGGTGCGCTGCCGGGTGATGCCGTTCAGGAACGTGCCGTTGATGGCCGGCGTCTTCACGATGCCGTCCTTGACCATGAAAATGTTCGAGGTGCTGGTTTCGGCGACGTTGCCGAGCATGTCGAGCACCAGCGCGTTGTCGAAGCCGGCCTCCTTGGCGGCGCGCAGCGCGCGGGCGTTGTTCGGGTACAGGCAGCCGGCCTTCGAATCGGTCGGCATGCTCTCCAGCGTCGGGCGACGGAACTTCGAAAGGGTGACGGAAAAGCCCGCAGTTGGCGGCGGCATCGGCGCCTCGAACAGGCAAAGGCAGAAGCGGGTCGACTCCGGGTCAGCCATGATGGTGGACGGGCCGTCAGCCTCGCCCCAGTACATCGGCTTCACATAGATCGCCTTGCCGGGCGCGAACTTGCGCGCGCCGTCACGGGCAAGCTCGATGATCGCGTCAGCAGCCATGGTGGCCTTCAGGCCGAGGCCCGCCGCAGAGCGGTTGACGCGGGCCGCATGCCTGTCCATGTCGGGCATGAGGCCGTCGAAAATGCGCGCGCCATCGAAGACGGTGGAGGCGAGCCAGGCCCCATGGCTGCGCGGCCCCATGATGCCGGGATTGCCCTCGACCCAGTCTCCGTCGATCCAGCTCCAGGTTTGCGAATACCAGGCCATGGTCTTGTCCTCGATGGGCAGCCAAACGCCGCCTGATGCAGATCGTCTGCATCGTTCGGGCTTTGCGGCCCCGCGTCAACCGCGTGAGCCCCGCCTTTGTATGACTTTGCCTGATCGATGCCATCATATCCGGTGAACCGTTTGCATCGCGGCGAAGGTGAGCCTCCCGCTTGCACCGGTTGCGGCCACCGCCTACACACGCGGCTCGTTATCATCCCGTCCTGTGGAGCCTCCATGCGCCCGTCCAAACGCCAGCCTGCCGAGATGCGCGCCGTGACCATGGAGCGTGGCGTTGTGCGCTACGCGGAAGGCTCCTGCCTGATCACCTTCGGCGAGACGCGCGTGCTGTGCGCGGCTACCGTGGAGGAAAAGGGCCCGCCATGGCTGCGCAACACCGGCAAGGGCTGGGTCACGGCGGAGTACGCCATGCTGCCGCGCGCCACGCTCGAGCGGACACGTCGCGAGTCGACCACCGGCAAGCCATCGGGCCGCACCCAGGAAATCCAGCGGCTGATCGGCCGCTCGCTGCGCGCCGTGGTTGACCTCGGCGCGTTGGGCGAGCGCCAGATCGTGGTGGACTGTGACGTGATCCAGGCCGATGGCGGAACACGCACCGCCTCAATCACCGGCGCCTGGGTGGCGCTGCATGACGCGCTGAAGTGGATGGAAGGCCGCGCCATGCTGCAGGGCCGTCAGCCGCTCAAGGACCATGTCGCCGCCGTGTCCTGCGGGATCGTGGCGGGCCAGCCGGTGCTCGATCTCGACTATATCGAGGATTCCGGCGCGCAGACCGACGCCAATTTCGTGATGACCGGCAAGGGCGGCATCGTCGAGGTGCAGGGCACCGCCGAGGGCGAGCCCTTTTCCGAGGAACAGCTTGCCGCCATGATGGCGCTGGCGAAGGCCGGCATCGGCGATCTCGTCGCTCTCCAGAAAAAGGTGATTGGCGCGTGAGCGAAGCTGCGCCCCATGCTTCGGTGGCGGGAACTGGCCGGCGCCGGCAGCTGACGGGCCGCGTGGTCATCGCGACCCACAATGCCGGCAAGCTGGCGGAGATGGACGCGCTGCTCGCGCCCTATGGCGTCGTGACATCCTCGGCCGGAGCGCTCGGCCTGCCCGAGCCTGACGAGACCGGATGGATGTTCGCCGAGAACGCCGCGATCAAGGCGCAGGCGGCCGCCACGGCGACCGGGCTCCCCGCCATCGCCGATGATTCCGGACTGTGCGTGGATGCGCTTGATGGCGCGCCGGGCCTGTTCACGGCGGATTGGGCCGGGCAGCCGCGGGACTTCCTGGCCGCCATGACGCGGGTCATCCGGGAGCTTGAGCGTCGGGCTGTGCCGCCGCACCGGTGGCAGGCCCATTTCGTCTCGGCGCTGGTTATCGCCTGGCCGGACGGGCACCAGGAGCTGTTCGAAGGCCGCGTCCATGGCGCCTGCGTCTGGCCGCCGCGCGGGCCCGGCGGCTTCGGCTACGATCCGATGTTCCGGCCGGAGGGCCATGCGCGCACGTTTGGCGAGATGAGCGCCGTTGAAAAGCATGGCATCCCTGCGGATGGCAGCCAAGGATTGTCGCATCGCGCCCGGGCGTTCCAGCTGCTCGCCGCAGCCTGCCTGACGCCCGCATGAGACCGGAGAAAGCAAGATGACCGAGCCCGCCATCAAGGTTGCCGTGGTTCCCGTCACGCCGTTCCAGCAGAACGCCTCGATCATCTGGTGCACCCGTACGATGCAGGCCGCCATCGTCGATCCCGGCGGCGATGTGCCCAAGCTGCTTGACGCCGTCAAAAAGCTCGCTGTCACACCAACCGCCATCTGGCTGACCCATGGCCATATCGACCATGCCGGCGGCGCGGCGGAGCTAGCCGAGGCGCTGACCCTGCCTGTCGTAGGCCCCCATCGTGATGATCAGTTCCTGATGGACAATCTGGCCGAGCAGGGCCGGATGTTCGGACTGTCCGGCGCGCGCGCCGTGACATCGGGGCGGTACCTCACCGACGGCGACACCGTCATGTTGGGTGAGGCCATGTTCTCGATCATGCACGTGCCCGGCCACTCACCCGGCTCGGTGGTGTTCTATCACGAGCCCTCCCGCTTCATGCTGGCCGGTGACACGCTCTTCCAGGGCTCGATCGGGCGGACCGATTTTCCCTACGGCGACCACGACCTGTTCATCCGCTCGATCAAGGCCAAGCTGATGACGCTCCCTGACGAGGTCGCCTTCCTGCCCGGACACGGGGCGCCATCCACGATCGGCGACGAGAGGGCCCACAACCCGTTCCTGGCCTGAGCCGGGCCCGCCGCAACTGTGGCATGGTTAACCTTCCATAGACGGAGCTGTGGGAGTGTCGGCCTGCTGTTCCAGCGGCATGCTGGCAGGAGACCATGCGTATGCATAACCGGCGCCACCTTCAGCCGCTCCTCGTGGCTTTCGCCACGGTCCTGTTGCCGGCCTGGGCCCTGGCGCTCGAGCCTGCCGCCGCCACGGAGCCGCAGCGCCTGACACCTGGAGCCCCCGCCACGCAGTCAGCGCAGGTGATCGTGGACGAGGCACAGGCCGCACTGCCCCAGCACGGCAACCCGATGTACGGGCCGCAGACACTGGAACACACCCGCGCGGCGCTTGCCTTCTATGAAGAGCTTTCGGCCAGCGGCGGCTGGGCCATGCTGCCGCCTCAGATCGCAGGCCTCAAGGCCGGCTCGCGCGGCGGGCTGGTGGAGCAGCTCAAGATCCGTCTGATCCTGACCGGAGACCTTGATCCGGACGCTGCGCTCGGGGACAGCTTCAACAAGGCCGCCGAGGACGCCCTGAAGCGCTTCCAGGTGCGCCACGGCCTGTCGCAGACGGGGTCGGTCGGGCGGCTGACGATGCGGGCGCTGAACGTGCCGGTCGATGTCCGGCTCAACCAGTTGCGGGCTTCGATCCACCGGCTGGAGGGGAACGCCTTCGCCTTTAGCAGCCGCTATGTCGTGGTCAACATTCCGGGCGCGCAGGTTGAGGCGATCGACAATGGCGTCGTCGAACGGCGTCACGTCGCCATTGTCGGGCGTCCGGACCGTCCCTCGCCCGTGCTGGCGACGCGCATCACGGCGGTCAATCTCAATCCGAACTGGACCGTGCCGACCTCGATCGTCAAGGCGGACATTCTTCCGCACATGCGCAAGGATCCGGGGTTTCTCGCCAAGCACCACATGCGGGTGATCGGCGCGGGCAACCAGGAGATCGATCCCGCCACCATCAAATGGGCGACGCTGCAGAACCCGAATTTCTTCGTCCGGCAGGACCCCGGTCCGCTCAACTCGCTGGGCCAGCTCCGGATCGACATGCCGAACCGCGATGCGGTGTTCATGCATGACACGCCGAAGAAGGAGCTGTTCCGCAACGACGTGCGCTTCAACTCCTCCGGCTGCGCCCGCATCGACGGCGTGCGCGATCTCGCGAGCTGGCTGCTTAAGGGCACGGAATGGGAAGACCGCAGCCGCATCGATGCCGCGATCGCCAGCAACGAGCGCAAGGACATCAAGCTGACCAAGCCGGTTCCCGTGGCCTGGGTCTACCTCACCGGCTGGGCGGCTGGCGACGGGCTCATCCATTTCCGCGACGACATTTACGGCCTCGACACGCCGGAGGGCCTGGTGACCTCAACGATCTCGCCGCGCAAGCCGTCGCCGGCCCGCGCCGATGTCAGGCCGGCGATGGCACCGCAACCGCCTGCGAGGCCGGTGACGCCCGTAGCCTATCGCTGATCCGCGTGCTGATCCCTGATGCTGTGTAAACAGGATTGACGTGTTTCATCGCGCCGAACTGGCCGGTTCGTTAAGCGGATCAGTTCAAGCTGATCCTGCTGAAGGTCAGGATGAATTCGATGCACAGCGCTGCCAACATCGTCATGCCGGCAACGGTCAGGAAGCAGCTCGACAGGATGGCGACCGGCTACCGCAAGGCGGCTGGTGGCGATGGCGCAGGCAGTGCTACCGCGCTGATGATCGTGGCTGCCGGCATATTTGGCGTCATCTTTGTCCTGGACCTGATTTTCGGCATGATCAGCTGGCAGCACTGGACCGTGCTCGCAGGGGGGTCGGCGGTGATGATCCTGTTCGCGATCGTGCCGTCGGTGCTGGAGTCCCGCAAGAGCGCACCCGCCTTCAAAGCGCTGGCTGGAGAGATCGAGCGTCTGATTGCCAGCGGCCAGATCGAGCATGCCGTCGTTGCGATCACTGACCGGCATTGGTTCATCGAACACGAGCACGGCATCATCGTGCTCATGCCCGCCTGTGAACGGCGGACGCTCTATCTCGACATCAGCAGCGTGGCGGATGATCCACGGCACGACCGCTGGTGGACAAAGGGGAGAATTTTTCACCGCCGCTGGACCTGGCATTGCGCGAGGGGTAGCCATGGGGAGCAATTGGCGACGCTCTCCTTCAAGGCGGCCGGCGAACCCTTCAGCCCGCGCCTGTTCGCGCGGGAAGCGGGACGCTACGATCCCGATCTTGGCGGTGACCTGTTCGAATGGCTCGGCAGCCCGGCCGACGGTGACCTCCTCGACAGGCCATTCGAGGAGATCGACAGCTGGCTTCGCGCGCACTTGCCTGCGATGGCGGCATAAAGGTCGCGAGCCGGCAAGGATGCGCCGCCCTATTTCGGCGCGAAGGGGTTGACCCAGCCGCGCGCGCTGCCGCGCTGTTCCGGATAGGCAACCGTCAGATAGTCGAGCAAGACCTTTCGCATCGCGGCATTGGGAGCCGGCATGCTGTGCCGCGTGGTCATCCATGAAAGCGTCTCGTCCCAGCGCTCGCGGCTCATGCCCTGACGACCGACGACCTGGAAGGAGTGACAGCCGATACAATAGCCGAAGGTCTCGTCGCGGCCGGGAAAGTTCGGCAGCGAGTCCGGCGTTTCGGTTGCCTCGCCGGTGCGCGTGGACGCCAGGCCCGCGACGGGCAGGGTCAGCGACAGGGCGAGCAGGATCGCGGGCAGGAGGCCCGCAGCAACGAGAACAGAGCGCTTCATCCGACCAGGACCGCGATCCGGTGGAACGGGTTGGCGCCGTAGCCCTGCGGGTTCCAGTTGACGGCCGTGTGCGGCGTGAACCTGCCTTTGCTGTCGCGGGCCCTGACCCAGAGCTCGAAATAGCCATCGCTGGGCAGCGCGATGCTGCCATTCCAGCGCACCCAGTCATACTTGTTGCGGCGGGGCGTGAGCGCCATGCGCCGCCAGGTTTGCCCACCATCGGCCGAAACGTCGACGCGTGTGGGGTGCTGTTCGCCGCCCCAGGCTGCACCCCGGATCGCGATCTCGCGGGTGCCCGCGGCGAGACGCGTGCCGTTGGCCGGGGCCGTGATCACCGCGCGGGTCGGCATGGATGTCATGTCGGCAAAGTTGGTGCGGCCGTCGGCGTTCGAGCCGGGAACGATCGGCACTGTCGGAACGCGGTAGGAGGTGCCACCCATGCCCGAGCCGTCATGCGGATCCTTGCGGATCAGCACGCGGGTCAGCCATTTCTGCGACAGCGAACCCGGCCAGCCGGGCACCACGAGCCTCACCGGACCGCCATGGATGAAGGGCAGAGGCTGCCCGTTCATGCCCCAGACAATCAGGGTGTGCGGGTCGAGCGCTTTCTCGACCGGCATGCCGCGCGAAATGGCCTGGCGGGTCGTGTCGCCGGAGAGATGCGGGTCAGCGCCGAAGAAACCGGTGAACTTGCCGTCCGGCTTCAGTCCGGCGGCGCGCAGCACATCGGCGAGCGCGACGCCCGTCCACTCCGCGCAACTGGCCCCGCCATTGGTCCACTGGTTTCCGCGCGCCGCCGGCATGAAGAAGGAGCGCCCGTTGCCGCCGCATTCGAGCACCATGCGATAGGTGCGCGCCTTGAAGCGCTGCTTCAGTTCGCCCAGCGTGATGGCCAGCGGGCGGTCGACCTCGCCATCGATGCGGATCGACCAGGCATCGGCGCTGGCCGTACGGTCTTCCGGCAGAAGGCCATTGTTACGGACGAAAAACCGGCCGACCGGCGTGGTCGGATCATCCATAAGGGCCTCGGGCGTCTCTGCCACCAGCGGCCGGTCGCCGAGGACAACGAGGCCACGGTCCTTTCCGGGATAGTCGAGGAATTGCGGGCCTCTGGGCGCCGCAGGCGGAGCCGGAGCCGTTCCCGACGGCGGAGGTGACGTCTGCGCCTGCGCGTCGCCCGCACCACCCATGGCGGCGGCGGAGCCCAGCGCGGCCACGCCGGCTCCCGCCAGGAAGGCGCGGCGCGACTCGGTCGGTCTGCCTGCCTCGCCCTCGCGTGTGATATGATCATGGTGGCCCAGCGGCGCGCCCGATGATTGCATTGGTTCCTCCCGGCGCGCTCTCCGCGCGTGTATCATTGCAACAAACCTAGCGCAGCCTGCCGGGCGTTGTCACGCAGGAACGGCAAGGTCCGGCATGCGACGGCTCCACCGCGAGCGCGTTACTTCGTGACCGCCACCGCCACCTCGTTGCGGCGCAGGAAGGGCGGGGTGAAGGGCGGATCGTAGAACAGGGCGAAGGGCTCCCCCGCGGCCTTCCAGGAGGTCGGCGCGAGGCTGTCCAGCAAGTCGCGCTTGCGGACGGCGAGTTCCTCCAGCGAGGAACGGCCGCTGAAGCGCAGCACGGCGAGGGTCTGGCCCGGCACGCTGCCGATCGTGACACGGGCGTCATCCGGGACCGGCGCGGTCTCGGCCGAGACCGATGCGGGCAGGAAAAAGCGCATCCGCAACGCCCCGCCGCTTTCCCGTGCGGTTTCCACAGGAGCCGTCATCGCAATCTTCTGTGAAGGCTGGCCACCGCTGGTCTCGACCGGGGCCGTCATCGCCATTTTCGCGCGCGTGCGGTTCTTGCCGAAGATGTAGCCGGCCAGCCGCGAAAACGCCTCGGATCGCGCCGCATCGTCGCCAAGGCCCTGAACCGTTGTTTCCGCCGCAAGCCGGACACCGTAACGCCTGATCTCGACAGAGCCGATGGTTTCAAGCGCGGTGAAAGGCGGCTGCTCGCTCAATCTGACCCCCACGACGGATGCGGCGGACTCGACGATCGTCTTGACGAATGCATCCATGGGGCACTGACCTTGTCAAAAGCTCCCGCGCAACCGACGTGCGCCACGAAAACCGTGGCCGTCCTGCGCAGGCGCAACTCCCGTGCCTCGGAAAAGGTCCCTCAATCCATCTTCAAGGCAGCGATGAAGGCTTCCTGCGGGATATCGACTTTGCCGAACTGACGCATCTTCTTCTTGCCCTCTTTTTGCTTTTCCAGCAGCTTTCGCTTGCGGGTGATGTCGCCGCCGTAGCACTTGGCGGTCACGTCCTTGCGCAGGGCGCGGATGGTTTCGCGGGCGATGATCTTGCCGCCGAGGGCGGCCTGGATCGGGATCTGGAACATGTGCTGCGGGATCAGTTCGCGCAGCTTCTCGCACATCACGCGGCCGCGCATGTCGGCCCGGGAGCGGTGCACCAGCATCGAGAGCGCATCGACCGGTTCGGCATTGACGAGGATCGACATCTTGACGAGGTCGCCCTCCTTGTACTCGGTGATGGCGTAGTCGAATGAGGCGTAGCCCTTCGACACCGATTTCAGCCGGTCGTAGAAGTCGAAGACGACCTCGTTGAGCGGCAGGTCATAGACGACCTTGGCGCGGGAGCCGACATAGCCAAGGTCGATCTGGATGCCGCGGCGATCCTGGCAGAGCTTCAGCACCGAGCCCAGATACTCGTCCGGCGTGAGAATGGTCGCGCGAATCCAGGGCTCCTCGATTGCCTCGATCTTCATCACATCGGGCATATCGGCCGGATTGTGCAGTTCCATCACCTCCCCGTCCGTCTGCAGGATGCGGTAGACCACCGACGGCGCGGTGGCGATCAGGTCGAGATTGAACTCGCGGCTGAGGCGCTCCTGCACGATTTCGAGATGCAGCAGGCCAAGAAAGCCGCAGCGGAAGCCGAAGCCGAGCGCCGCCGAGGTCTCCATCTCATAGGAAAAGCTGGCGTCGTTGAGGCGCAGCTTGCCGAGCGCCGAGCGCAACTCGTCGAACTCTGCCGCATCGACCGGAAAAAGACCGCAGAACACCACTGGCTGAACCGGCTTGAAGCCCGGCAACGGCTCGGCGCAGGGCTTGCGGTCATCGGTAATTGTATCGCCGACGCGGGTGTCAGCCACCTCCTTGATTGAGGCGGTGATGACGCCGACTTCGCCGGGGCCGAGGCTTTCGACGGTGACGAGCTTGGGCGTGAGATAGCCGACGCGCTCGACATCGTAGACGGCGCCGGCGCGCATCATCTTGATGCGCTGGCCCTTCTTCAGCGTGCCGTCGATGATCCTGACAAGAACCACGACGCCGAGGTAGTTGTCATACCAGCTATCGACCAACATCGCCTTCAGCGTCGCGTCCGGGTCCCCCTTGGGGGCTGGCAGCCGCGTGACGATGGCCTCCAGCACAGCCTCGATGTTGAGGCCGGTCTTGGCCGAGATCGGCACCGCCTGCGAGGCGTCGAGGCCGATCACCTCCTCGATCTGTTCCTTGACGCGTTCCGGCTCGGCGGCCGGCAGGTCGACCTTGTTCAGAACCGGCACGATCTCGTGATTGGCGTCGAGCGCCTGATAGACGTTGGCGAGGGTCTGCGCCTCGACGCCTTGCGATGCGTCGACCACCAGCAGCGAGCCTTCACAGGCGGCGAGACTGCGCGAGACCTCATAGGCGAAGTCGACATGGCCGGGCGTGTCCATCAGGTTGAGGATGTAGGTCTTGCCGTCGTGGGCCTTGTAATGCAGGCGGACGGTCTGGGCCTTGATGGTAATGCCGCGCTCGCGCTCGATATCCATCGAGTCGAGCACCTGTTCGGTCATCTCGCGCGCCGACAGGCCACCCGTGAGCTGGATGAGCCGATCGGCCAGCGTGGATTTGCCATGGTCGATATGCGCAACGATCGAGAAGTTGCGGATGTTGTCAATGCTTTGCGTTGTCATGTGTGCGCACATAGCAGCGGCACCCCCATTCGTCGAGGGTTGCGGTGTCGCGGCGCAACCAACGCGCTGCGTCAGAGGTGACGCCTGCCCCTGCGCGCGCGACGACCGGCCTTGATCGCGGCGATGCGCTCGACATCCTCGGCCTGCAGGTAGATGCCGCGCTCGAGGATCTCGAGGACATATTCCTCGTAGGTCAGCCCGAGCGCTTCGGCCTTCGCGGCGCGCCGCACCATCGTGTCATGTCCGGTCGAGCGCCAGGCGCGGCGATGGACGGCCTTCCAGGCAAAGTAATTGCCCGGACCGCCGGTGCCCCATTCGGGGATGTGCGGCCTGTCCTCGAGCGGCGGGCCGCCATTGTGACCCGCCGCTGCGGGGACAGGCTTGCGTCTCCGCGCCATGGCAACTCCCACAAGCTGCTTGCTTTCCGCGATCGGAGAATTATTCTGCTATAATGGAAAGTAATGTCAATCACAGACTTGCCGGGCGCCTCAAGCAGGCCCGAAGGGAACGCGACTGGACCCTGGAGCAGTTCGCTGAAGCCTCAGGTGTCAGCCGCGCAATGATCTCGAAGATCGAGCGCGCTGAGGTGAGCCCGACAGCGGCCATTCTGGCTCGTCTGGCCGCGGGCCTTGGGATGAGCATGGCCTCGCTGTTTCCAGCGCCGCGCTCTGCGCCGGAACGCCTCAGTCGCTGGGACGACCAGAGCGACTGGCGTGACCCGGCCTCGGGCTACATCCGGCGCAACGTCTCCCCCGCGGGTGCTGCCGCCGAGATCGTTTACGTGACCTTCCCCGCCGGCGGGCGGGTGGTCTTCGACAATTACACCGCCTCTCGCGACATCGAGCAGCAGATCTGGGTGCTGGAAGGGGAGATCGAGATGGGCATCGGACCGGATATGACGCTGCTCGGCACCGGCGATTGCCTGCTGATGGGGCTCGACCAGCCGATCACATTCCACAACTCCGGCGACAGCGCTGCCCGCTACATCGTCGTCCTGTCGAAAAGCCGAAACTGACGAGCCCGCGTCATGCCTGATCCCGCCCCCGCCTTCACCATCCACGCGCTCGCGGCCGACGAGGCGCAGGCCCGCGCCGGTGATCTGGCCGACATCCTGCTCGACTGCGTCGCGGGCGGCGCCTCGGTCTCGTTCATGGCCGACATGACCCGCGCGCAGGCCGTCCGGTTCTGGGGCCGCGTGGCTGAGGGCGTTGCGACGGGCGAGCGCATCGTGCTGGTGGCGGAAAGCGCGGGCCGCCTTCTCGGCACAGTGCAGGTGGTTGCGGCGGGCGCTCCCAACCAGCCACACCGGTCCGATCTCGCCAAAATGCTGGTGCATCGCGACGGGCGCAATCGCGGCATTGGCGCGGCGCTTCTCCACGCGGCCGAAGCGGCCTCGCTTGCAGCGGGCTGGTGGCTGATGGTGCTCGACACGGTCGATGACAGTGCGGGGTACAGGCTCTACACGCGCGGCGGCTGGCGCAAGGTTGGCGTCATTCCGAACTATGCGCTTTGGCCCGACGGTAGGCTCTGCGCGACCGTATATTTTTATAAGGATCTGAGAACATCATTGGGGACATCGCCACCATGAACCCGTCCATCCGGCTGCGTGACGCGACATACGCCGATATGCCCGCCATCCTTGCCATCCATCATGACGCCATCGAAACTCGCTGGCCATCTGGACGAGCACGCCGGCGAGTCTTGAAATCCGCACGGCATTGATGGAGTCCCGACACCTCGCCGGGGATTCAGTCCTCGCGGCGATCCGGCAGGACGAATTGGTAGGCTACGCAAGTTTCGGCGCGTTTCGCACTGGCGACGGCTACAGCCAGACAGCCGAGCATTCCATTTCTGTGCGTGGCGATGCACGAGGACTAGGCATCGGTGCCATGCTTCTCAACGCCTTGATCAAAGAGGCGAAATCGCGCGACATACATGACATGATCGGCGGAATTGAAGCTAGTAATTCTGCATCCTTGGCGCTGCATGCCCGGCTCGGGATCGTGGAAGCTGGACGCCTGCCGCAAACGGGCCGCAAGTTCGGGCGCTGGCTGGACCTGATCCTGATGCAGACAATACCATGATCGGGACCTTTCCCTTCCTCGCCATCATGGCGAGCGCCCTGCTTCATGCCACGTGGAACGCGCTGGCGCGCTCGCACAAGAACCCCGGCGACATCATGGTCACCGCCGTGATGGCGTCCGGGCTCATGAGCATCCCGCTCCTTCTGGTCACCGGACTGCCCCCGCGCGCGGCGTTGCCGTGGCTGGTCGGCGGCGTGGTCATCAATAGCATCGGCATCAGAGCCGCGATGATCGCCTACACGCGGACGAGCTACGGACTGGCCTACCCGATCATGCGGGCCGGCATTCCGCTTCTGGCCCTGCCAACCGCGATCCTGCTGTTCAATGAATGGCCGACGGCTGGAGGCGCGGTCGGCGTGCTGCTGATTTCCTGCGCCCTGATCCTGTTGGCCTTGATCGCCAGCCGGTCAGGCAAGGCGGAGTTGTCAGGCGTCGGCTACGCCTTGCTGGCGGCCCTGTGCGGCGCCGGCTATGTCACCTCCGATGCGATGGGCGTGAGGCTGAGCCCAGTGATCTGGAGTTATGCCGGAGCGGTCTCGCTGGGCAACGGCCTCGTCCTGGCACTGATGATGCGCCTCGAGGGGCGCAACCCCGCGAAACTGCTGGCCGCAAACTACGCCCGCGCCTTCTTCGTGGCCAGCCTCTCGACATCGAGCTTCTTTTTGTACGTCTGGGCGCTGAACGTCACGCCTGTCGCGCTGGCGGCGGCCCTGCGCGAGACATCGGTGCTGTTCGCGACAGCCATTGCGGCCTTCGTGCTGAAGGAAAAGATCACGGCATTGCACTGGTGCGCGGCATTGATGGCGCTCGCCGGGATTGCCGCGATGAAGATGTTCTGAGGGCCCGGCGCTCTTGTTCTTCCGATTGTCTCGGCGGCCCAAGTGTGGGATGGCACCGCCATGGCGACCATCTCCCCGATTGACGAACTGATCACCCTGCGCGACATGCTGCGCTATGCCGTCAGCCGCTTCCGGGCGGCGGACCTCGTGCACGCCCATGGGGCCACGACGGCGCTTGATGAAGCGGCCTATCTCATTCTCGAAACCCTTCACCTGCCCGTCGACCAGCTCGAGCCCTTTGTTGACGCAAGATTGACCCGGGCTGAGCGCGAGGCGCTGGTCGGACTGATCGAGACGCGGATCACAACACGCAAGCCGGCCGCCTATCTCACCGGCCGCACCTATATCCAGGGCGTTCCCTTCAAGGTCGACGAGCGGGTCATCGTGCCGCGCTCCTATATCGGCGAAATGCTGTTCTCCGGCCTGTTCGGGGGCGACGACTTCACACTGATCGACGACGTCCAGGCGGTGACGAGCGTGCTTGACCTGTGCACCGGCTCCGGCTGCCTGGCGATCCTTGCGGCGCACATCTTCCCCAACGCCCGGATCGACGCGGTGGAACTGTCGGCCGACGCCCTCGCAGTCGCTCGCGAGAATGTTGCCGAAAGCGGATTTGCGGATCGGATCAGCCTGTTCCAGGGTGATCTTTTCGCACCGGTGAAGGGCAAGACCTATGATCTCATCATCACGAACCCGCCATACGTCGATGCGCAGACAATGGCTGAACTGCCGCCTGAGTTCCGCGCCGAACCGGCCATGGCGCTCGATGGCGGCAAGGACGGCATGGACATCGTCCGCCGCATCCTGAAAAATGCCGGCCGGCATCTGACGAAGACGGGCGGCATGATCTGCGAGATCGGCACGGACCGCGAGATCCTCGACGAAGAGTACCCGGCCATGGATTTCCTCTGGCTCGACAGCGTCGAAAGCAGCGGAGAGGTCTTCTGGGTCACGGCCAACCAGCTGCGCAAGATCTGAGCATATTGCTGCGCTGCACAATAAAATGACTTGACCGGACGACTCTTTTCACACCCTCGTATCCGCATGACAAAAGGCCTCCTGCTGGCTCCCCTCGTCGTGGCGCAACGCGCGCCGCTTCTTTGGCTCGAAATGTGTGGTCTTGGCGGCGGCTCACGCGAGACCGAACGTATGATCGAAGAAAAGTTCGCCGCGGCGGCCGAAGGCGCCATGGCGATGCAGGCTGAACTCCAGTCCATCTGGTGGCAGTCAACGCTGGCAATGTGGCAGGGTATTTGCCCACCGACCTTCGTTCAGGCCGGAACGCGCCTGACACAGGCCGCGCTCAAGCCCGTCGCCCGGCGGGTCAAATCCAACGCCAAACGGCTGGCCGCGCCCAAGAAGCGCTGACTTGCAGGAGTGCGCAGCCACTGTGCGCATTCACCCTGAGGCCAAGCTGCTGCGAATGCGTTAGAGAGACGGCATGATCGACGTCGTTTCCCGCCCGCAATGACCCAGTTCGCGCTCAACGATGACCAACTGGCCATGCGCGAGATGGCGCAAGGCTTTGCCGCCGAGAGGCTTGCGCCCCACGCCGTGCACTGGGACGAGACGAATCATTTCCCGGTCAGCGAGATGCGCGAGGCGGCGGCACTCGGGATGGGTGGCGTCTACATTCGAGAGGATGTCGGCGGCTCCGGCCTCAGCAGGCTTGATGCGACGCTGATCTTCGAGGCGTTGGCCAGCGGCTGCCCGACGATTTCGGCCTATATCTCGATCCATAACATGTGCGGCTGGATGATCGACGCCTATGGCTCGGACGAGCAGCGCCGGCGCTTCCTGCCGAAACTGTGCAGCATGGAGCACTTTGCCAGCTATTGCCTGACCGAGCCCGGGGCGGGCTCGGATGCCGCAGCGCTGAAGACCCGCGCGGTACGGGACGGAGATCACTATATCGTCAGCGGCCAGAAGCAGTTCATTTCAGGCGCAGGCGTCTCGGATGTCTACGTCACCATGGTCCGGACCGGCGAGGATGGCGCCGGCGGCATCTCGACCCTGGTGATCGAGAAGGACAGCGAAGGTCTCAGCTTCGGCGCGGAAGAAAAGAAAATGGGCTGGAACGCCCAGCCGACGCGTGCGGTGATCTTCGATCAGGTCCACGTGCCGGTCGCCAACCGTCTCGGGCCCGAAGGCATCGGCTTCAAGATTGCCATGGCAGGGCTTGATGGCGGGCGTCTCAACATTGGCGCCTGTTCGCTTGGGGGCGCGCAGGCTGCGCTCGACAAGTCGCTTGCCTACATGGCGGAGCGCAAGGCCTTCGGCAAAAGCATCGACCAGTTCCAGGCGCTGCAGTTCAAGCTTGCGGACATGGCCACAGAACTCGAGTGCGCCCGCACCTTCCTCTGGCGAGCCGCCGCTGCGCTGGACCGGAAGGACAGCGACGCGACCAGGCTGTGCGCCATGGCCAAGCGGATCGCGACCGACACCGGCTTCAAGGTGGCCAATGACGCGCTGCAATTGCACGGCGGCTATGGCTATCTCAGCGACTACGGTATCGAGAAGATCGTGCGTGACCTGCGCGTGCACCAGATCCTCGAAGGCACCAACGAAATCATGCGCCTGATCGTGGCGCGGAGCCTGATCGGGCGCGGAAACAGGGGATAGACATGGCACAGATCGCCTTTATCGGCCTCGGCAACATGGGCGGGCCGATGGCCGCCAATCTCGTCAAGGCCGGCCATGCCGTCACCGGCTTCGACCTCTCGCCAGCCTCATGCGCCGAGGCGAAGGCAGTGGGGCTCATCATTGCGGCCAGCGCGGCTGCGGCAGTCAGCGCGGCCGATGTCATCGTGACGATGCTGCCAGCTGGCAAGCATGTGCGCAGCGTCTGGGCCGAGATCGGGCCGAAGGCGAAGGCCGGCGCGCTGATCATCGACTGCTCCACCATCGATGTGGACAGCGCCCGAGCCGTTCATGCGGTCGCGAGCGCGACCGGCCTCAAGCCGGTGGACGCACCGGTCTCGGGCGGCACTGGCGGAGCCAAGGGCGCGACGCTCACCTTCATGGTCGGTGGCGAAGCGGATGCCTTCGCGGCCGCAAAGCCCATTCTCGAACAAATGGGCAAGAAGGTGGTGCATTGCGGCGGCGCCGGCGCCGGGCAGGCGGCCAAGATCTGCAACAACATGATCCTCGGCATTTCGATGATCGGGGTCGGCGAGGCCTTCGCGCTGGCCGAGAAGCTCGGGCTGTCGCACCAGGCGCTGTTCGATGTGGCGTCGACCTCGTCAGGCCAGTGCTGGTCCCTGACGACCTATTGCCCGGTACCCGGGCCGGTTCCGACTTCGCCTGCCAACAACGGTTACAAGCCCGGCTTTGCCGCAGAACTGATGCTGAAGGACCTGAAGCTGTCGCAGGAGGCGGCCGCTGCGGTCGGGGCGTCAACGCCGCTCGGCGCCGCGGCGGCGCAGCTCTACGCGCTGTTCAACGGCGCGGGACATGGCGGCACGGACTTCTCCGGCATCATCGAGATGCTGCGCGGGCAGAAGGCGTGAGGTTCGCCTTCGCCAGCTCAAGGGCCTCGGCAAGCACGGTCTGATCACCGATCTGGTTGGCAAGAATCAGTACCAGCGCGGCATTGAGGGCAGCGCTGTCGTCATCCGACAGGCCGCGATGCGCC
>JAPLOW010000128.1 GCA_026400555.1 Hyphomicrobiales bacterium
AGCCTGTCGAAGCATGAACCCGAGCGATGCGCTGTCTGGAAGTCCTCCTTCGACAGGCTCAGGATGAGGATCGCGGAAGACCCAAGACCAGACTACCCAAGGACGTCCGATGAAATTCACCCTCTCCTGGCTGAAGAGCCACCTCGACACCTCCGCGTCGGTCGACGAGATTTGTGATGCGCTCAACAAGGTCGGCCTTGAGGTCGAAGGCGTCGATGACAAGGCGAAATCGCTTGCTGCCTTCACCATCGCCTATGTGATCGATGCGAAGCAGCATCCCAATGCCGACCGCCTGCGCGTCTGCATGGTCGCTACTGGGGCAGGGGAGCCCGTGCAGGTGGTCTGCGGCGCCCCGAACGCGCGGACCGGCATGAAGAGCGTGTTCTCGCCCCCCGGCACGTATATCCCTGGCAAGGACATCACCCTCGGCAAGGGCGTGATCCGCGGCGTCGAGTCCAACGGCATGCTCTGCTCGGCCGCCGAGCTTGAGCTGTCCAACGACCATGACGGCATCATCGACTTGCCTGATCACGCACCCATCGGCGCCAGCTATGCGCAATGGGCGGGCCTCGGCGATCCCGTGATCGAGATTGCCGTGACGCCGAACCGGGCTGACGCGCTCGGCATCCACGGCATCGCCCGCGATCTCGCGGCGGCGGGGGTTGGCGAACTCAGGCATGTCAATGTCAGGCCTGTGAAGGGCGCCTTTCCCTGTCCCGTGTCCGTGACACTCGATTTTGACGCTGCTGACCGGCATCTTTGCCAAGCCTTCGCCATGCGCCTGATCCGCGGCGTCCGGAACGGCCCCTCGCCGGATTGGGTGCAGGCGCGCCTCAAGGCCATCGGGCTCAGGCCGATCAACGCGCTGGTCGATGTCACCAATTTCATGACCTTCGCCATGAACCGGCCGCTGCACGTGTTCGACGCGGCCAAGGTGCATGGCAACATTGTCGTCCGCCGTGCGCGGGCCGGCGAGAGCATGCTGGCGCTGGATGGCAAGACCTACAGCTTCAGCGATGATCATGTGGTGATCTGCGATGACAGGAGTGTGGAATCGCTCGCCGGCATCATGGGTGGCGAGGCCTCCGGCTGCTCGGAGGCAACCATCGATGTGCTGGTCGAGAGTGCACTCTGGGACCCGCTCACCACTGCCCGCACGGGCCGCGCCCTCGCCATCAATACCGATGCGCGCTACCGTTTCGAGCGCGGCGTCGATCCCGACTTCTGCCTGCCCGGTCTTGACCTCGCGACGCAGATGATCATCGACCTGTGCGGCGGCGAGGCCTCGGAGACGGTCGTCGCCGGCGCGCCGCCGGACACCAGCCGCTTCATTGATTTTCCCTGGTCGGAGGTAAAGCGGCTCACGGGACTTTCGCTCCCGGTTCCAGAGATGAAGCTGGCGCTGACCTCCCTCGGCTTCCATGTCTCGGGAACGGGCGAGCGTGTCCGCGTCTCGCCACCGAGCTGGCGCGGCGACATCGAGGGCAAGGCCGATCTGGTCGAGGAAATCGTCCGCATTGCCGGGCTCGACCGGGTGGACGCCGTTCCATTCCCGCGCCTCGTTGACGAAGTGCCAAAGCCGGTGCTCACCGTGTTGCAGAAGCGCACAAGGCTGGCCAAGCGCATGCTGGCCGCGCGTGGCCTCGTCGAAGCCGTGACCTGGTCCTTCATCGCGCAGGACGAGGCGGTTCATTTCGGCGGCGGCAAGCCGGAACTGGCGTTGGCCAACCCGATTGCCTCCGACTTGTCGGACATGCGGCCCTCGCTGCTGCCGGGGTTGATCAAGGCTGCGCAGCGCAATGCCGACCGCAGCTTCGGCGACGTGGCGCTGTTCGAGGTCGGGCAGATTTTTCTCGGCGACGGCGAGGATGACCAGCGCATGGCCGCCGCCGCCATCCGGCGCGGCACGGCGCGACCCTCCGGCACCGGCCGCCACTGGGACGGCGCGGCTCAGGAGATCAACGCGCTTGACGCTAAGGAAGACGCTCTGGCGCTGCTGGCCTCGCTTGGGATCGCCACCGGAGGTCTGCAGGTCGTGCCGGGTGGGCCTGACTGGATGCATCCGGGCCGCTCGGCCACACTGCAATTCGGCCCCAAGGGCATCGTTGGCGCGTTCGGCGAGATCCACCCGAAGACGCTGAAGTTGCTCGACGTCAAGGGTCCGCTGGTGGGCTTCGAAATCATTCTGGATGGCCTGCCTCTGCCGAAGGCGAAGCCGACGCGGATGAAGCCGAAGCTGAAACTGTCGGATTTCCAGCCCGTGACGCGTGATTTCGCCTTCCTGGTCGACGCAAAGACCGCCGCCGGCGACATGGTCAAAACGGCGGCTGGAGCGGATCGCGCTCTGATTGCGGACGTCACGGTCTTCGACGTCTATGAAGGCGACAAGGTCGAGGCTGGCAAGAAGTCGGTGGCGCTGGCCGTGACCTTGCAGCCGACCGAAAAGACCCTGACCGAAGCCGAAATCGACGCCGTTGGCGGCAAGATCGTGGCCGAGATGGCGAAGCGCTACGGGGCGAGCTTGCGGGGGTAAGGGCGGCTTTCGCTGCTCCTCACTTTTCCAGCGGTTCCGTCCCGGCGATCTCGATGCCGAATCCGGACAGGCCGACGAAGGCGCGGGCTGATGACGACAGGTTGACGATCGAGGTGACACCAAGATCTTTCAGGATCTGCGCGCCAAGGCCGACCTCGCGCCAGGCCTGGTTGCGCTTGTGTTCGCTCTCCAGCGTGTCGTCGCCGGGCCGGTTGGTTGGAACGCCGGCCGCGCCGTCGCGCAGATAGATCAGCACGCCCCGGCCATCCCTCGCAAAGCGCTTGAGCGCGGCATTGATCGATTTGCCGCCGCCAAAGATGTCGCCCACCACATCGGCGCGGTGCAGGCGGGCTGGCACGTCGCGGCCTTCGCCGACCTTGCCCATGACGAAGGCGAAGTGTTGCACGCTGTCGAACGGCGTGACGTAGGCATGCCCGGTGAGTTCGCCGAACTCGGTCTTGACCGCGAAGGTCGCGACGCGTTCGACAAGCTTTTCGCGCGACTGCCGAAAGGCGATCAGGTCCGCCACCGTGATTTGCCTGAGGCCATGCTTCGCGGAAAAGGCGTTGATCTGCGGCCCCTTCATCACGGTGCCATCGTCATTCACCAGTTCGCAGATCACGCCGACCGGCGGCAGGCCGGCGAGCTTGCACAGGTCCACGGCGGCTTCCGTGTGGCCTGACCGCATCAGAACGCCGCCATCGCGTGCGATCAACGGAAAAATGTGTCCGGGCCGCGAGAAATCCGAAGCTCCTGCATTCGGATTGGCGAGCCCGCGCACCGTTGCGGTGCGATCATCGGCGGAAATGCCGGTGGTTGTGCCGTGCTTGTAGTCGATGGTCACGGTGAAAGCCGTGGTGTGGGCGCTGTCATTGGACGAGACCATCGGGTCGAGCCTGAGGCGCTTGGCCTCCTGCAGCGGCAGCGGCGTGCAGACAATGCCGCAGCAATGGCGGATGATGAAGGCCATCTTCTCGGGCGTGCACAGCGAGGCCGCGACGATCAGGTCGCCCTCGTTCTCGCGGTCGTCATCATCGGTAACGACAACGATCTCGCCGCGGGCGAAGGCGTCGATCGCCTCGCTGACAGTGTGGTGCATCGGAGCATCCTTCGGAAAGGTGAAGTGCAGGAAATCATTCGGGCTGACCGCGCCGCCGGTCGCCTTGGCGATGCGCTCGGCGGCATCGCGCGACAGCCATGCCGTGTCGTCATTGCACAGGGCCGTGATGCTCGCGGGCGACATCTCGACGCGCTTGGCGAACGCCGCGCGGGAGATGGATTCACGGGCAAGCCATGTCTCGAGTTTCATCGGGAGAGTGTAACAGGGAAGGAGTTTGGTTGCAATGAATAAGCTTCTGATATTCAGTAACACTGAATATCGATCCCGCGTTTTGGTGCTTGGCGATCTATTGGATGGACAGGCTGGATGCCGAAGCGCTCTCTCCCCTAGCGGGAGAGGTATGGACAGGGGGTCGGTTTGTCGTCGGCAATGAGCAACAAAAAAGCCCTTGTTCGAACCAGCGGCGCAACCCCTCTCCTTAACCCTCTCCCGCAAGGAGAGAGGGGGCGGGTGCGCTGATGTCGCCGGCGGTCACGCCCCGAACGGCCACTGCGCCGCTTCGCCCACCTGCCCGCGATGGCGCAGGTAGTGGTCGGCGAGCACGATCGCCATCATCGCCTCGCCCACAGGCACGGCGCGAATGCCGACGCAGGGGTCGTGGCGACCCTTGGTGCGCAGGTCAGTCTCGGCGCCATAGCGCGTGACCGAGGCGCGCTCGGACAGGATCGACGATGTCGGCTTGACGGCGAAGCGGCAGACCACCGGCTGGCCGGTGGAAATGCCGCCGAGGATGCCGCCAGCATGGTTCGAGAGAAACGTGGGCGCGCCATTGTTGCCGCTGCGCATCTCGTCGGCGTTCTGCTCGCCCGAAAGCGTCGCTGCCTCGAAGCCGTCGCCGATTTCGACACCCTTCACCGCGTTGATGCTCATCATGGCGCTGGCGAGGTCGGCATCGAGCTTGCCGTAGATCGGGGCGCCAAGGCCGGGCGGAACGCCCTCGGCCACGATCTCGATCACCGCGCCAATGGAAGAGCCCGCCTTGCGGATGCCGTCCAGATAGTCGGCCCACAGCGCTGCAGCCTGGGCATCCGGGCAGAAAAAGGGGTTGCGGTCGACCTCGGCCCAATCCCAGTGGGCGCGGTTGATCCTGTGCGGACCCATCTGAACCAGCGCGCCGCGCACCAGCATGCCGGGCACCACCTTGCGGGCAATCGCGCCGGCCGCCACACGCATCGCTGTCTCGCGGGCAGACGAGCGCCCGCCGCCGCGATAGTCGCGGATGCCGTACTTGACGTCATAGGTGTAGTCGGCGTGGCCGGGACGGTAGCTGTCCTTGATCTCGCCGTAGTCCTTCGAGCGCTGGTCGGTGTTCTCGATCATGAGGCCGATGGCGGTGCCGGTGGTGACCTGAAGCCCCGTGCGCTCGTCCGTGAACACGCCGGACAGGATCTTCACCTGGTCGGCTTCCTGCCGCTGGGTGGTGTATTTTCTCTGACCGGGGCGGCGGCGATCAAGATCACGCTGGATCTCGGCCTCCGTGATCGGGATCAGCGGCGGGCAGCCATCGACAACGCAGCCGATGGCGACCCCATGGCTCTCGCCGAAGGTGGTGAAGCGGAACAGGTGGCCGAAGGAATTGTGCGACATGGGATGCGTTTAAGGCCGCAGGCGCGGCTGCGTCAAATCGGCCAAGCGGCGTCAGCCATCGAGTAGCGCATCGAAGCGCCGCCTGAAGTGGGCTTGCGCCTCGCCTGCGCTGATCGGGATCAGCATGTCGAGCACGGCGCGTGGCAGCGGCTCGGGCCTGCCGAAGATGCGCAACGCTTCCTCGCGGGCGAAGCCGGCCAGATA
Source organism: Hyphomicrobiales bacterium (assembly GCA_026400555.1). Classification (GTDB taxonomy): domain Bacteria; phylum Pseudomonadota; class Alphaproteobacteria; order Rhizobiales; family Beijerinckiaceae; genus Allobosea. The sequence continues at coordinate 5,445 of JAPLOW010000128.1, forward strand.
CGTGGCCTCGAGGAACGCGGCCACCGTGTCCGCACGCTTGATCTTCTTTTGCAGCAGCGACGGCGCCTCGGGCGGCAGGCCGAAGCGGATGTGGATGGTCGCGAGCAGGCGCTTTTCGACGCTCTTGTAGTTCTCTCCGACAGCCGCCTTCACAGGCGAAATGATGTCGCCGATGACATATTCGGGGGCGTCATGCAGCAGAGCCATGAGCCGCCAAGGCTTCGGCAACCCGGGTTCGAGATGGGCGTTGATCGCCTCCACCAGCACGGAGTGCTGGGCGACCGAGAAGATGTGCTCACCGGAGGTCTGACCGTTCCAGCGCGCCACGCGGGCGAGGCCGTGGGCGATGTCCTCGATTTCGACGTCAAGCGGCGAGGGATCGAGGATGTCGAGCCGGCGCCCCGACAGCATGCGCTGCCAGGCCCGCGGGGCGGCCTGCATCACCACCGGATCTGGCGGCCAAGCTCCGCACATTCGGGGTGGCGATAGCAATCGACGAGATGGTCATTGACCATGCCGACGGCCTGCATGAAGGCATAGACGATGGTCGGGCCGACGAAGCTGAAGCCGCGCGACTTCAGCTCCTTCGACATGGCCTCCGCTGCCTTCGTCTGCGTCGGGACATCCCTGTGCGTCCGGTAGAAGCCCTGCACGGGAGCCCCATCCACGAAGCCCCAGAGATGCTTCGCAAACGAGCCGCGCTCCATCATGTCGAGCCAGAGGCGGGCGCTTTTGATCGTGCCCTCGATCTTGGCACGGTTGCGGATGATGCCGGCATCGCCCATCAGCGCATCGATCTTGGCCGGGCCGTAATGCACGATCCTGGCTGGCTCGAAGCCATCGAACGCGGCGCGGAAGTTCTCGCGCTTGCGCAGGATGGTGATCCAGGACAGCCCGGCCTGAAATCCGTCGAGCATCAGCTTCTCGAACAACGCCCGGTCGTCGCGTTCCGGTACGCCCCAGTCGGTGTCGTGATAGGCGACATAGAATGGGTCCGTGCCGGGCCACGGGCAGCGCAGCTTGCCGTCGGCATGCAGGATCACACCGCGCTCCTGTGGGGCGTCGGTCATGCTGCGCTCTCGCCGAAACCCGCCTCTCCGGGAAAGGGGAAGTGGATGAAGGGCGGCTTCACAAGCGCGATGTCGAGCCCGCCAGCCCGGATGGGCTCGCCAGCCGCCAGCGCTTCGGCCACCTTGTCGAGCCTGAGCATCGCGATCCCGCGATCCCTGGCGGTGGACCCGACCGAACCGATGCTCCGGTCACCCGCCTTCACCTCGACGCCCCATTCCGAGCGGAAGCCGCCGGTGAAGATGACCGGCACGAGGCGCGTGCGCGCCGTGCCACGATGCTGCATGCGGGACACCACCTCCTGCCCGACATAGCAACCCTTGTTGAAGGACACGCCGCCAAGCTGGTCCATCAGGGCCTCATGCGGAAAGGTTGCGGTACCGCCATAGGCGAAATCCTTGCCGCCATCCGGAATGCCGAGGCAAATCCGATGGCTGTGGTAGTCTTCAATCGTTGCGTTGATCAGGTCCGGCAACTCGGTCCGGTCGACGATCGCCCGGTCACCCAATCCCGAAAAGCGCGGGTCGGCATAGACCACGCCGCAGTCCGACGGCAGCTTTCCGCCATCGCCCGCTGCAACGACAGCCGCCGTCTCGCCGAGATCCTCGATGATCACTTGTGCCCTGAGCTTGTAGAGGCTGAGCTTCTTCAGCAGGTCTGGCCCGAACGCCGTCGATGTATCGAGCAGGAAGCCGCCGCCATCCTCGTCATCCAGTGCCACAATGAAGAAATCGACGACGATCTTGCCTTGCGGCGTCAGCAGCGCGCCGAAACCAGCCTGGTCTTGTGTCACCAGCGCCATGTCATTGGTCACGAGGCCATCCAGAAATATCCGCGCATCTTCGCCTGCGACCTTGATGACGCAGCGCTCAGGCAGGTGGGCAATGCTCATGGATTCTGTGCCTCGGTGGGTGTCGTGCGGACCCGTCTTGGGCTAGTTAGGCAGAATGCGCCTACTCCTCAACCCGTTTCGGTGAAGTTGTTCCATGTCAGCGCCCGTCGTCCCGCCCTGCGAGCTGTTCAGCCTGCCGGATTTCGCGCTCGAATGCGGCGTCGTGCTGCCCGAAGCGCGGCTCGCCTGGCGCCAGCGCGGGCGGATCGGTGAGGGCGAGCCCATCGTGCTCTGCACCGCCTTCGGCGCCAATCCGCTCGGGCTGGCCTATCTCGGCACGGAAGGCGGCCCGCTCGCCGAGGACCGGCATTGGCTGATTGATGTCGAGATGCTCGGCAACGGCCGCTCATCCTCGCCGTCGACCACACCGCACCCGCATGGCGGTGCGGATTTCCCAAAACTCGCCATTCGCGACAACATCGCCGTGCAGAAAGCCCTGCTCGATCATCTTGGGGTCGGGCGCATCGCAGCCGTGATCGGGGCCAGCATGGGTGGGCAGCAGGCCCTTCAGTGGGCGGTGAGCCATCCGGACAGGGTCGGCCGCGCCATCTGCATCGCCGGCAACGCCCGCACCACGCTTTATGGCCAGATGTTTCTCAATGTCATGGCGATGGCTCTCACCAGCGATCCCGCCTTCAACGGAGGCCGTTACGCGACGCAGCCGGTTCTCGGACTGTCCCGTCTTTCCGAGGCCTGGGCGCCCTTTGCGTTGTCCCCGCGCTTCTTCTCGGAGGGCCGCCATCAGGCCCATGCCGACATGGCCGCTGATGATCTGGCTGGATTTCTCGCCAAATGGCGCACCCGCTATCACGCCAAGGATGCCAACGACCTTCTGTGTCACCTCGACATGTGGGCTCGCCATGATATCGCCGGAACGCCCGGCTGTGGCGGCTCCTTCGCCACGGCCGCGGCCCGCGCCGCGATGCCGGTCCTGTTCGCGCCGGTCTCCACCGACATCTATTTCCATCCGCGAGACGCGGCGGATCAGGCTGTGTTCTTTCCCGATGCCACGGTGGAGGTCGTCCAGAGCCTCTCGGGCCACGCCGCCGCCTTTGGCCGCGAGCCGGAAGACCGGCAGGCGGTCAGGGCGCTGGTGGCGCGCTTTCTGGCGCGGTGAGAGCGCGACACCGGCGCCATTTCGTTTTTCGGCCAATCAGCCTATAGCCAGCGCATCACCAAGGGCCCCTCGCATTGAGCTCCCGCATTTCGACCCCGCTGCTTGACACCATCCGGACCCCGGCTGACCTGCGCGCTCTGTCTGACGCCGCCCTGCGGCAGGTGGCGGATGAGCTGCGCCTTGAGACCATCGATGCCGTCTCGGTTACTGGCGGGCATCTCGGCGCCGGCCTTGGCGTGATCGAACTGACGGTCGCCTTGCACCACGTTTTCAACACGCCTGACGACCGGCTGATCTGGGATGTCGGCCATCAGGCCTATCCGCACAAGATCCTCACCGGCCGCCGCGACCGTATCCGCACGCTCAGGCAGGGCGGCGGACTCTCCGGCTTCACCAAGCGCTCGGAAAGTCCCTACGATCCGTTCGGCGCCGCCCATTCCTCGACCTCGATCTCGGCCGGCCTCGGCATGGCGGTCGCGCGCGATCTGGNNNNGCCGCCGCCCGCGACCAGAAGGGTGAGAAGAACCGCGTCGTTGCCGTCATCGGCGACGGCTCCATGTCCGCCGGCATGGCCTATGAGGCGATGAACAATGCCGGCGCCATGCAGAGCCGCCTGATCGTCATCCTCAACGACAACGACATGTCGATTGCCCCGCCGGTCGGCGCGATGTCGGCCTATCTCGCGCGTCTCGCTTCGGGGCGCACCTACCGCAAGCTGCGCGAGACAGCCAAGCAACTGGCCCGCAACCTGCCGAAATTCTTCTATGACAAGGCCAAGAAAACCGAGGAGTTCTCGCGTGGCTTCTGGACAGGCGGCACGCTGTTCGAGGAACTGGGCTTTTACTATGTCGGCCCGATCGACGGGCACAATCTCGATCACCTGCTGCCGATCCTGCGCAATGTCCGTGACAGCGAGACCGGGCCGATCCTTGTCCATGTCGTGACGCAGAAGGGCAAGGGCTATGCCCCGGCCGAGGCGGCGACGGACAAGTATCATGGCGTGGTCAAGTTCGATCCGGTCACCGTCGAGCAGGCCAAGACGCCCGCCAACGCCCCGAGCTACACCGGTGTCTTTGCCCAGTCGCTGATCAAGGAGGCGCGCAAGGACAACCGGATCGTCGCCATCACCGCCGCCATGCCTTCAGGCACGGGGCTCGACAAATTCGCCCGGGAGTTCCCGGCACGCACCTTCGATGTCGGCATCGCCGAACAGCATGCCGTAACCTTTGCGGCGGGCCTCGCCACAGAAGGCTACAAGCCGTTCTGCGCGATCTACTCGACCTTCCTGCAGCGCGCCTATGATCAGGTCGTGCATGATGTCGCCTTGCAGAAGCTGCCTGTGCGCTTCGCGCTGGACCGAGCCGGGCTCGTCGGCGCCGATGGCGCGACCCATGCCGGGGCCTTCGACGTCGCCTATCTGAGTTGCCTTCCGGAAATGGTGGTGATGGCAGCCGCCGACGAGGCGGAATTGACCCACATGGTCGCCACCGCCGCCGCCTATGATCAGGGGCCCATCGCCTTCCGCTTTCCGCGCGGGGAGGGCACCGGCGTCGAGCTGCCCGACTTTGGCCAGATCCTGCCCATCGGCAAGGGTCGCGTGGTGCGCGAAGGGACGTCCGTGGCACTGCTCTCCTTCGGCACGCGGCTGGCAGAATGCCTGATGGCGGCCGACGCGCTGGCCCGCCACGGCATCTCCTGCACGGTGGCCGACGCCCGTTTCGCCAAACCGCTGGACGAGGAATTGCTCCTGAGGCTGGCGCGCCACCACCAGGCCCTGATCACGGTCGAGGAAGGCTCGGCCGGCGGCTTCGGATCACAGGTGCTTCATGCGCTGGCGCGGCAGGGAGCGCTCGACAAGGGGCTGGTTATCCGCACGCTGACCCTTCCGGACATCTATCAGGACCATGACAAGCCCGAGCGCATGTACGTCGAGGCCGGCCTTGATGCTGCGGGCATCACCCGCGCAGTCGAGGCCGCCATGGCGAGCAGCGGCGGCAGCGTCCCGAAGCGGGCCTGATCGATCTTGCTGCGCAAGCGCGCCGATGTTTTGCTTGTCGAGCGCGGCCTGTTCGAAAGCCGGGCCCGCGCCCAGGCCGCCATAGCAGCCGGCCTCGTTGCCGCTGATGGCGAGACGGTCGCCAAGTCCTCCCGGTTCCTGTCAGAGGCGGCCGTGATCACGGCCGGTCAGCCGCATCCCTTTGTCTCGCGCGGCGGGCTCAAACTGGCGGCAGCTCTCGATCATTTTGCCTTGAGTCCGCTGGGCCTTGATTGCCTCGACTGCGGAGCCTCAACCGGCGGCTTCAGCGATGTGCTGCTGCAGCGCGGCGCAAGGTCGGTGACGGCGGTGGATACGGGCAACGGGCAGTTTCACGCCAGTCTGCGCAGCGACAGCCGCGTCACGCTGATGGAGGGCACTGATATCCGCGGCCTTGAGGCGTCGGTGCTGCCGTCGCCGCCGGCCTTGATCGTCTGTGATGTTAGTTTCATCTCGCTCACGCTGGTCCTGCCCGCGCTCAGTTGGCTTGCCGCGTCCGCGGCAAGGCTGATCGTGCTGATCAAGCCACAGTTCGAGGTCGGGCGGGCCGCCATCGCCAAGGGCGGCATCGTCAGGGACGGAGCCGCCATCGCTGGCGCGATCGCCCGGATTGAGGCCGCCGTCGCGGACCTTGGCTGGCGCAGCTTGGGGCGCATCACCAGCCCGATCACGGGCGGCGACGGCAACACGGAGTTCCTGCTTGCGGCGGAGCGCAACCCCTTGAACCCCCACCATCCTCATCCTGAGCCTGTCGAAGGCTGAGCTTCAGCAATTGCACACGCCGAAGCCCTCGTCCTGCGCCCGGTTCAGGATAAGGGGGTGGTCATGGGTGGAGGCTTTTCAGCGCCGCCCGCGTCGCGGACTTTGGCACGATCGCGCCGCGATGCTGGATCACCGTGCCCGCCAGCGCATGTCCGGTGAGCGCGGCACGTTCCGGTGGCGCTCCGGCGAGGCGGGCGGCGAGATAGCCGCCATTGAAGCTGTCGCCGGCGGCCGTCGTGTCGACCGGCGTGACGATCGTCGGGACGGGAACTGCCTGCCGCACGCCTGGCGTCACGATGATGGCCCCGTCCGCGCCCATCTTGACCGCGATTTCCATGACGCCGAAGCCCGCCATGCGGGCCAGCGTCTCGTCGGGCAAGGTGTCGCCCAACAGCATCTGTTCATCGTCGAAGGTTGGCAGCGCGATATCACAATGCCTGAGAAACCGGCCAAACACCGCACGTGCGCGGGCGAGATCATGGCCCCAGCCGCGCGGCCTGAAGTTTCCGTCAAAGGCGATCATGGCGCCCGCGGAGCGCGCGGCGGCGAGGGCGGCCTCGAATGCGTCGAGCCCCGTGGCCGAATACAGCGACAGGGTGATGCCGGAGAAATACACCAACCTTGCGCCGCGCATCGCCTCGGCGACCCGTGCCGCCTCCGGCAGCTCGAACAGCTCGCGCGCCGGCGCACGGTCGCGCCAGTACCAGAAGCTGCGCTCGCCCCTGCCATCGGTCTCGATGATGTAGAGCCCGGCATTGCGGCCCTTGAGACGCGGGATCAGTCCATGGTCGACCTTCTCCGACGCGATCAGCTTCAGGATGCCGCTGCTGTAGGGATCATCGCCCAGGGCGGTGGCATAGGCCACACTTGCGCCCGCGCGGGCCATGTAGGCGGCGGTGTTGAACGTGTCCCCGCCATAACTCAGGCCGTATCGCGCCCCGCGCCGGCTGAGTTCTACCATGCATTCGCCGATGCAGATCGCTCCCGCCGCGCTCACTGGGGGCGGGCCCGGCGTGGTGCGCTGACGTCGAATGTCGCCCTGACGCGCCCGCCGGCGACACGCTGGACGTTCAGCCCGGAGACTGACCTGCGCGCCGTCTGCTTGCGCCCCCGGTAGACCCGGCGCTCGGCATCCTCCGCCTGCGGCTGGCCGTTGACGGCGCGCTGGCCGCGACGAGGCCCGAACGATGCGAGGCAGGTGTTGTAGGCGTGCCAGTCCTTGATCTTCTCGCAGTCCTCAAGCGTGCGGGCCTGCGCGGGCGCGGATGCCGCAAGCGACAGAACCAGACCGGCCATGGCGACAATCAGAACACGCATCATGGCAGCTTGAACCCACCGTGGGACGAATCGAAGACCGGACCAAGCTATAGAGCGAGCCCGCATGGGCGGGCAATGGCGCGGCTCACGATGAGCAGGACACCTCAAGGTCGCGCATCGCCTCCGGCGGCGGCGCGGCGAACATGGCATCCGCCGGCGTGTGTTCAGCGAAAGGCGTCGTGACCAGCCGGAAGATGCGGTCCAGCGTCGCCACGTCGCCATGGTCCTCGACCGCGCGGATGGCGCTCTCGGCCACCCAGTTGCGCAGCACAAATTTGGCATTTCTCGCGTCCATATGGGCCCGCACCGCACCGAAATCGGGGTGGACCTCGCCGATGCGGACCTGCCAGCGGTCGAGCCAGCGGAAGGCCGCCGGCCTCACCTCGTCGTTGAACAGCGCCGTCCAGCGCGCACGTCCGGGGTTTTCGTCCGTCGTGCCCAGCAGGCGGAACGAGAGGCTGTAGTCGGCGCCGCCACGCCGCATCAGGGCCAGAAGGTCCGTGACCAGTTCGCTGTCCTCTTCGGCAGCAAGCCCGATCTTGCCTCGCATCAGCGCTGCATAGCGCGCGACGAAACGCTCCACGAAGCTCTGGAGCGACGCGTTGATGTCATCCCAGGGCACCACACTGTGCACGGCCACGGCCAGCGCCTGCAGGTTCCACAGCGCGATGGCCGGCTGCCGGTCGAACGCATAGCGGGCGGTATGGTCCGAATGGTTGCAAATGAAGCCCGGATCGAAGGCATCGAGAAAGCCGAAAGGGCCATAGTCGATCGTGTCGCCAAGGATCGACATGTTGTCGGTATTCATCACGCCATGGGCGAAGCCGATCGCCTGCCAGTGCGCCACCATATGGGCCGTGCGTGTCACCACAGCGTCGAACCAGAGCCGGTGGCGGTCAGCAAGCCCGTCCAGTTCGGGGTGGTAGGTGTCGATCACGAACGCGGCCAGTTCGCGCACGCGATCCGGCTCTCCGCGATGGTGGAAATGCTCGAAATGGCCGAAACGGATATTCGAGCGCATGAGCCGCGTCACCACGGCGCCGGGCTCGACGGTTTCGCGCAGCACAGGGCTGCGGGTTGCGACCACCGACAGCGCCCGTGTCGTCGGCACACCAAGGGCCGCCATGGCCTCGCTGCACAGATACTCCCGGATCGAGGAGCGCAGGACCGCGCGGCCGTCGCCGAAGCGGGAGTAGGGCGTCTTGCCCGCACCCTTGAGCTGGATGTCCCAGAGCGCATCGTCCGCATTGCGTACCTGCCCTATGGTCAGGGCGCGGCCGTCGCCAAGCTGCCCGGCCCATTGGCCGAACTGATGGCCGGAATAGACCATGGCCAGCGGCTCATAGCCCTGAAGCGGCGTCTGCCCGCTGAAGATGGATGGAAAGCGCGGGTCGGCCAGCGCGTGCTCTGGCAGTCCGATCAGGGCGGCGGCACGGGTGTTGGCATGCACCAGAACCGGCGATGTGCTGAGCCTGTCAGGAGCCAGTGCGGTGAAGAAGGCCTCGCCGAGCGTGCGATAACGCGGATCGTGCCTGAGGGCGAAGGCCTCGTCCGGACGGTCTGCGGCAACGGGCGATGAAACTGTCATGCCCCAACATGTGGCAGTTGCGGCGTCCGATGCAACCCGCACCATGAAAAAGAGCCCGCGGCTGCGGGCTCTTGGGGTCTTGCCGGTGTCTGGGTCTCGAGTCCGTTGGCGGCAAACCGTTTCGTCTGGTCAGTAGACCACGCGGCAGACGCGGCGCGAGCCAATCACCTCGCCGTAGCTGTTGACGCGCTCGACGAAGCTGCAGACGCGGCGTGGCTGCGGTTCGTCATAGATGGGTTCGGCGGCATAGGCAGGACGGGAGGCGAGGGCCGCGCCAAGGGCAAGGCCTCCGACCACGCCGGCGCCGATGGCCCAGCCAGGGTTGCTCCTCCAG
>JAPLOW010000130.1 GCA_026400555.1 Hyphomicrobiales bacterium
CGGAACAGGTTCTGGTTCGGGATCACGATCAGCGTGTCGACCGACTGCTGCAATTCCTGAATGCCGGCGTCCGCCATGCGCAGGCGACGGGTGCCTTCGAACTGGAACGGCTTGGTCACGACACCGACGGTGAGAATGCCAAGCTCACGGGCCGCGCGGGCCACGACCGGAGCGGCTCCCGTGCCGGTGCCGCCGCCCATGCCCGCCGTGATGAACACCATGTGCGCACCGGCGAGATGGTCACGGATCTCGTCCATCACCTCTTCGGCGGCTGCGCGGCCAACCTCCGGCTGCGATCCGGCGCCCAGGCCTTCGGTGACCTGAAGGCCCATCTGGATGATACGCGGCGCCGCGGACATGGCCAGGGCCTGCGCGTCGGTGTTGGCGACAACGAAGTCGACACCCTGCAGGCCAGCCTGGATCATGTTGTTCACAGCGTTGCCGCCACCGCCGCCAACACCGAAAACGGTAATCCGCGGCTTGAGTTCCCGAATGTCCGGGCCTTGCAGGTTCATCGGCATGGTCGTGCCTCTTTCACGTTGTCGACGCCCGGCTAGCGTCTCTTAGGTCAGATCATCAGAAGGCCGCCGCCACGATCTTCCGTCTCAAAGCTCGCCCCGGTCGCCGCCCGGAGCGGGCCCGCTTCGTCAGAAGCTGTCTTTCAGCCACCGTCCGACACGGGAGAGGTAGCCCCCGTCCGTGCCGGTTGCGGCAAAACCTCCTGCGGATCGCGGCTCGAAATGCTCGATATGCGCGACCTGCGGATAAACCAGCAGGCCCACCGCTGCGGCGAAGGGCGGCCCCTTCGCAGCCTCAGGAAGACCCTTGATGCCGAGCGGCCTTCCGATCCGGACCTGGCCGCCAAGCACCTGCCTTGCGAGATCCGTCAGCCCGGTGAGCTGGCAGCCGCCACCGGTGAGCACCACGCGCCTGCCGGCCTCGCCGGCAAAGCCGGCGGCCTTCAGCCGGTCGCGCACCAGTTCGAGAATCTCCTCGACGCGCGGCCGAATGATCCGGATCAGATGCGATTTCGGCATGTGATTGGGCGTGTCGCGGTCGTCATCGTCGACGGACGGCACGGTGATGATATCGCGCTCGTCGGATGCGGTGGCGATGGTGCCGCCATACAGCGTCTTCAGCCGCTCCGCCGCAGACACCTTGGTGGATAGTCCGCGCGCCAAGTCCATGGTGATGTGATGCCCGCCAACAGCCACGCCATCGGCATGCATCAGATGGCCGTGAGAGAAGACCCCGATGCTGGTCGTGCCGCCACCCATGTCCACGATCACCGCGCCCATGTCGGCCTCATCGTCGACCAGCGACGAAAGACCCGATGCGTAAGGCGTCGCCACCACGCTTTCGACAGACAGATTGCAGCGCTCGACGGCAAGCATTAGGTTGAGCGCCGCGGCGCCCTCCCCGGTGACGACATGCATGTCGACCGAGAGCGAGCGGCCCATTAGCCCTCGCGGATCCGTCACGCCGGGCTGGCCGTCCAGCGCGTAGCCGGTCGGCAGCGCGTGCAGCACGGCGCGGCCGGGACGCACCGAGTGTGACGCCGCCGCGGCGAGAACGCGTTTCACATCCTGATCGGCGACCGAGCCGACGCGCAGGTCGACACTGGCCGCGAAGCTCTGCGATCCAAGCCGCCCGCCGGTCTGGTTGACGATCACGGACTGGACCTCGACCTTGGCCATGCGTTCGGCCGCATCCACGGCCTGCCGGATCGACCGCTCCGCCGCTTCCAGATCGACAACGGCGCCGCCCTTGAGGCCGAGCGAACGCGTATGGCCGATGCCGATCACGCGGGCGAGATGGGTGCGCCCGCGCAGCCGGTCGCTGGCCTCGACGGGCTGCAGTTCCGCGATCAGACAGACGATCTTGCTGGTGCCGACATCGAGCACGGAAAGCGTCGCGCTCTTGCGCAACGACAAGGGCCGAAGGCGCGGCGTCAGGCCCTGCGAAAAGAGGCTCATACCGCGCCTCCCTTCGGCTTCGGGCGGTTCTTCAGCATGTCGGCACGCGCCGCAGCGGCCTCTTCGCTGAGGCGCACCGTCACGCGGTCAGGCTGGCGCATGTCGATGGCAAGAATGTCCTTCTCCAGCAGCTTCTGTTCGCGCGCCAGACGCTCAAGACGGCGCACAGCCTCATCGGCATTGTCCTGCGGCAGGCGCACATCGAGGCCATTGTCGAGCTTCAGCGTCCAGCGCCGCTCAGACACCAGGGTCGCGCCGCGGATCCGGCTGCGCAGCGGCCCCGCTTCACCGAGCAGGACGACATAGTCGCGCACCCTCTTGTTGGCGCCGGGCCCGACAACAAGCGGCAGATGGGCGAAGCGCCCGTCGCGCAGCTTGTCGATCACTGTGCCGTCGGAGGAAATGATCGAGACTTCACCGTCCAGTTGCCATAGCGCGAAGGCCTCGCGTTCCTTGAGTTCGATGCTTAGTTCGCCTGGATAGAGCTTGCGCACCGTCGCTTCGCGGATCAGCGGCTGGGCTTCGAGCAGGCGGCGCGTCTCGGCCACATCGAGGAATGCCAGCGACCCGCGCGGGGTGATTCCGGCCGCGTGCAGCACCTCGGTTTCGTGCAGTTCAGACAGGCCCGAGATGGACACACGCTCGATCCCCAGACCGACGGCGCGGGCCATGATGTGATGCGGCTCGCCATAAGCCACACGCAGCGCGTCATACTGCCCGCCGAAGACAAAACCGCCGAGGCCGATCGCGCCCAGGCCGACAAGCACGGAGACCGTGCCAAACCGCCGCGGAACACGCTCGTGCAGCGGCAGGGTCACGGAGGCGCGGTTGCCGAACGGCCAGAAGCCGCGGCGTCCCGAGCGCTCGCCGACCAGCAGCGGCACATCGATGTCTCCTTTGCGAACGCGCGACGACCGCACTCCGAAGAGCGCCGTCGTCAACGATCGCAGGAGGCGTCCTCCACCATCCATCGCACCAACTCGCCAAACTCAATGCCCGCATGGGCGGCCAACTCGGGCACCAGGCTTGTGGCCGTCATCCCGGGTTGCGTGTTCACTTCCAGCCAGATGAGACGCTCGGACTCCTCATCATATCTGAAGTCGGACCGGCTCACGCCGCGGCACCCAATTGCTTGATGCGCCGTTAACGCCCACTGTTGAACCTGTTGGTAAATTTTCGGTTTAAGCGGGGCCGGCAGGATATGGATTGACCCCCCCGGCGCGTACTTCGCGTCGTAGTCATAGAACTCGCCGGTTGATGTTGTGATCTCGATCACATCGAGCGCCCTGTCGCCCATGACGGCGCAGGTCAATTCGCGTCCGGGAATGAACTCCTCCGCCAGCATCCAGTCACCACAGGGCCAGTCCTCACGGACCAGTTCCTGCGGTGGGTGGGTGCGGTCCTTCCTGACGATGACGATGCCGATCGATGAGCCATCATCCACCGGCTTGATGACATAGGGCGGCTGCCTGACATGGGCCTTGGCCGCCTCGAAGCGACTGACCAGGATGCCGTCTGCAACAGCAACCCCCGCAGCAGCCACCACCGCCTTGGCACGCGCCTTGTGCATGGCGAGCGCTGAGGCGAGCACGCCGGAATGGGTGTAGGGTATCCTCAGGATTTCCAGAACGCCCTGGATGCAGCCGTCCTCGCCCCACGGACCGTGCAGGCAATTGAGCGCCACATCGGGCTTCAGCTTCGCCAAAACCTCGGCAATGTCGCGCTGCACATCGATGCGGGTGACGCGGTAACCCGCACGTTCTGCCGCTTCGGCATTCTGCTTGCCGGAATTGAGCGACACCTCGCGCTCGGCCGACCAGCCCCCCATCAAGACAGCCACATGCTTGGACATGAGCAACCAGAACTCCCGAATCTCGGCCCGACTGTGGACCGCCAAGCGTTAGGGAGTGGTTAACTATGACGCCCCTACTGCTATGCGCCTAGCTCGCCGGCAACAAGCGGCCTGCAGACAGGATCGCAGGCAATACCTTACCCTGCGGCATGAAATGAATTGACGAACACTGCGGGCCGACTGATGATCGCAAAATGCATCAGGAGGACCGTTGATGAGACACCTTCCTCTCGCCGCCTTTGCACTCGTCTTTGCCGGATCAGGCCGTGTTCAACCGAGGCTGGTCGGAACTCATCGACAAGATCGGTGCCAACGTCGATGTGGCTGAAATCGTCATCCGACCCGAAGCGATCGAGGTCCAGGCCCGCGCCGAGGCGGGCGGCGCCCGGATTGATCGCTGGCGCGTCGGCAACAGAACCATTCTGTCCTTGACCTTCCACAGCGTTTCGAGGTCTCAGCGTGAGCGGCCGTCATCGCCGGTGGCCAACATCGAGAGCGGTTTCTTCGCATTGTCATCCGTTCCGATCGATCGTCTCTGGTCCATACTGGAGGCGGCGCGCGTGCGGGTGCGGCTCGATGATCCGGGACGGGTCACGGCGGTGAGGATCGCCTGACTGGTGACGCTGCTGCCCAATCCCGCCCTTGGCGACGTGCGCTGGAGCATCAGCGTCGGCAACGAGCGCGAAACGGCGAGTGTGACGGCAGCGGCTGATGGCCGGATCATGGGCGTCGACAGCGCGGGCACGAACCGGGGCCGGAACAGGAATTTCCATGAACAGGACGAGTGGCCGCTGGCCGATGCCCAGGCGTCATTGCGGCCGGTCGTGGGCGACAAGCAGGACGTCTACGAAATCGATGTGTCGCGAACCACAAGCACCATGAAGGCCGTCACCGCCAAAAGCCCGCAATCCATGACAAACTGGATCTAGGGTGGCGGCGCATTCCGGAAGGATGTCATCGACACCCCGAACCTAGAGTTGCTGCGCAACAGCGGCAACCTGCCATTCTCGCTGGGCGAGATCGACATTGCCAAACTCCCGGCCGTCCTGAAGGCTGCGCGCGAGCGAGAGCCGAGCGGCAATCCGCGCATCATGATCGCCAAGGCCATCAAGGAACGCGTGGCCGTCGGCAAGCCGCAGGTGATGTGGGAGGTGCGGCTTGCTGACGCGCGGCGCAGGGCTCCTGCCTTCGGCGAGGACGTCTCCGAACGCACGGTGGTGAAACTGACCCCTGACGGCGCCGTCGCCTCGGTGCAGTTGCCCAGGAGCCTCCGGCCAAAGGTGGACAAGCTCAACCCCGACGCCATCGTGACGGCGCTCGAAAAATTCCATACCTCCCTCGGGCAGAATGCCAGATTGTTTGAAGTGAGCTTCAACAACGATCAGGCGCAACTGGCGATGGTGTCGCAGAACGAGAAGGTCATGACGTTCGAGGTTGCCCTGCGGGAAAAGCTTGAGGAAACCTCCCCGTGATCTCTCCAGATGGTCAATTTGCGCTCGACCTTCACCTTTGCCGACATCGCCCGCATCAACAAGGCAGCACTGGAAGGCATGCTCGCCAAGGCGCGGGCGGCAGTCCCGATTCCCGGCGCGGTCGTCCACCGCGTCCGCATCTGGAGCAATGAGCCCTTCTGGCTCCCCATCAGGGCATGCCCTATTTTGACTTCAGGGTCGCCGTCCCGCCGCACCACGACGTCGGCGATCATGTCGTGTTCTCCGCAGGCGGAAAGCTGGTCGAGACCGTCCGCTGAGACCTGTCTTCGGTCAAGGGGTCAGCCGGCCAGAGCCCCGTCATGGGCGTTCCCGGCATGACCTGGATCACCGGACCCACGCAGCAACAACATGTCACATCACGCCATTTGTCCGGGGCCGGCCCCGCGATTACGACGGCGGCACGGGTTGCGATCAGCGTCCTTCAGCACAAGGCCGCATCCGCCCGGGACGATTGAAGGACATGTCATGCAAACCTGTGTCCCTGCCCCAGGCGCCGGCCCTTGAAGGTCGCGTCAGCCTGCGCGGACAGCGCAAAGCTGCATATGCCGGAGTGCTCTTTGATCGACTACGCAACAGGCGCGATGTGGAAGTATCCGGCAGTGTCTTGATCACGATGGAGCGCATACCCGGATCGCAGCCCACGCCGCGCCGGACACGCCAGGTGTCGTAACGCCGCCGCTGCATCTGACGCTGGATATGCCGCTCAGCGCTCGCCGACCCGCTTGATTTCCCACAGCAGGTCCACGCCGGACTGAGCTTTCACACGGCGCCGGACCTCCTCGCCGAGCGCCTCGATGTCGGCCGCACTCGCATCGCCGGTGTTGATCAGGAAATTGCAGTGCATCTCGCTGACCTGCGCCCCCCCCATCTTCAGGCCACGGCAGCCGGCCGCGTCGACCAGCTTCCAGGCCGAATGCCCGGGCGGGTTCTTGAAGGTCGATCCACCGGTCTTCTCGCGGATCGGTTGCGCCGTTTCACGGTGATGCTGCACGGCCTGCATGCGGTGACGGATCACCTCCGGCGCTTCGATGCGCCCGGCAAACAACGCCTCCGTGAAAATGAATCCGGGAGGGGATTGTGAGGTGCGGTAAGCGAAGGACAGGTCTGTATTGCTCAGCGTGCGGATCGCGCCATCGCGCATCACGCCGCGCGCACTGACCAGCACGTCCTTCGTCTCGCCGCCATTGGCGCCGGCATTCATGGTGACGGCCCCACCAATCGTCCCCGGAATGCCGAAGAAGAACTCCAGCCCACCGACGGAGGCAGACGCCGCCGCCTCGGCCACGCGCTTGTCCAGCGCTGCCGCCCCGGCGGTGACCATGTTGTCAGCCGTGCTGACCTGGCCAAAGCCCCTTGGCGACAGACGGATCACGACGCCGCGCACCCCGCCATCGCGCACGATCATGTTGGAGCCGACGCCGAGCGGATAGACAGGCACGTCGGCTGGCACCTGCGCCATGAAATACGACAGATCGGCTTCGTCAGCCGGCGTGAACAAGGCCTCCGCAGGGCCGCCCACGCGGAACCAGGTCAGCGGTCCGAGCAACTGGCCGGCCACGAGGCGGCCCCGGAGGGCGGGCATCAGGGCTGCAAGGCGCGAAGCAAGATCGGATGAGGTCATGATCCCGAGCTAACCGTTCATGCATGAGCGATCAACCGTGTCGCGCACGCTGGACGCCGGAATCAGGATCGATCGCGCCCGAGAGCAGGCCGAAAAGTGACGCATTGCTAAAATGCAATACGATTGCGGAAGGATCTCGCAGAACTTCGGCGGCACACAGGTCACGCATGTCTCGTTGAGACGGCCTGTTCGCGGAGTTGTTGATGTCTCGCATTGTTCTTCCATCCTCCAATCCGCTCCTCGCCAGCCAGTGGCACCTCAGCCAGATTTTCAAGGGCGACCCGAACCGCATATGGGCGGAGTACAGCGGCGCGGGGGTCAATGTCGGCGTCTATGATGACGGCATCGACAAGAACCATATCGACCTGCGCAATCGCTACGACGCGAGCAAGGAACTGGTCATCAACGGCCAGCGGCTGGACCCGGGCACTGGATCCTCGGTTCACGGAACGGCAGTGGCGGGCCTGATTGCCGCAGACGCCAACAACAATGCCGGCGGCGTGGGCGTTGCGCACAGCGCGACGGTCACGGGCGTCAACATCTTCTCCGGCGTCGGCGCCGGCAGCGGCTTCATCACCGCCATTCGCGGCATGAGCAACTTCGACGTGACCAATAACTCCTGGGGCTGGACGGGGCGTTTCGCCGACGGCACGCAGCAGGCCGGCTCGTTCGGCGACCTTTTCGCAGCTGCCGTCAAGAACGCGGTCGACGTCGGCCGCGGCCGACTTGGCACGATCGTCGTCAACGCCGCCGGCAATGAAGGCGGCGAAAGCCGTGACGCCAACACCTCGAACTTCAACGCCATGCGCCAGACGATCACGGTCGGCGCCATCGGCCAGGATGGCGATGTCTCCGGCTATTCGACGCGCGGCTCTTCGGTGTTCGTGTCTGCGCCGTCCAATGGCGGCGGCGCCGGGATCGTCACCACCGATGTCACCGCGGGCGGCGGCTATTCGAGCGGCGACTACACGTCAAGCTTTGGCGGCACATCCGCCGCGACGCCCATCGTCAGCGGCGTTGTCGCGGTGATGCTGAGCGCCAATCGCGGCCTCGGCTGGCGTGACGTGCAGGACATCCTCGCCATCACTGCGGACCATACAACGCCTGCAACCCTGACCGGCGCTGCCAGCGGCCGCATGGTCTTCGGCTGGACGGTCAACAAGGCCGATAACGTCAACGGCGGTGGCCTGCACTATTCCAACGATGTCGGCTTCGGCCGCGTCGACGCGCTGGAGGCGGTGCGGTTCGCCGAAGTGTGGGGCCGTTTCGGCGTCGCCCAGACCTCGGCCAACGAGCAGGTCGCCACCGTGTCCGGCACGCTGAACCGCGCGATCGCGGATCTCTCCACCACCGAATTCGCCATCAATGTCGCGCGCGCCATCGAGGTGGAAAGCGTAGCCCTGACCCTGACCCTGACCCATGGCAACATCGGTGATCTGCGGGTTGAACTGGTTTCTCCGGAGGGCACGCGAAGCGTCGTGCTCAGCCCGTCGACCGGCACGCAGTCGGTCAGCAACCTGATCTGGAGCTTTACCTCGGAAGCCTTGCGCGGCGAACTGGCCTCGGGCAACTGGCTGGTCAGGATCACAGACACCAGGGCAGGCGCAACCGGCTCGGTCGCGTCCTACAAGTTCGATGTCTACGGCGACGCGATCTCGGCCAATGATGTTTACCACTACACCGACGAGTTCGGCAAAATGGCGGCGCTCGGTGCGGCGCGCAGCGTGCTGACCGATACCGATGGCGGCACCGACTGGATCAACGCCGCGTCCACGATCGACGCCGCAAGCATCGACCTCAACGCCGGTGCGACCTCGATGCTGCACGGACGGACGCTGACCATCGCTGCAGGAACGGTGATCGAGAACGCCGTCACCGGCGACGGCAACGACACATTGACCGGCAACGATGTCGCGAACACGCTGCTTGGCATGCGCGGCAACGACCTGCTCGATGGCAGGGGCGGGGCGGACCGGCTCGAAGGCGGCGCGGGCATCGATACCGCAACCTACGAGGCCTCCACCGCCGCGGTGGACGTTGATCTGACCCGTGCGGCCCAGATCGGCGGACATGCGCAGGGCGATGTGCTGATCGCAATCGAGAATGTCATGGGATCGCGCTTCGCCGACAGGCTCAGCGGCGATGGCGGCAACAATCTTCTGTCCGGCGGCGCCGGCAATGACACGCTCATCGGCGGCGCGGGCGATGACATCCTGATCGGCGGAGCGGGCGCTGACCGGCTGGAAGGCGGCCTCGGAATCGACACTGTGAGCTACGCTTCGAGCGCTGCTGCGATCGCACTTGACCTGCGCGGCAGCGCCACCGGCATCATAGGGACCGGCGGCGATGCCGCCGGCGACACCATGGTCGGCGTCGAGAACGTAACCGGATCAGCCTTCAATGACACGATCCGCGGCGATGACTTTGCGAATGTCATCGAGGGCGGCAACGGTCTCGATCTGGTCTTCGCCTTTGGCGGCAATGACCTCGTGCGCGGCGGCGCCGGCAATGACTCGCTCGATGGCGGCCTCGGCGACGACACGCTGTTCGGCGGGCTTGGCGACGACCTGCTCATTGGCGGCACGGGCAATGACCGCTTCTGCTTCGACATCAGGGGCGGCGGCAGCGACCGCATCGTCGACTTCCAGGACGGCCGCGACCTGATCGATCTGCGCGGCCTCGGCCTCAGCTTCAACAGCATCGCCATCACCAATGTCGGCCAGAGCTACATGATGGTCGGGGCCTTCGGCACGATCACCGTCAGTGGCGCCGAGCGCGGCGTGATGACCTCGGCCGATTTCATGTTCGTCTGAGAAGCTTCATGGCGCAGGCGCGGATGTCAGGTTCGCGTCTGGAAACATCGCTTTCGCCCGGTCCGCGTCGATATGCGGGACAAGCAGAGTCCGGAAGGCGTGCGCGATCTGGTTGTACTCATCCTCGCAGCCGCCGGCGCGCCAGGCCGGCAGGTCGCTGCTAACCTTCAACTCCCTGAACGCGGCCTCGTCGAAGCCGGAGGCATGGCAAATGACGCTGTAAAGGCGTTGCAGCGGCGTCGAGTGCGCGCCGCCATAGGCGCGGCTCGGCGGCACACGGTTCTCGAGCGTCGGAAGATCGGTGAAGTTCCGCGCCCTTGCGTCGTTGAGATAGGAGTAGGCGATGCCGCTGATCAGGGCCTTGGCATCGGCCCTGAACACGTTGAGCAGAACGAAAGTGGCGAACATGTCCGCCGCATCCTCCTCGCGGCCAAGCAGCGGCGTCTTCAGAAATTCGAACAGCGCATGCGCGCCCTCATGCAGCACGACATCGGCGACCGGCCCGGCGATGGCCGCTTCCTCGCTCACCCAGGACGGGCGCTCCGGACTTCTCGCATTGTCGAGGATGGTCTGGAAATAGCCATAGCAGATCGTCACCGTGCCCTCGTAATACCAGGCGCCGCCGCGCCCGCTGCAGCCGCGCGTCCGAATCGTGATCGGCTTTGGAAGCTTGAACAGCGTGAAGACATCTCGCGCCCTGGCGAACGTGGTGTCACGCTGGACAAGCTCGTAGGCCGCCTGCTGGGAAGGATCGGTCGGCGGCTCGTGGATGACGTGGATGGTGGCGGGCGTCGACTGTGCCGGGGCCGTTCCGATGGCCTGCGCGGCAGCAGACGACGCGGCAAAACAGGTGCCCGTCACGGTCAGCCATTTGATGATCGTGTGCATGCGGTGCCTCGCTCAGGTCTATGCCCGGATACGCGCCTGTCGCGCGGCTGGCTTGATGGTGGTGTGTCGCAGGACGTCGCACGCGACAAACCGCTCGACAACCGCCCGGCCTTTGGCACAATCGACGCCATCGCCATAGCGCTCACCGAGCAGGATGGTCATTGCAACCCCATAGGATGTGGACCGTGATGCACCGGAACCATCTCGTCGATCTGTTCAGCGACACCAAGTCAAAACCCACACCCGGCATGCGCCAATACATGATGTCCGTCGAGGTCGGCGACGAACAGAAAGACGAGGACCAGAACGTTCTCGATCTCTGCGAGCGCGTCGCGGACATGCTGGGCAAGGAGGCCGCCGTGTTCCTGCCCTCAGGCACCATGTGCAACGAGATCGCCCTCGCCGTCCATTGTCGTCCCGGTGACGAGATCATCGTGCATGAAAATGCCCACATCATGGTGTCGGAGACGGGCGGCCCCGCCGCTCTGGCCGGCGTCATGGTGCGCGGCGTCCAGGGTGCGCGCGGCATCTTCGATGGCGCCACGCTGCGGAGCGCCATCCGGCCCGAGAGCCGCTATCTGCAGCAGACCAGGCTTGTCTCGGTCGAGCAGACGGCGAACTACGGCGGCGGCGCCGTCTGGCCTCTGGCCACGTTGCAGGAGGTCGTCTCGGTGGCCCGCGACGCCGGCTTGATCCTCCACATGGACGGGGCGCGCCTGCTCAATGCAGCCGTCGCCTCCGGCCTGTCGGCGAGGGACTATGCAGGCCCGTTCGACAGCGCCTGGCTCGATCTCAGCAAGGGTCTCGGCGGGCCAGTCGGCGGCGTCCTCGCCGGCACGCGCGACTTCATCCGCGAAGCCTGGCGGCTCAAGCAGCGCTGGGGTGGAGCGATGCGGCAGTCAGGCTTTCTGGCCGCAGCCGGCATCTACGCGCTGGACCATCATGTCGAGCGTCTGGCCGAGGACCATGACAATGCC
>JAPLOW010000032.1 GCA_026400555.1 Hyphomicrobiales bacterium
CTCTTCATGATCTTCTTGCGCCGTCGCGTCGGCAGGTGCGCATTCTCTGCCCGGTTGTTGAGGCCCTTGTGCTGGCGATGCTCGAAGGTCATGCCCATCCCGGTCCGGGCAGCGCCATCAGAACCGGGCTTGTCGGTGACCATCACGCGCGGCGCGCGGGATGGCGTGCGGATGAGCTTGCGCAGGAGCTTTTGCGCTGCTCACCGGCCCTCACGGCTTTGAACGATGGCGTCCAGAACGAAGCCGTCAGCATCGACGGCGCGCCAGAGCCAGTGCGTCTTGCCGTTGATCGAGATCACGACCGCGCCGCGATGCCACGTGTCGCCGCGCTGAGGCGCGCGCCGACGGATCTTGCTGGCGTCAATCTGTCCGAACGTCTTGCGCGCGCCTATGACGATGGTACCGGAACGTATCGGGTCAAGTCCCTTGGTGACTTTGGTGCGCTCGCCGGTCATGACGTTTTTTGTAGCAGCCAAAAAGCAAGCTGAGGCATTTGCGGAGTTGGTTGAGACAGGCGGCATAGTCAGCGCGAAGATCGAAACCGTCGCCGATGCGTGCCGGGAATATGAAAAAACCGCCCCGAAGCCGAAGACCGTTTCACGCGCTATGTCCATGAATATCCCATCGCAAAGGTGAAGCTAGACAAGTTGTGCCGTCGTCATGTCAAAGAATGGCGCGAGAGACTGGAGGCACAACCCGCACTGGTTAGTCGCCGCAAGGCAGGCGAGATGATCCATCGGGATCGCGCGCCCTCAGTGCTTAACCATGACATGGCGGTTTTGCGGGCCGCACTGGCCAAAGTCTTGTCTCCCGGCGCACCGAGCAGCGAAGCGGCATGGCAAGAGGAATTGAGAGGCGTTCCAAATGCCAATGGCCGGCGAACTCTTTATCTTGACCGAGGCCAGCGGCGGAATCTGGTGGAAAAGACCAGCGCCGAGACTGCGTCGTTCGTCCGCGCTCTCCGCCTGTTGCCATTGCGACACGGCGCGCTTGCAGCGCTTACCGTAGGCGATTTTGACAGGCGCACAGCCGAGCTGAGCATCGGCAAGGACAAGACTGGCACACCCCAGCGCATCCAATTGCCCGCCGAAGCGGCAAGTCTGCTGATCGCCCAAACTGAAAACAAGCTGCCAGCCGCACCTCTCTTTATGCAGGCGAATGGGAAGGCATGGGATAAGAACAGCTGGAAACTACCCATAGCTGCAGTGGTTGCGGCGTCGGGGCTGCCCAATGCCGGCACGGCATATACGCTCAGGCACAGCACGAGCACCGACCTTGTAGCTGCGGGACTTCCGCTGCTGACCATCGCTCAAATCTCCGGCACCAGCGCTGAAATGATTGAGCGCCACTACCGGCATCTTGTCAGCGATGCAGCGGTTAAGGCGCTCGGGAAGTTAACGTTGTGAATGGTCGTGGATTGACGCTCACGTTTGGAACCCAAAGTTTCGAGCGGCTAACTGGCACGCCGCTTCACATGCTCCCTGATGACGCACCCGGCGGGTGACACGAACGATGGGTCTGTCCGGTTGTTCCTCGTTTCGCCCACCATGGTCATTCCCGTGCTCGTCCTGTCAGCCCGGCGCGCTGGACCTAGCCTCGGCCGGTTGCAGTTGCGCTCATGCGGTTTGCAGGAGGCCTGTGCCGCAGGGAACAGTCGCGGTACAAAAATGGTGGCAATCTATCCACAAGTCGGCGGCAGACGCCGGCCGTGTAGGGGAGAACGCCATGACCGTAACCATCGAAGCCGCCGTCGGATATGGGGCCCCCAACCGGGCAGCTGACGTTCGCAAGATCCACGAGTTGCTGGCCCGGATCCCGCCGGAAAAGGGCGGTGCGCCGCGCGGCTTCGATCCGAACACCGGCTATAGCCCTCGGACCGATAAGCTCATTCTGGACTTCCAGAAGTTCCATCGGCTGCATCCCGCCGATGCAAGAGTCGACCGCGACCGCGCGGTGCTTGCAAGCCTGAACCGCCTGACGGGCGAACTGCGGACCACGGCGCCAACCCCGGTGGTGGCCATCGTCACCGGGATCGTGACGGGGCACGCCTATGTCAAGGGTTTCAACGGCAAGGCCAAGCGCCATAAGGGACGGTTTCGTGTCCCGACCTACAAGATGCAGATCGGCGTCGCTGACACCTACGGCGACGTCTACAAGATCGCCGGAAAACCAGTCGTGGAATTCGATGTTCTGCGCTTCGGCATCAAGTTCAATCCTGTCGCCTTTGATGCTGGCCGGGGCTTCCACGAGTGCTTCACAATGCAAGGGCCGCCCGTGGGAGAGTTCTCGCTGACCCGCAACAGCTATGACGGCGGCTCCTGGCTTCTGAAGGGCGAATACCTGATCCATGCCGGTCCGCGGGAACCCCGCAATCCCTATTCGGACGACAACTTGAAGTCTCTCTACGGCGCGCTCGGATGCATCCAGCCCGTGGGGCCAGCGAAGATGTTGATCCTCGATGGCGTGGTCAGGAGATTGGCGTTCGGCGACACCTTCAAGGAAGATTCCGGTTGGGCTGAAGATGCTGACGAGCGCATCTCGATGCAAGGGGCCTTCCACTGCGTGGTCCAGCGTGCGGCGACCCCTCCGATGGTACCATTGACCGACTTCCGCGATATCCGCGGTCCGCACCCAGCTCCGGCATAAGCGAAGCGATCGAACCTCCTGCACTCGACGTGCCGCGGTAATCCCCCCGCGAATTGAAGGGGTTCATTTGTAGAATTTTCTCGGCAAGATCGACGAGGAGATCACGAATGAAGAAGAGCCGATTCAGCGAACCGCAGATCCTGTCCATCCTTCGTCAGGCGGAAGGCGGCATGTCCGTGCCCGAGCTCTGCCGGGTTCACGGGATGAGCACGGCGCTGTTTTACCGATGGCGGTCGAAATACGGCGGGATGGACACGTCGATGATTGCGCAGATGAAGGCGCTGGAAGACGAGAACCGCCGGCTCAAGAAGATGTATGCCGAGATGAGCATGCAGGCCGACCTGCTCAAAGAGGCCCTGTCAAAACAATAACGCGGCCATCTCAACGCCGGGAGATGGCCGCGAAGGCTGCGGCGCGTACCGGGGTCAGCATTGCACTGGCTTGCCGAACCTTCGGCGTGAGCGAGACCTGCTACCGGTATAGCCCCAGGCTGAGCGACGAGAACGAGATGATCGCCGATCTGCTGACAGGGCTATCCAAGGCCAAGAAGGCGCGGGGTTTCGGGCTTTGCTTCCTCTACCTGAGGAATGTCAAAGGCCATCCGTGGAACCATAAGCGCGTATATCGGATCTACCGGGCTCTGGAACTGAACCTGAAGCTCAAGCCCCGCAAGCGACTGAAGCGGGACAAGCCGGATGAACTGGCTGTTCCGGATGCACCGAACCGGGTCTGGTCGATGGACTTCATGGCCGACAGCCTAGCTGACGGCCGGGCGTTCCGGCTGCTCAACGTGCTCGATGACTTCAATCGGGAAGGGCTCGGCATCGAGGTGGACTTTTCGTTGCCGGCGGAGCGGGTGATCCGATCGCTGAACCAGATCATCGAGTGGCGTGGCCGCCCGGAGATCATTCGGGTCGACAACGGCCCGGAATACATCCGCGCAAAACTCATGGCATGGGCTGGGCAGCGCAACATCCTGCTGACCCATATCCAGCCAGGCAAGCCGCAGCAGAACGCCTATGTCGAGCGCTACAACCGAACCGTCCGGCTGGAATGGCTAGGCCGATACATGTTCGACAGCATCAGGGAGGTACAGGATTACGCCACCGACTGGCTGTGGACTTACAACAACGAAAGACCCAACATGGGCATCGGGGGAATGACCCCAGCCCAGAAATTGAAAAACGCCGCCTGAATTCTACGAACGCGCCCCGCTAAGAACGGGGGGATTACCGCCCAAGATAGACCTGAATTTATGAGAGCGTGGTTCCCCGGTGGTTCCCTGACAATAGCGGGCCATTCATCGCGATTTCTAACTAATTGAAATCATTGGCGCACCCGACAGGATTCGAACCTGTGACCTCTGCCTTCGGAGGGCAGCGCTCTATCCAGCTGAGCTACGGGTGCAATTCCTTGGGAGCATTCGTTTAGCTGATCCGGCCCGGCGCGGCAACCGCCAAACCACCGGGATGAGCGCCTCAGGGAGCCTCGATCATCAGGGCGATGCCCTGGCCCACGCCGATGCACATCGTGCAAACTGCGCGCCTGCCGCCTGTCGCGGCAAGCTCGGTC
The DNA here is from genome assembly GCA_026400555.1 of Hyphomicrobiales bacterium. GTDB lineage: Bacteria > Pseudomonadota > Alphaproteobacteria > Rhizobiales > Beijerinckiaceae > Allobosea. Next base: position 4,219 of record JAPLOW010000032.1, read on the forward strand.
GCCGCGGTCAGCGCAAGCCGGGCGCCCGACATGCCGAGCGGATGGCCGAGAGCGATCGCGCCGCCATTCGGATTCACATGCGGTGCATCATCGGCAAGGCCGAGTTGGCGCGTCACCGCGAGGGCCTGCGCGGCGAAGGCTTCGTTGAGCTCGATGATGTCGACATCATGCAGAGCAAGGCCGAGGCGCGCGAGCAGCTTCAGCGTTGCCGGCGCAGGCCCGATTCCCATAATGCGCGGCGGGACCGCGGCGGTCGCCATGCCGGTGATGCGGGCCAGCGGCACAAGGCCAAACCGCGCGCAGGCGGCTTCTGACGCCAGCATCAGGGCGGCGGCGCCATCATTAACGCCCGAGGCGTTGCCGGCGGTGACGGTTCCGCCCTCCTTCCTGAAGGGCGTTCCGAGTTTGGCCAATGCCTCGATCGTCGTGGCGCGCGGATGTTCATCCTCCGAGACAACGACCGGATCGCCCTTGCGCTGCGGGATGCTGACCGGCTTGATTTCAAGGGCAAACCGGCCCGAGCGCTGCGCGGCGAGCGCACGGGTCTGCGAGCGCAGGGCGAAGGCGTCCTGGTCGGCCCGCGAGATGGCAAACTCGGCCGCGACGTTCTCGGCGGTTTCCGGCATGGAATCGGTGCCGAACGCGCTTTTCATCTTCGGATTGATGAAACGCCAGCCGATGGTGGTGTCGAAGACTTCATTGCTGCGCGAGAACGCCTCCGTCGCCTTCGGCATCACGAAGGGCGCTCGCGACATGCTTTCAACGCCGCCCGCGATGATCAGGTCGGCTTCACCGCTGCGAACGGTCCGCGCAGCCTGCCCGACGGCGTCAAGACCGGAGCCGCAAAGGCGATTGATCGAAGTGCCCGTCACGCCATCGAGGCCTGACAGAAGCGCGGCCATGCGCGCCACGTTGCGGTTGTCCTCGCCGGCCTGATTGGCGCAGCCCAGAATGATGTCGTCGATGCTTGCGGCGGGAATAGATGGCAGCCTCGCCATCAGCGCCCTGACCACATGCGCCGCAAGGTCATCGGGCCGGACAGACGACAGGGCGCCGGCATAGCGACCGATCGGCGTGCGCACGCCGGCGACAAGATAGGCTTGGGACATGAGTATCACCACGATCTGAACGGTCTCAGCAGGTATCACGCCGCAGCTGGAGACGGTCAACCTGCGATCGCTTCGCCAGCCGAACAACCGGCCGCCCCGCCTCCGCACAGGAACCCGCGCTGAGGCAACCACGAAGGCTTGGCAGCACCGCGCGATTATTTTAAGCTTAAACTATCAGCCCGTTCAGGGCGAATGACAGGCGCCCGATGTCGCATGGACCTCTTCACGACCAGCATGCCCTGATCAGCGGCGCAAGCCGCGGAATCGGAGCCGCAATCGCGAAGGCCTTGGCCGCTGAAGGCGCGGCGCTGAGCTTGATCGCACGGCATTGGAAGAGCCCGGATGCGGCGGCGGATGGTGCGCTGCGCCTCGCAGCAGACGTAACCGATGAGGCTACCCTCGCGGGCGCCACGGCAAAGGCTGTGGCAACCCACGGCCCAGTGACGATCCTCGTCAACAATGCCGGCGCGGCGGAGACGGCGCCCTTTTCCAGAACCGACTCAGCGCTGGTCAGGCGCATGCTGGCGCTGAACCTCGAAAGCGTGTTCGCGCTCACCCGCCTTGTCCTGCCCGGCATGATTGCAGCCGGCGGTGGGCGCGTCATCAACATCGCCAGCACGGCGGGGCTGAAGGGCTATCCCTATGTCTCGGCCTATGTCGCGGCCAAGCATGGCGTGGTCGGCTTCACCCGGGCTCTGGCGCTTGAGGTGGCGAAAAGCGGCGTCACAGTCAACGCAATCTGTCCGGGCTACACCGACACCGATCTGGTGGCGGCTTCCGTGGCCGGGATCGCGGCCAAGACCGGGAGGCCCCTTGAGGACATCCGCGCCGGGCTCGCGGCGTCCAACCCGCAGGGACGCCTGATCAGCCCCCATGAGGTTGCGGCGGCGGTGGTCTATCTGGCGGGTGCTGCGGCGGGCGGGATCAACGGAGCCACCCTCAGCCTCTCGGGCGGGGAAACCGCCTGATGGACCAGCCCCGGCCGGTGTTCATCGACAGCGAGACCGTGGTGAGCGAGCGGCCGCGTGACCACAAGGACGAACTGCGTCTGTGGCTCCGGCTGCTGACCTGCACGACGCTTGTCGAGGATAACATCCGCAGCCGCCTCAGGGCCCGCTTCGATGTCACACTACCGCGCTTCGATCTGATGGCCCAGTTGCACAAGACGCCGCAGGGCATGACGCTCGGCCAGCTCTCCAGCCGCATGATGGTGAGCAACGGCAACCTGACGGCGCTCGTCGAAAGGCTCGTCGATGCCAGGCAGATCGAGCGCCGCGTCTCGGAAACCGACCGCCGTGTCGTCCAGGTGGCGCTGACGCCCTCCGGTGAAACGGCCTTCGCGGACATGGCGAGGGAACACGGAGACTGGATTGCAGGCCTATTCGCCGGCCTGTCCGAAGCCGAGATCGAGCAGCTGATGCGTTTGCTTGACAAACTCAAGACCTCTGCCCGCAGCGCCATGCAGGCAGCCCGCGACAGGACAGAACCATGATAACGCCGCTACGCAGCGCAAACCATTTCCAGCTTCAGGTCGACGGGAAGCTCGCCACGGTCACGCTGAACCGTCCGGACAAGAAAAACCCGCTGACCTTCGAAAGCTATGCCGAGCTGACCGGCTTTTTCCGTCAGCTTCAGTATGACGACGCCGTCAAGGCCGTGGTCGTGACGGGCGCCGGCGGCAATTTCTGCTCCGGCGGCGATGTCTTCGAGATCATCGAGCCGCTGCTGTCGAAGGACACCAAGGGTCTGATGCGCTTCACGGAAATGACCGGCGATCTGGTCAAGGCCATCCGCGCCTGCCCGCAGCCGGTGATCGCGGCGATCGACGGCGTTTGCGTCGGGGCCGGCGCTATCATCGCCATGGCCTCGGACCTGCGGCTCGGCACCGCAAGGGCAAAGGTTGCCTTCCTCTTCAACAAGGTCGGGCTCGCCGGCTGCGACATGGGGGCCTGCGCCATGCTGCCCCGCATCATCGGCTATGGCCGCGCTTCGGAACTGTTGTTCACCGGCCGCGTGATGGGCGGCGAGGAGGCCGAGCGCTGGGGCTTCTTCACGCGGCTGTGCGCGCCTGAAACCGTTCTGGCGGATGCGACCGCGCTTGCCGGTGAGATCGCCGCTGGTCCGACCTTTGCCAACGACATCACCAAGAAGATGCTGGCGATGGAGTGGGCCATGAGCATCGAGGAGGCCATCAAGGCCGAGGCCGTGGCGCAGGCGCTGTGCATGACGACACAGGACTTCCGTCGCGCCTATGAGGCGTTTGCCGCCCGGCAGAAGCCCGTATTCTTCGGTGATTGAGAACAGACATGGCAGATCGCAGTTTCCTTGCCTGGCCCTTCCTCGATGATCGCCACCGCGCCCTGCGGGCGGGCCTCGACGCATGGGCCGCCGCGCATCTGCCGGGCCTGATCGACCATCATGACGCCGATGGCTCATGCCGGCGGCTGGTTGCGGCGATGGGACAGGCCGGCTTTCTGGGCCATTGCGCGCCGGAGGCGCTGATGCCGGGTGCGAGCCTCAATGTCCGGTCGCTCTGCATCGCGCGCGAAACGCTTGCCTATCACGGTGGGCTGGCGGATTTCGCCTTCGCCATGCAGGGCCTCGGCACCGGGCCGATCAGCCTGTTTGGCACGCCAGGCCAGAAGGTCCGCTATCTGCCGGGGGTGGCGGCCGGGACCGCGATTGCCGCTTTCGCGCTTTCCGAAGCCAACGCCGGATCAGATGTCGCCGCCATGTCGACGACTGCCACGGCGGATGGTCCGGATCATGTCAGGCTGAACGGCGAGAAGACCTGGATTTCAAATGGTGGCATCGCCGATCAATACATCGTTTTTGCGCGTGACGGCAGCGGAATCGGGACCCGCAACATCAGCGCCTATATCATCGAGGCCGGGCAGCCGGGTTTCGAGATCGCCGCACGCATCGATGTGACGGCGCCGCATCCCCTGGCCACGCTCCGGTTCCGGGACTGCAAGGTCGCCACAAGCCAGCGTATCGGCGCCAGCGGCGACGGCTTCAGGATAGCCATGGCGACGCTCGATGTCTTTCGCTCGACGGTCGGCGCTGCGGCGCTTGGCCTCGCGCGCCGAGCGCTGGATGAGGCGCTGGACCGCGCCGCGACCCGCCCGATGCAGGGCGGCGTGCTGGCGGATCTTCAACTCACCCAGGCCGCCCTTGCAGAAAGCGCAACCGACATCGACGCCGCAGCGCTCCTGATCTACAGGGCCGCCTGGACCAAGGATCAGGGCGCAGCGCGCATTACGCGGGAGGCGGCCATGGCCAAGATGTTCGCCACCGAAATGGCGCAACGGGTGATCGATCGCGCCATTCAGATATTCGGCGGCGAAGGCGTCAGGGTCGGCTCCAAGGTCGAGGAACTCTACCGCGAGGTCCGCGCGCTGCGGATCTATGAAGGCGCGACCGAGGTTCAGAAGGTCATCATCGCGCGCGCCATGCTTGCGGCGCGCGATGCTCCGCCGCCCCCGGTCGGCAATACAGCGCACTAGGAGGCACGCATGCATCGCAGCGCCCATGTCGATTCCTTCGCGCGCGACAACCTGCCGCCGCGCGCACTCTGGCCGGACTTCGTGTTCTCCTTGCCGGAATTGCAGTACCCCGAGCGCCTCAATGCGGTAAGCGCGCTGCTCGACAGCCATCTCGCGGCTGGCCGCGGCGACGAGCCCTGCCTGATCAGCTCAACTGGTGAGAGCTGGACCTATGCCGAGACTGCGGCACGCGTGAACCGCATCGCCCAGGTGCTGACTGGCACGCTGGGGTTCCAGCCCGGCCACCGCGTGTTGCTGCGTGCGCCCAATTCGCCGATGCTCGCGGCCATCTATCTGGCCGTCCTGAAGGCAGGCGGCGTCGTGGTGGCGACCATGCCGATGCTGCGCGCCAGGGAGCTCTCCTTCATCATCCGCAAGGCGCAGGTGTCTCTCGCCTTCTGCGATCCGGCCCTGCTGGGAGAGCTTGAAGCCGCAGCCCAAGGCCAGCCGGTCTTGACCCGCATCATCGACATCGGCCGGGACCTGCCCGCCATGATGGCCGCCGCGCCTGCTGACTTCGAGCCCTGCGACACCGCCTCCGATGATGTCTGCCTGATCGGATTCACCTCCGGTACCACCGGCGAGCCCAAGGCGACGATGCACATGCACCGAGACCTTCTCGCGATCTGCGACGCCTATGGCGCGCATGTGCTGAAGGCCCGCGCCGCCGATCGCTTCATCGGCTCGCCGCCCCTTGCCTTCACCTTCGGGCTCGGGGGGCTCGTGCTGTTTCCGCTGAGGGTCGGCGCGTCGACGATCCTGCTCGAACGGCCATCGCCGGATGATCTGCTGGCCGCGATGATTACCCTCAGGCCGACCGTCTGCTTCACTGCACCCACCGCCTATCGCGCCCTTCTGGGAAAGATGGCGCCGGGCGATTGCGCCTCGCTGCGGATCTGCGTGTCTGCGGGCGAGGCCCTCCCGCTGGCCACATTCGAGGCCTGGAAGGCCGCCACCGGCATCACACTGCAGGACGGCATAGGGGCCACCGAGATGTTGCACATCTTCATTTCGGCCACAGTCGATCAGGTCCGGCCCGGCGCCACAGGCAAAGCCGTCCCCGGCTACGAAGCGAAGGTTATCGACGCCGATGGCGGTGATCTGCCGCCCGGCTCGATTGGACGGCTGGCCGTGCGCGGCCCCACAGGCTGCCGCTACATGACGGACAGCCGGCAGGCGCAATATGTCGAGAACGGCTGGAACGTCACCGGCGATACCTACCTGATGGATGAACATGGCTACTTCTGGTACCAGGCGCGCTCGGACGACATGATCATCTCATCGGGCTACAACATCGCGGGACCGGAGGTGGAATCCTCGCTGCTCACGCACCCCGCCGTTGCCGAATGCGGCGTGGTCGGCGCTGACGATGAGGAGCGCGGCACAATCGTCAAAGCCTATGTTGTCCTCAAACCCGGCCACCAGGAGGACGGGGCGATGGCGAAAGCGCTTCAGGATCACGTCAAGGCGGACATCGCGCCATACAAGTATCCGCGCGCCATAACCTTCGTCAAAGCCCTGCCACGGACCGAAACCGGCAAGCTCCAACGCTTTCAGCTTCGGCATATGGCGAAGGCGGATGCACCCGCGAGGACGGCCCCATGAGCGACGCCTTCAACACCCTGCGCGCGGCCGCTGAGGCCGCCCGCTCGCCGCACATCGTCCTGCAGCCGCCCGGCTGGCCGCGCCCCAAAGGCTATGCCAACGGCATCCTCGCGTCGGGGCGCACGGTCTTCGTTGGCGGGCAGATCGGCTGGGACGAGAAGGGCGCGTTTCCGGAAGGCATCGCCGCCCAGGTCCGCCAGACCTTGCTGAACACTCTGGCGGTGCTTGCCGAGGCGGGCGCGGGACCCGAGCATCTCACGCGCATGACCTGGTATGTCTGTTCGATCGAGGATTATCTCGCAAACCTGCCAGAGATCGGCAAGGCCTATCGCGAGACGTTCGGGCGCAACTACCCCGCCATGGCGCTGGTTCAGGTCGTCCGTCTGGTCGAGGCCAAGGCGCTGGTCGAGATCGAAACCACCGCGGTGATCTGATCCGCCCCTGCGGGATCAGCGCAGGCTGTGGCCGTTGCAATGCCCTACGGCGCAGTGGGCCGATGGCTGGCGGTGCGGGGTTCATGACCGACGCGCGCTGGCCAGCAGGCCAGGCTTCGCCGATATCCAGTTCGGCTGCAGGCGGGCCGCGCGCAGCTCTGCCCGGGCTGCGGCGCTGCGCGACGCGCAGCCTGAAGCCCGATCCGGCCCTCAGCCTGCTTGGCCAGATCGTTGCAGCTCGTTCCGTCCGGGCAAGCGACACTGCCCGCTTCCTAGCGCGCCAAGGCCGAGACCAGCATCGTCTGGCAGTATCTGCCCAAGGGCATCGACCTGTCGATCTACAGCCAGCGCGATCTCAACAAGATCGCACACAGCCTCAACACCAGACCGCGCGCCGTCCTCGGCTTCCAAACGCCCGAGGAAGTCTTTATGGCTGAGCTATCGAAACTCGGTGATGCACTTCAGATTTGAGACCGCCCAGCACAACCAGGACGCTCGACATGCATGACATGATTGTTCACGATCCACGCTGCAACGCGCTGTTCATTGGCCATGCCAAATTGGAGAGGCTTTACACCGGCTGCCGCTGGTCCGAAGGACCGGTCTATTTTCCGGCCGGACGTTATCTGCTCTGGTCCGATATTCCCAATGACCGGGTGATGCGCTTTGACGAGACGGACGGATCGGTCTCTGTCTTCATGAGTCCCTGCAACCATCACAACGGCCATACCCGTGACCGGGAGGGTCGGCTGATTTCATGCGAACATCGCGGCCGCGCGGTCTCCCGCATCGAACATGACGGATCGCGGACGGTGCTGGCCGACCGCTGGAACGGCAAGCAGCTGAACGCGCCCAATGATGTCGTGGTGAAATCCGACGGCTCGATCTGGTTCACCGATCCGACCTACGGCATAGACAGCGATTACGAAGGCGACAAGGCCGTCAGCGAGATCGGTGCCTCCAACGTCTACCGCATCGATCCCGCGACCGGCGATGTGTCCGCCGTGATCACCGACCGCGTCAAGCCGAACGGTCTCGCCTTCTCGCCGGATGAGGCGCTGCTCTATGTGGCCGACACGGGACGCTCGCACGTGCCCGGCCTGCCCGCCACCATCACGGCCTACCAGATCGACGCTGACGGTCAAAGTGCAGCGCGGCTGCGCCTTTTCGCCACCTGCCCCGAAGGCCTCTATGACGGCTTTCGCGTCGATGATGAGGGCAACATCTGGACCTCGGCCGGAACGAACGTATTTGTCTACGCGCCGGATGGAACCCATCTCGGCACGCTGCCCATCGGCGAGATCGTCGCCAACGTCTGCTTTGGCGGCCCGAAGCGGAACCGTCTGTTCATCTGCGGCCAGACCTCGCTCTACGCCATCTATGTCAAGATCAGCGGCAAGTAGCGCCGCCGACCCCGGCGTCAAACTGCCTTCTTGTTCTGCCTATTCTGGATCAGGTCATCGACAACGGTGGGATCGGCCAATGTCGAGGTGTCGCCGAGCGCGCCGAACTCGTCTTCCGCGATCTTGCGCAGGATGCGGCGCATGATCTTGCCCGAGCGGGTCTTGGGCAGGCCCGGCGCGAACTGGATCAGGTCCGGCGTCGCGATCGGGCCGATCTCCTTGCGCACCCAGGCCACGAGTTCCTTGCGCAATTCCGCATCGGCCTTCTCGCCGCCCATCAGGGTCACATAGGCATAGATGCCCTGCCCCTTGATGTCGTGCGGATAGCCGACCACGGCCGCTTCCGAGACCTTCGGATGCGCCACCAGCGCGCTCTCCACCTCGGCGGTGCCCATGCGATGGCCGGAGACGTTGATCACGTCGTCGACGCGGCCGGTGATCCAGTAGTAGCCATCGGCGTCGCGACGGCTGCCGTCGCCGGTGAAGTACTTGTTCGGGTAAGTGGAGAAGTAGGTCTCCATGAAGCGCTGATGGTCGCCATAGACCGTCCGCATCTGGCCAGGCCACGAGTCAGCGATCACGAGATTGCCCTCGCAGGCACCGGTCTGCACCTTGCCGTCCGCATCGACGATTTCGGGCTTGCAGCCGAAGAAGGGCCTGGTCGCGGAGCCCGGCTTCTGGCCAATGGCGCCGGGCAGCGGCGTGATCAGGATGCCGCCGGTTTCCGTCTGCCACCAGGTGTCGACGATCGGGCAGCGGCTATCGCCAACGACACGGTAATACCACTCCCAGGCTTCCGGATTGATCGGCTCGCCGACCGACCCGAGAAGCCGAAGGGACTTACGCGACGTGCGCTTCACAGGCTCCTCGCCCGCCCCCATCAGCGAGCGGATCGCGGTCGGCGCGGTGTAGAAGATATTGACCTTGTGCTTGTCGATCACATCCCAGAAGCGCGAGATCGACGGGTAGGTCGGGATGCCCTCGAACATCAGCGTCGTCGCGCCATTCGCGAGCGGGCCGTAGACGATGTAGCTGTGACCGGTGACCCAACCCACATCGGCCGTGCACCAGTAAACATCGCCGTCGTGGTAGTCGAAGACGTACTGATGCGTCATCGAGGCATAGACGAGATAGCCCCCGGTGGTGTGGAGCACGCCCTTCGGCCTGCCGGTCGATCCGGAGGTGTAGAGGATGAACAGCGGATCCTCCGCCTCCATCTCCACAGGCGGGCAATGCGCCGTCACCTTGGCAGCTTCCTCATGATACCAGACATCCCGGCCCGGATGCATCGGGATGGTCGCTCCGGTGTGTTTGACGACAATGACCTTCTTGATGCCGCCCTTGACTTTCGGGTCCGCGATATCGACGTTCTTCTTGAGGTGCACGCCCTTGCCGCCGCGCAATCCCTCATCGGCGGTGATCACGACCTTGGAGTCGCAATCCTCGATGCGATTCGAGAGCGAGTCCGGCGAAAAACCGCCAAAGACGATGGAGTGCACCGCGCCGATGCGGGCGCAGGCCAGCATGGCGTAGGCCGCTTCCGGGATCATCGGCAGGTAGATGGTGACGGCATCGCCCTTCTTGACGCCGTGCAGCTTCAGCACATTGGCGAAGCGGCAGACGTTCTGGTGCAGCTCGCGATAGGTGATATGCTTGGACACACCCGGATCGTCGCCTTCCCAGATGATGGCGGTCTGGTCGGCGCGCTTGGCGAGGTGGCGGTCGATGCAGTTGTACGAGACATTGGTTATGCCATCCTCGTACCAGGCAATCTTCACCTCGCCGGGCTTGTAGGAGACGTTCTTGACCTTGGTGTAGGGCTTGAACCAGTCGATCCGCTTGCCGTGTTCGCCCCAGAAGGCGTCCGGATCATTGACCGAGGCGGCATACATCGCCTCATAGCCAGCCTGATCGATATGGGCGCGCTTGGCCCACTCCGCCGACACCGGATAGATCTTGTCAGTCATGTTCCGTCCCCAAACCTGGGCCGCATGTGACCTTTGCCGTGGGAGACGCTGGTCGCTGCGCGGCATTCTCGCTTAGCGACAACTGGCTATACGGAAGGCCTGCTGCGGGCAAGAGTGCGGGCCGTCGCACTTTGGACGGGCGACTTTGGAATCATGCCTGTCGGATCCTGGCGATGGAGGTCTCGCAACGGGCGGTGGCAGGGTTACCGACCCTACCGGCTTTACGAAAGGCAATACACTGAAAAAGGGCGAGGCTTCGTCATGGGACATGTTTGCGAACGCGGCCCGGAACCGATGAAAGCCCCCTGCCCCGCTTTGGGGCGTTCTTGCCGTCCTGGCGACCGGCAATCATCCTCAGCCTCGGGCTCAAGGTCTTCGGCGCCGGTGAATGGGCCAGGCCCAGGCGTGGCGCAAGCTTCGCCTTTCGGTCGATCCCGCGAACCACGAGATCATCGCCCATGAGCTGGCCGATAAAGATACGTCCGACGCCGGGATGATCGGGGACCTTGTCGCGAATTCTGGCGGCAATGTTCGCGCTGTCATCACTGACGGAGCCTATGACGGCGCGCCGGTCCGTCTGGCGATCCGCGCAGCGAGACCTGGGCTGACCCCACCCAGGATCGTCATCCCCCCGGGCAGGGCTTCGATCCGCGACAGGCAAGAACCCCATGGTGGTCCTGAGCGGCGCCACGTCGGTGCTGGCCGACTTCACGCGCGAACATCCAACCCTGGTGGCCAACATCGCCACTGTGGCCGGCGCGCTGCTGGGATCGCTGGCCGCCTGGAACGCAGTCAAGTTGGGATTATCCGGAATTTTGTGTCAGGGGCCTGTTTGGGTTCATCGGATGATGAACCTTTCTTCGAACAGGATAGCCATCTGCGCCCTCCATCGGCGGCATAATGGCCCCTGACACAAGAATTACGACAGTCCCCGGCAACGGCGCGCCACTGCCTGGTGGCATTCACCGCATCATCCTGCGCGAAGGCCGTGGCGATGAAGGCTGAGACGACACGCCTGCCGCTCTTGCCGGCATGGGCCAGCGCGTTGCGCATAAAGTGAACCCGGCAGCGCTGCCATGTGGCGATGAGAACCTTCGAGACAGCAGCCTTGATGCCCTCATGGGCGTCGGAGACGACGAGCTTGACGCCGCGCAGGCCCCGGCGGGCAAGCTTGCGCAGGAAGGCGGTCCAGAAGGTCTCCGCCTCGGATGGGCCGATATCCATGCCAAGGATCTCGCGTCGGCCGTCAGCATTGACGCCCACCGCGATGATGACGGCGACCGAGACGATGCGCCCGTTCTGGCGGACCTTCACATAGGTCGCGTCGATCCACAGATAGGGCCAATCCCCTTCGATCGGCCGATCGAGGAAGGCTTTGACCCGCTCGTCGATCTCCTCGCACAGCCGCGAGACCTGGCTTTTCGATATCCCGCTCATGCCCATGGCCTTGACCAGATCGTCCACCGAGCGGATCGAGACGCCCTGGATGTAGGCTTCCTGGATCACCGTCGTCAGCGCCTTCTCGGCCATCCGGCGCGGCTCCAGAAAGCCGGGGAAGTATGTGCCCTTCCTCAGCTTCGGGATCCGCAGTTCCACCGTGCCAGCCCGCGTCTCCCAGTCCCTGTCGGGAAAGCCGTTGCGCTACGCCAGCCTGAGCGCGCTCTTTTCGCCGTGGGCCGCGCCGGTCAGCGCGCCCACCTCCCCTGTCGGGAAGGCCGTTGCGCTACGCCAGCCTGAGCACGCTCTTCTCGCCATGAGCCGCCCCGGTCAGCGCGCCCACCTCCAGCTCCATCAGCCGCTCGGCGGCAAAGCCGATCATGTCCCGCAGGATATCCGCGTCGGAGGTCTTCTCCACAAGCGTGCGAAGGTCCATCATGTGATTGGTCATTGGTCTTGCTCTAGGTTGGACGGTTGTCGCAAACCCGAGCATCACCCGAAGATCGATCAATGGCCACCGCCATCAGCCAGGCTGCTCCAGCGCTGTTCAGCGCGCGCAGCCGGGACGATGGCTACAGTCGAGCTACACCACGTCCCTGGACGTCACCTCGGCTGGCATGCGCCCCAGCCTATGTACCTATGTAAGCGACGTCTGGAGGAGGGTTGCGAGCTAAACTCCGCCAGCTTCGGCCGCCCCAATGCGGTCAGCGGATCGGCGGCGCGTACATCAGTCCGCCACGACTCCACTGATCGTTTACCCCGCGCGCAAGGCCGATGGCCGAGCGGGTACCGAGATTACGGTCGAAAATCTCCCCATAGTTACCAACCTGCTGGATGGCATGAAATGCCCATCGCTGGTCAAGGCCCATCATCTGACCGTGGTCGCCGGTGGCGCCGAGAAGGCGGCGAATGGACGCGTTTTCGCTCGTCAGCATGGCCTCCGCATTTGCGGCCGTCACGCCGAGTTCTTCGGCTTCGATGAGTGCGAAGATGGTCCAGCGCACGATTTCGGTCCATTGTTCGTCACCGTGGCGAACCACCGGAGCAAGGGGCTCCTTGCTGATCCGGTCCGGAAGGACCTGGTGCTCGCCCGGCGCGCGCAGCGTGGTGAGAAGGCCTATCAGTTGCGAGGCATCGGTGGACATGGCTGCGCAACGGCCCTCCTCATAGGCGGCGCTCATGGCGTCTGGCTTGTCTACCAGCACCACAGAGTAGTTCACCTTGTTGGCGCGAGCCCAGTCGGCAAGGTTCGCCTCACTGGTGGACCCGGAGAAGGTGCAGATTGCGCTGCCCTGCAGATCCTGAGCGCTCCGAATACTGGCGGTTCGGCGCACCAGGAAGCCCTGGCCATCGTAAAAGGTTACAGGACCAAAGTTGAACCCAAGCTGCGTATCGCGGGATTGCGTCCATGTGACGGCACGCGTCAGGACATCGACTTGGCTCGACTGCAGTGCCGGAAACCGGGCTTGGCTGCTCAGGGGGGTAAAGTTCGCTCGCTGCGCGCTGCCTAGCACCGCTGCCGCGATGGCGCGGCGGATATCAACCTCGAGTCCCTGCCACGTGCCGCTGGCCCCCTGCATGCCGAAACCAGGCACACCCGGCGGTACGCCGCAATTGAGCGTTCCCCGTTGCCGGACCTGGGATAGGGTTGAGCCAGTCTGGGCCACGGCAGGTGCCATGGACAGAAGGAGCGCGGAAACCGTAGCTAATGTTCGCAATGCCATATGGTTTCTCCCTGACTGGAGGCCCTCAGCGGGCCTCGCGGACGGCGCACTCATCGGTCTGGATGACTGCACCAGCGTCAGGCTGCGCTTTTTAAGGTTTGATGAAATTGATTTGAATCAATCGCAGGCAGTCAATGGAAACGGGGACAACAGTCCCGCAGGCCGCGCATTCATAGGTCGGCCGGCTGCAGGTCGGCATTGTGCAAGTCTTGATTTCTTTTCAAGTGCCCAAGGCGTCCGGATTGTTATCCCCGCGTCCGCCGAATTCCTGTGTTAGCGAAAAAGCCATGTTCCCCGAACGGTGCGGGTCCCTGAATCGCATGACATTAGACCCCCCGGCCTTCCTCGCGCAGCCGCCGGCAATCCGGCCAGAACGTGGCGCAGGGCGCGGATACGCTCAGGATGCGGCAGGCTAGGGGATGGGAGCCGCTGGAAATGCTACTTCAGATATTCGTCGGCCCTCGGAAGTTGGGCTGGAGGCGCTCGTCGGTGAAGCATCTCGCGCCACCCGTCCCGACGGCAGTATAAGAGACGACTCGTCCCGCGCGGATGTAAAAGATGTGGTTGCACGCAGCGAAGGATTGCAGGCACGCGCTGAACGCCTGATATGTGGCAAACGGTACGTTGCCGGCGAAGACAGACCACCACCCGAGCAGCGGGCTAGCGTCGCCCTGTTTACGTAGTTTCGCACCTCCGTGCCGTCAGCAGCGGTGACGTCCAGGGACGTGGTGTCGCTCGACTGTAGCCATCGTCCCGGCTGCGCGCCCTCAACAGCGCGGTAGCAGCCGGGATGATGCGGTGAATGCCACCAGGCAGTGGCGCGCCGTTGCCGATCAGCTCAGGCCGAAGCTGCCCGGGCTTGCCGTTCTGATGGACGGCGCCGAGCCTGACGTGCTCGCCTGTATGAGCTTCCCAGCCCAGCACCGGACGACGCTGCACAGAACCAATCCACTGGAACGCCTCAACGGCGAGATCAAGCGCAGGACAGACGTGGTCGGAATCTTTCCCAACGAGGCCGCCATCACACGCCTCGTCGGCGCCATCCTGCTTGAGCAGAACGATGAAGGGGCTGTCCAGCGAACCCGCTCCATGACACTGGAAACTCTGGCCACAATGAGCGTGATCCCCTCGTCGGC
>JAPLOW010000168.1 GCA_026400555.1 Hyphomicrobiales bacterium
ATGTCCGACACCCGCGCGTCGCCAAGCTGGCTGTCGCGCAGCCGGCTGACCGCGTCATACTCGTAAAGTCCCTGCTGCGCCTTGGTGGTCGACTTCACATGCCACGTGATCAGCGGCGCGCCGAGCGCCTTGGCGATTTCCTCGGCCAGCACGGTCTTGCCGGTGCCGGGCTCGCCCTTGACCAGCAGCGGCCGCTCCAGCGTGATCGCCGCATTCACCGCGATCTTGAGGTCGTCGGTGGCGATGTAGTCCTTGGTGCCGGAAAAGCGCATGCGGTGACCTTCGTGAACTCCGCGATGTCTAGGTTGGCCACGCGGAGATCGCAAGAACCTGCAAGATCGCCGGCGCCCACACAGCGACACGATCCGGCTGATCCGCCCACCATTCCCATCGTGAGCCCGTCGAAGGATGAACTCCAGTGCCGCACGAACCGGAGCCCTCGTCCTTTGACGGGCTCAGGATGAGGGGATTGGGCGGCGCAAAGCCCTGGTCGCCTTGCTGAGCCTGCTATTACACGCGCTGCGACAAGGCGCATTTGCGCGGCGACCAGTTGTGACAAATCGGCTGGGGTCTGATCCAAATGCGGAGACCTCACCATGTCCAAAGCCCGCTACTCCAGGGACCGCATCGGCAATCACCTGCTGCATCCCGAAACGATGATGCTCGGTTATGGTTACGACCCGCTGCTGTCGGAGGGCGCCGTCAAGCCGCCGGTGTTCCTCACATCGACCTTCGTGTTCAAGTCCGCCGAGGATGGCGAGGAGTTCTTCCATGTCGTGGCGGGCCGCAAGTCCGCGCCCGAGGGCGAGGCGGCGGGTCTGGTCTACTCGCGCTTCAACCACCCCAATTCCGAGATCGTCGAGGACCGGCTCGCGATCTACGAGCAGGCTGAATCCGCGCTGCTGTTCGCCTCCGGCATGGCCGCGATCGCCACCACCATCATGGCCTTTGCCAGACCCAATGACGTCATCCTGCATTCCCAGCCGCTCTATGGCGGAACCGAGACGCTGGTGACCAAGACGCTGATCAACTTCGGCATGGCCGGCGTGGGCTTCGCCGATGGCCTGTCGCCCAAGGCTGTGCGGGCAGCGGCGAGGGAAGCGCTCGCGCTGGCGAGGAAGCGCAAGGGCCGCGTCTCGGTCATCATGATCGAAACGCCGTCCAACCCCTTGAACACATTGGTGGATGCGTCCCTGATTCGCGCGGTTTCCGAAGAACTTGAATCAACACAGGAAGGCCTTCGACCTGTCATCATCTGCGACAACACACTGCTTGGCCCGGTCTTCCAGACGCCGCTGAAGCAGGGCGCCGACATTTCTGTCTACTCGTTGACCAAGTATGTCGGCGGCCATTCCGACCTGATCGCAGGCGCAGCGCTCGGGTCCGCCAAGATGATCAGGCCGGTCAGGGCGCTGCGCTCAGCCATTGGCACGCAGCTTGATCCGCACTCGTGCTGGATGCTCGGCCGCTCGCTCGAAACGCTCGGCCTGCGCATGAATCGCGCGGCGGAGAACGCCAGGATCATGGCCGACTTCCTGCGCGCCCACCCTGCCATCGACAAGGTCCATGATCTCACCGCCCTGCCCCCGCGCTCCGCCGCAGCGCGCGTCCACAAGGCGCAGGCGACCGGCCCGGGTTCGACCTTCTCGTTCGATGTGAAGGGTGGCAAGCCGGCAGCCTTCAAGGTGCTCAACAGCCTGAGCATCTTCAAGCTCGCCGTCAGCCTCGGCGGCACCGAATCGCTGGTGTGCCACCCGGCCACGACCACGCATTCGGGCGTACCGAAGCAGGTGCGCGACCGCATCGGCGTGTCGGACGCCACCATCCGCGTCTCGATCGGCATAGAGCGCATCGACGACCTCATCGCTGACATGACGCAGGCGCTGAAGGAGATGTGAGGGCAGCGGCTTGCGCTGAGACGCATCTGTGTCGGGCTTGAACTCGTTATCCGATCTCCAATCCCCTCATCCTGAGCCCGTCGAAGGACCAGGGCTCCAGATGGCACAAACTGGAACGTATCCTTCGACGGGCTCAGGATGAGGATCCCGGGACAAGTGCAGCCTTCTCGTTTGTGCAATGTCATTGCGAGCGCCGCGAAGCAATCAAGGCCGTAACCCTACCCAACTTGTCAGAATCGTCTACGCTTCCACGATGGCCGCCGCAGTTGATCCCGCATCCTACAAGGAAGTCCTGCTCGTGCTCGGCACGGCAGCGATTGTCGTCCCGGCCTTCCACCGCCTGAAAATCAGCCCGATCTTCGGGTTCATGCTGATGGGGGCGCTGCTTGGCCCCGATGGACTGGCCCGCCTGAAGAACGAGCTGAGCTGGCTGGACTACATCACGGTCTCCGAACGCGAGCAGTTCGAGCATGTGGCGGAACTCGGCGTCGTGTTCCTTCTGTTCATGATCGGGCTGGAGCTGTCGTTCGAACGGCTGAAGACCATGCGCAGGCTGGTCTTCGGCATGGGCGCAGCAAAACTTGTGCTCGCCATCATCGCCATCGGCGCGGGCCTTCTCGCCCTCGGGCGCACGCCGACCGAGGCGCTGGTTGTTGGGGCCTGTCTCGGCCTGTCCTCGACGGCGCTGGTGGTTCAGGTTCTGGCGGAGCAGAAGCGGCTGGGAACCATCACAGGCCGCTCATCCTTCGCGATCCTGCTGTTCGAGGACATCGCGGTCGTGCCGCTGCTGGTCTTCGTCAGCGTACTGGGCGCTGCGGCCGGCAGCAGCCTGATGGGCAGCCTATCGCTGGCCTCATTGAAGGCGCTGGCCGCCGTCGCGACCATCTTCCTCGCTGGGCGCTATCTGCTGCGCCCTGTCTTCCGCCGCGTCGCAGCCACCCGCAGCCCCGAGCTGTTCATGGCCGCCTGCCTGCTGGTGATTTTCGGCACCAGCCTGATCACGGCAGTCAGCGGGCTGTCCATGGCGCTCGGTGCCTTCCTCGCCGGCCTGATCCTCGCCGAAACCGAGTACCGCCGCGAGATCGAGGTCACCATAGAGCCGTTCAAGGGCTTGCTCCTTGGTGTGTTCTTCTTCGCCGTCGGCATGTCGCTCGATGTCGGCAAGATCATTGCCCAACCTCTGGCCATCACCGGCGCGGTGATGGCGCTGCTGATCATCAAGGCGGCCGTCACCTATCCGGTGATGCGCCTGTTCCGCATCAGCCGTCCTGCCGCGCTCGAAGGGGCGGCGCTCCTGTCTCCGGCCGGCGAATTCGCCTTCGTGGTTCTCGGCCTTGCGGTCAGCCTTAAGGTTGTCGCAGCCGATCTCGGCGGCTTTGCGCTGACCGTCGCCTCGCTGTCGCTGGCCATCCTGCCGCTGGTGGGGATCGCCGGACGGCGCCTGGCGAAAAGCTTCACGCCGCAGGCCGTGCTTCCGGAGGAAGCGCTGGTGCAGCCAGACGGCCATGGCGGGGCCAAGGTCATCGTCGTGGGCTTCGGCCGCGTCGGCCAGCTTGTCGCCTCGATGCTGAAT
This sequence comes from Hyphomicrobiales bacterium, assembly GCA_026400555.1. Taxonomy (GTDB): domain Bacteria; phylum Pseudomonadota; class Alphaproteobacteria; order Rhizobiales; family Beijerinckiaceae; genus Allobosea. Next base: position 3,472 of record JAPLOW010000168.1, read on the forward strand.
GAGAACAAGGTGCCCTACCTCGCCGTCGACACCGATCCGGCTTCGGTGGCGACCGGGCGGCGCGCCGGCAGGCCGGTCTATTACGGCGACGCCTCGCGCCCCGAATTCCTCGAGCGCTGCGGCCTCGACAAGGCGAGCGCAGTCGTCGTGACCATGGATAGTCGCTCCGCCGTGGAAAAGGTCTCGACCGTCATACGCGGAATGCGCACCGACCTCGTCATCGTCGCCCGCGCGAAGGACCGGGCCCATGCCCGCCTGCTCTATGAGCGCGGCGTCACCGAGGCGGTTCCCGAAGCCTTTGAGGCCAGCCTGCATCTGGCCGAGGCGACGCTGATCAGCGCAGGCGTACCGCTAGGGCTCGCGATCGCCTCCGTGCACGAACGCCGCGACCAGTTCCGCGCCGAGTTCCAGACCATTGACCGCGGCGAAGCCCGCACCAGCGTCGCGCGGATCAGGGCCCGCCGCGGAACTGCCGCACAGCGCGATGGGGCATGACTCCGGGATTGCCACAATGCCCCGTCAACGCACAGCGTGACAGCTCCCCCATTCGATCGTAGTCTCAGCCAATGTTCCTCACCCTCTTTACCGAGCTGCGCGCCGCAAAAGTCCCGGTTACGCTGCGTGAATTTCTCACGCTGCTGGATGGCGTCGAGGGCTATGTCGCCGAATATCGGGTAACCGATTTCTATCATCTCGCCCGCACCTGCCTCGTCAAGGACGAGCGCCACCTTGATCGCTTCGATCTTGTTTTCGCTCATGTCTTCAAGGGCATGGAGTTGTTATCGGACTCTCTTGAACAGGTTGAGCTGCCGGCCGAATGGCTGCGCAAGCTCGCTGAGAAGTATCTCACCGATGAAGAAAAGACCAAAATCGAAGCGCTCGGCTGGGACAAGCTGTTCGAAACCCTGAAGCAGCGCCTCGAAGAGCAGAAAGACCGCCATCAGGGCGGTTCGAAATGGATCGGCACCGCCGGCACTTCGCCCTACGGCGCCTATGGCTACAACCCCGAAGGCGTGCGGATCGGGCAGGATGGCAACCGCAATTTTCGCGCTGTGAAGGTCTGGGACAAGCGCGAGTTCAAGGACTTCGACGATAGCCGCGAACTCGGCCTGCGCAATATGCGCCTCGCACTTCGCAAGCTGCGCAAATTCGCCCGCACGGGCGCGGCTGACGAACTCGACCTTGACGACACCATCAAGTCGACCGCCGAGCATGGCTATCTCGACGTCAAGCTGCGCCCCGAGCGGCGCAACGCAGTGAAGGTTCTATTGTTCCTCGATGTCGGCGGCTCGATGGATTGGCACATCGAACAGGCCGAGGAACTGTTTTCGGCCGCCCGTGCCGAGTTCAAGCATTTCGAGCATTTCTATTTCCACAACTGCCCTTATGAGCACGTCTGGCGCGAGAACCGCCGCCGTCACGACCAGATGTTGTCCACCTGGGACATCCTGCGCACATATCCCGCCGACTATCGCTGCGTCTTCGTCGGTGATGCGGCCATGAGCCCCTACGAGATCGTGCAGCCAGGAGGCTCGGTCGAACACTGGAACGAGGAAGCAGGCGAGGTTTGGATGAAGCGGCTCACCGAACGCTTCCCCAAATCGGTCTGGCTGAATCCGGTCCCGCAGCTTCGCTGGGGCTACAGCCATTCCACCGGCCTCATCGGCAAACTGATGGGCGGGCGCATCTATCCGCTGACGCTTGAAGGCCTTGAGCGCGCCATCAAGACCCTGTCGCGCTGACACGGCGTTGTCGCGACCCGATCTGTTCCCGTGCGGTGTCGCCGGTTTCAGGAGGGCTTGAAAAATCCACAAGGAAATTCCAGAAAAGGCTCGTTATGCCGTAACGTCAAGAGAATATGATGTCGACGTTGGGGGGCGTTAAACCACACCACCTTGTCATGGTGGGCTTCGAGGGGAGCCCTATATGCCTGTTAATCTGACAATAAATTTGAACTGGGAGACTGCCAGCGGCGATACGCTCAGGATGCTTGAAGATCTTCAGGGCAACATCCAGAAGGGGCATGGCGGAGAGCAAACCGCTCATCTGTTCCTGAACCTCGGGAGCACAATCCCGAAAGTCAAGGCGGTCCGCAGAAGTGTCGGACGCCAGGTCCAGAGCGCGCTTAACCAGTTGCGTGACGCCAAGGTCTTCAGGACGACCAAGCTGTCCGGTTGCTGCTTTCTGTCGTTCCACATCACCGCCGCAGGCTACGGTGCGCTGGGCGTCCCGGCATCGAAGCAGCCGTCCGGCGCAGCTTTCAGGGCAGCCCTCAAGGCGAGAGCCGTCAATCTCACTGATCCGCCTTCATCAGCGTGGGAGAAGCATGTCCGGCAGAACAAGCCTGGCCGCGTTGTTCACGGCCTGCTGCTGATCGCCGACACGACGAAGGCCGAGGTCCTGGCCCAGGCGGATCGGTGGACTGCGCTGTTGTCTCTGGGTGGCATCACCGTGCTCGGGCGTGAGGTTGGCAAGGCCTAGAAGAACAAGGCCGGGCATGGCCTCGAGCATTTCGGCTAAGTCGATGGCCGCAGCCAGCCGCTCCTGTTGAAACAGGATGTCGACGCCGAAGCCGCCACGGCAGGGGACCACGAAATGGGACCCCGGCTTCCCGCTCAGGCAGGTTCTGGTGCAGGACAAGGGCGGCGCCAGCGCCGCTTCAAGCTTCGGCAGCGACGTCGTCTTCCGCAAGCTCGACCAGAATGTGAAGGGCTTCAAGGACAAGGAGCAGTCGCTGGCGACAGCCCTCGGCCTCACCGTGATCGCAAACGTGCCGGCGCCATGGCCGTTGGACGTTTCGAGGACGGGACCCCTTTCATCATGCAGCAGACCGACGGGCTCGGCCCGGCCAACGACTTCAACGACAACTCAGACCCCAAAGGGGCGATGTGCCCGTTCCGCTCGCACATCCGCAAGACGAACCCGCGCGGGGAAAGCGCGGTCAAGCGGGCTCAGTTCGGCGTAACGGTCGCGTCCGAGCGCGGGCACATCATGGCCCGGCGCGGCATCACCCACGGCGAGCGCACCCAGGACGCGGACAAGCAGTTCCTTGACCTCGTGCCGACGAAGGATGTCGGCCTGCTGTTCATGGCCTACATGTCGAGCATCGAGAACCAGTTCGAATTCACGCAAGCCACTTGGGCCAACAACACCGGCTTTGTCGCGCCGAACAGCGGCCTTGACCCGGTGCTCGGCCAGGGAAAGCAAGGCGCCGGCTGATACGAAGTGGCCGGACGGCTCCGATCACCCGGACAGGGCCTCGTTCGAGTTCCACGGCTTTGTCACGATGAAGGGCGGCGAGTACTTCTTTGCGCCGTCAAAGAGCTTCCTGACCACGCTCTGACCCGTGCCGAGGTCCGCATGCCGGCGGGGCGTAAGGACTGCCCGGTCCAGCCGCCCGCGAACAGAGCCAGCCAGATCAGCACCGGCTGCAAAGCCAGCAGCGGGCCGTGATACCACCACCTCGTCGGCACAAAGCCGACCTCTAGTCCCTGCATCGCGTGATTGATGTTGGCGGGCCAAACGCACAGCGCCTACAAGGCCAGAAGCGGACCAGCTGCCGCCCTGAGCCGCGGCAGATGCAGTGCAATGGCGCCCAGCAACTCCACAAGGCCTGTCAGAAGCACAATTGTTTCAGGCCAAGGCACGAAAGCCGGCGTGATCGTCACAAACGGCTCAGGAGCCAGCAGATGGGCAAGGCCGGCAACGCCGTAGAGCAGGCTGAGCGGCACACGCGCGAGCACCGGCCATGGCCGGCGGTCATGGCGCCCTCGCCCCGAGGCGGGCCTTGAGGAACATGTCCATGTCATCCAGCGCCGTTCCCCGCTGGCGCAGCAGGCGGGACATGCCGGTCAGGATGTCGACATGGCCAAGTCCGGGATAAATCCGACTGCTGACCGGCGCTCCGACTGCCTTGAGGCGCGCGGCCAGCGCCATTGTGTTGGTGAGCCTGACGGTCGTGTCCTGATCGCCGGTCAGCATCGGCAACGCATCGCAACGGACGAGGTTGACCGGCTGCGTCGCCTTCGGATCGGGCCAGGCGTCGAAGGCAGCCTGCGCCTCCGGCGAGTGCCACGGATGGAAATCATAAGGCCCGGAGATGCCGACCACAGCCTTGACAAGGTGCGGATCAACGCCCGCCCCCTGAGATAGCGCGCCTCCAGCGCCAGCATCACGGCATTGCAGGCGCGGGCCGAATGTCCCGCGAGTCCGATCCGGGCCGGATCGCCACCATGGCTTGCGATGTTGTCGCGCACCCACGCCAGGGCCAGCGCGCCATCATCCAGAAACGGGGGAAAGTGGAACTCTGGCACAAGGCGGTAGTCGACGATCACCGTCACGAAGCCGCGCGCCGCCATCGCCGACCCGATAAAGCCGTAATCCAGCCGGCTACCCGAGTTCCATGAGCCACCATGGATAAACATCACCACGTGCGCACCGTCGCCATCCAGCGCACCGGACGGACGATAGATGTCGAGTTGCTGGCGCGGATGCGGGCCATCGGCAATGCCGCCAGCGCTGCGCCGGGCGCCCGGATCGCCGCCCGCAACCGCGGCGAACGTGACCAGCGGCGAACACGATGCCTGCAGCAGTGGAAGGGCCAACATCGACAGGACAAGGCGGCGCGGCAGCATGGCTGACCCTTCGATCTGTTTGGACACGCCGCACGGACGTGACTGCTGCATGTACAGCCGAAGCGGTCAAACGGATGCGCCGGCCATTCAGTTGCACACCGGCGCTTGCACAGGCCCGGCGCCATGGCTTACACCCCCTGAATGTCCATTCTCCCGCCGCCGCTGGTCGATGACGAAGAGTTCGGCCTGCCCAGCTATCGGCAGAAGCCGCGCCCGATCGGATTTGATCTTTCCTACAAGATCGAAGGCGATGTGCTGGTGATTGATTCCACCCGCAAGATCGACCGGGTTCGCCTCGTCAGCGTCGAACAGGTGCGTTTCACCTTCAAGCCGGGCAACATCGCGTCCACCGGCTATGTCACGGAGCTTCGTCTCAGCGATGGCAAGACCATCACCATCGGCGACATTTCATGGCGCTCGATGGTCGAGATCGAGCGCGGCGGGGCACGCTACATCCGCTTCATCCGCGAACTGTGCGCCATCATCGCACGGCTCAACCCAAGGGCCCGTTTCGTGGCCGGCAAACCGCCCGTCATCTGGGCCCTGTTCGCCGCAATCGCCACCATCTCGGTCCTGATGATGTCCTACTTCTCCTTCCGCGCCTGGCAACAGGGCGTTGTCGGCGCCGTTTGGATCGGCGTGGGTCTGGCCGCCATCGCGGCCTGGCAGATGTGGCCGATGGTCAGGCTCAACCGGCCCCGCGAACTGGCCTTGGGCGAAATCCCTGCCGACCTGATGCCTAAACAGGGGCCCTGAGCTTCACCGGACCACCAGCACCGAGCAGACCGCGTGGCGTACGATCGTGGTCGCATTAGATCCGATCAGATAGGTCGCCATCGACGGCCTGTGCGAACCCACGACAATCAGGTCGGCGCCCCAGCTCTTCGCCTCCTCCAGCACCTCGCCGTAGATCGAGCCCAGACGGACCACATGGCTCACCTTGTCGCGCGGCAGGGCCAGTTCTCCGGTGACGGCCTTGAGCTCGACGTCAGCTTCGGCCTTCGATGAGACGTCGAAATCGGCCGGCATATACTCCATGTAGGTCACCGGCATCAGGGACCGGACGCTGACAAGCCGCAACTGCCCGCCCGAATGCGACGCCAGCGCCACGGCGCGGTCGAGGGCCGGCCGGGCCACGACGATGTCGCTGAGATCAATCGGGACGAGAATCATCTTGAACATGGGTCAGCCTCCTGTTGACGCAGCCAGTATGGCGCGCCGTTCATGGCAAATCCTTGATCCTGATCAGCGCCGCGCGCAACGCCCGCATGGGCGATGGGCCGGCGGCACAATTGACGCCAAAGGGCGGCGTCAGTCATATGGGGCTGTTGCGCAGGGCCATCCGTCGGGCGCAGCTGCCGAGGCCAGCCCGATGTCGCCCCCCTCTCCCAAGCTGTTCTCGCGCACCTCGCCCGTCACCTTCCTGATGACGCTGGCCTTCACCAACTGGATCGGGTTCGCCTGCTGGCAGGCCTTGGTCAACAATTTCGGCAAGGAAGCAGCGGGATTCACCGGCCTCGATATCGGCATGATGCAGTCGGTGCGCGAGATCCCCGGCTTCATGGCGTTCACCGCAATCGTGCTGTTCCTGTTCCTGCGCGAGCAGCTCCTGGCCTACCTCAGCCTGTTCTTGCTTGGGTTCGGCATTGCGTTGACAGGCTATTATCCGTCCCTCACCGGCATCCTGATCACCACCTTCGTCATGTCGGTCGGATTCCACTATTTCGAGACCGCCCAGCAGGCGCTGTCGCTGCAGATCATTCCGAAGGACGAGGCCGCCCGGACGCTTGGCAAGGTCGCCAGCGCCGTCGCGGCGGCGCAGCTTCTCTCGTTTGGCGTGATTGCCTTGTCCTGGAAGCTCTTCCAGCCAAGCTGGCAGACGCTGTTCCTGTGCGCCGGCGGCGCGACCATTCTGCTGGCGGCGGGCGCGTGGGCCTTCTTTCCGCGCGTTCAGGGCTCCACGCCGCAGAACAAGGGTCTCGTGCTGCGCAAGCGCTATGGGCTCTATTATGCGCTCACCTTCATGTCCGGGGCGCGGCGGCAGATCTTCATGGCCTTCGGCGGCTTCCTGTTGGTTGAGCGCTTCGGCTATGACCTTTCGGCCATCGCCGTCTTGATGCTCGCGACCTATGCCACCAACGTCGTCGTCGCGCCCACCATCGGCGGGCTGATCGGCAAGCTCGGCGAGCGGCTGACTATCCAGATCGAGAACATCTCCCTGATCTGTGTCTTTTTCGGCTATGCGCTGGCCAGCCAGGGCGTCTTTGGTGACTGGGGCGCGTTCGTGGTCGGCAAGCTGTTCGTGCTGGACGGCATGTTCGTCACGCTGATCATCGCCCAGAAGACCTATTTCCAGAAGATCGCCGACCCAGCCGACATTGCTCCCACCGCGGCCGTCGCCTTTTCGATCAACCACATCGCCGCCGTCGGCCTGCCGGTGTCCTTTGGCGTGCTGTGGACCACGATCGACCCGTCGGTCGTATTCTACATCGGCATGGCGATCGCCAGCGTCTCGCTGACCCTCGCCTTTCTGGTGCCGCGCCATCCCAGGCCTGGCCACGAGACGACGCTGCTGCGCAAGGCCGATATCGCGCCCGCCGAATGAGCGCGGCAAACGCCGCTTAAAGCCCCAGCCCCTCGTCCCAGTAGGGAACCGGCCCGTAAAGCCCTGCCAAGAAATCCAGAAACGTGCGCACTTTCTGCTCCATGTGCCGGCGGCTGGGATAGACGCCGTGGATGGCGACGCGCTTGCCGCCTGAAAACTCGGGCAGCAGCCTCACGAGCCGCCCGTCCTTCAGTTCAGGCCCGACATCCCAGGTCGAGCGCAAGGCGATGCCGAGGCCGGCCAACAGCGTCTCACGCACCACCTCGCTGGAGTTGGTCCGCAATGGGCCATTGACCCGCACCGTCGCGGCCCCCTTTGGCCCATCGAGCCGCCACTGGTCGGCATTGTGCGCGATCAGCGTGTGCTGCTGCAGATCATCCAGCGTTCCCGGCTGCCCTCTGGCTGCCACATAGGCCGGCGTGGCGCAGAGCACCCGGTGGTTGGGCGCGAGCCGCCGCGCCACCAAGCTGGAATCCTGCAGGTCGGCGATGCGGACCGCGAGGTCAAAACTCTCGCCGACAATGTCGACGAAGCCGTCACTCAGCACCAGATCGACGGTCACGAGCGGGTTCTGGTCAAGGAACATCTTCAGGTGCGGTGCGATGTGCAGCCGCCCGAACGATGTCGGGGCCGAGACACGCAGGACGCCCCGAGCCGTTGCGGCGCCCGAAGCCACCCAGGCCTCGGCCTCTTCGACGCTCGACAGGATAGAGATCACCCGCTCATAGAACCCCTGCCCCGCTTCGGTCAGCGACAGCTGCCGCGTCGTGCGCTGCAGGAGGCGGACGCCAAGCCGCTCCTCAAGGCGGCGGATGCGCTTGGAGATCACGGCCGGCGACAGCTTCAGCTCGCGCCCCGCCGCTGACATCGAGCGCGCCGTGACGACGCGCGCGAACACATCAAGGTCGCCAAGCCGGTCCATGTGTATCCGCCCCCGGCTGCGAACGAACTGCAATCCCCTCATCAGCCTGTCGAGACAGAGAGGGGCACAGAGCCGCAGTCAACCATCTTTTCCAATTCGGAAACAATGATCGGCTTTCTGTCCCATTTCAAGTGATCCGCGAATGCGCTAGCTAGACATCAAGGACGGGTGGGTTCAATCATCCGCGCGAGATCAGGGAGCTTCGCCGATGTCAGCCATCGCCTTTCCAGCGCCGGATGCCGCGATCATCGCACGCCGGCCCGCCATCCTCGCAGGACTCGCCCGGCTGGTCGCGCCTGACGCGCTGATCACCCATGAGGACGAGCTGCGCCCTTATGAGAGCGACGCGCTGACCGCCTTCCGCAAGGTGCCTCTGGCCGTAGTGCTGCCGTCAACCACCGAGGAAGTGGCCGCCGTGTTGAGCTACTGCAGCACGGAAGGCGTACCGGTCATTCCGCGCGGCTCAGGCACCTCGCTCGTCGGCGGCGCGACGCCGCAGGAGGACGCTGTCGTCATCGGCGTGTCCAAGATGAACAGGATCATCGAAATCGACTATGCCAACCGCACGGCAAGGGTGCAGGCTGGCGTGACCAATCTTGCGATCACCGGGGCTGTGATGGCGGACGGGTTCTTTTATGCGCCCGACCCCTCGTCGCAGTTGGCCTGCTCCATCGGCGGTAACATCGCCATGAACTCTGGCGGCGCGCACTGCCTGAAGTATGGCGTCACCACCAACAACATCGTCGGTCTGAAGATGGTTCTGCTCAACGGCGAGATCATCGAGATTGGCGGCGACCACCTTGACGCGCCCGGCTATGACCTGCTCGGCCTGATGATCGGCTCGGAAGGCCAACTCGGCATCGTCACCGAGGCCACAGTGCGAATCCTGCGCGCGGCGGAAGGCGCGCGGCCGGTGCTGTTCGGTTTTCCGAAGCCCGAGCTGGCCGGCGCGGCGGTAGCCGCCATCATCGGGGCAGGCATTATCCCCGTGGCGATGGAATATATGGACAAGATGGCCATCGCGATCTGCGAGGATTTCGCCCATGCCGGCTATCCAATGGATGCCGAAGCGCTGCTGATCATCGAGGTCGAGGGCTCCGAGCAGTAGATGGACGACCAGCTCGTGCGCATCATCGAGATCGCGCGGAAGCATGGCGTCACCACCATCAAGGAAAGCAAATCCGCGATGGAGACCGCCGCGATCTGGAAGGGCCGAAAGTCTGCCTTCGGCGCGACCGGCAAGATCGCCGACTACATCTGCATGGACGGCACGATCCCGACAGGCCGCCTGCCCGAGGTGCTGACCCGGATCGATGAGCTGGTGAAGCACTATGGCCTACGTGTCGCCAATGTCTTCCACGCCGGCGACGGCAACCTGCACCCCCTCGTGCTTTACAACATCAATGATCCGGTCGAGCGCCAGAAGGCCGAGGATTGCGGGCTCGACATCCTGCGCCTGTGCGTCGAGGTGGGCGGCTGCCTGACGGGCGAGCACGGCGTCGGCGTCGAGAAGCGCGACCTGATGCCGGTCCAGTTCGCCAGATGCGATCTCGACCAGCAGATGCGCGTGCGCGCCGTGTTCGATCCGAAATGGCTGCTCAACCCGGCCAAGGTCTTCCCGCTCGAAGGCAGGGTCGCGGCGTGACCCTCTTCACCCCCAAATCCGAGGCAGACGCCGCGCAGATCGTCGCCGATCTGGCGCTCACGAACAAGCCCGTAACCATTAAGGGCGGCGCCACGCGCGCCGGCATCGGTCGCCCGAACCAGACCGAGGTCACGATCTCCACCGTGCGCCTGAGCGGCGTCACGCTTTATGAACCCGCCGAACTGGTGATCTCCGCGCGCGGCGGGACCACCCTTGCCGAGATCGAGGCGACGCTGGCTGCGAAGAACCAGATGTTGCCCTTCGAGCCGATGGATCACAGGACGCTGTTGGGCACCAGGGGCGAGCCCAGCATTGGCGGCGTGGTGGCGGGCAATCATTCCGGCCCGCGCCGCATCCAGGCCGGAGCCTGCCGCGACAGCCTGATCGGCGTGCGCATCGTCAACGGGCGCGGCGAGGCCATCAAGTCCGGTGGCCGTGTGATGAAGAACGTCACCGGGCTTGATCTGGCCAAGCTGGTCACCGGCTCCTGGGGCACGCTCGGCCTGCTCACCGAGGTCACCTTCAAGGTGTTGCCCCGGCCAGAACGCACGGTGACGATGCTGCTCAAGGACCTGTCGGACGAACGTGCCGTCGCCGCCCTGTCCGCGGCACTTGGCTCACCCTTTGAGCCCAGCGCAGCCGCTCACTTGCCGGCAGGTCTCGGCAGGCCGCTGGCGCGCACCATCCTGCGCCTCGAAGGCTTCAGTGTCTCGCTGGACTACCGCATCGGCGCGTTCCGCACGCTGCTCGCTGCCTATGGCGAGATCACGCTGTTGGAAGGCGAGGATTCGGCCCGCCTCTGGCGCGGCGTCCGCGATTGCGAATTCCTCGCCGAGCCGATGGATGCCGCCATCTGGCGCATCTCGACCGCGCCGACCCGTGCCCCGGCCATGGTCGCCACCATCGCGGCCGCCGTGCCTGGCGCGCGCTGGCTCTACGACTGGGGCGGCGGCCTCGTCTGGCTCAGCGTTCCCGCCACCGGCGATGCGGCCAGCGCCACCGTGCGCGCCGCCGTCACCAGCGCGGGCGGCCACGCCACACTGATCCGCGCCCCGCGCGAACTGCGCGCCAGCCTCGACGTCTTCCAGCCGCTCGGTCCGCTTCAGACACTGACCGGCGGCATCAAGCACAGTTTCGATCCAACCGGCATTTTCGAGCCGGGCCGGATGTATGCGGGGATGTGAGCGATGCAAACCAACTTCACCCCCGAACAGCTCGCCTCAGATCCGCGCATGCCATCGTCGGAGAAGATCCTGCGCACCTGCGTGCATTGCGGCTTCTGCACCGCCACCTGCCCGACCTATCTGCTGCTCGGCGATGAGCTGGATTCACCGCGCGGGCGCATTTACCTGATCAAGGACATGCTCGAGAACGGCAAGCCGGCAACGCCGGAGGTGGTCAAGCACGTCGACCGCTGCCTGAGCTGCCTGGCCTGCATGACCACCTGCCCATCCGGCGTGCACTACATGCACCTCGTCGACCACGCCCGCGCCCATATCGAGGAAACCTACACGCGCAGCTGGCATGACCGGCTGATGCGCAAGGTGCTCAGCGCCATCCTGCCCTCCCCCAACCGCTTTCGCCTCGCCATTCTCGGCGCGATGATCGTCAGACCTTTCAAGGGCTTGCTGGGTATGATTCCAGCGTTGGGTCCGCGACTTGAATCAATGTTGCAGCTTGCCCCGGCGCAGGTGCCGCCACGCTCTGCCGCCGTTCCAGGACGCTCCTTCCCGGTCGCCACGCGGCGGAAGCGGGTCGCGATGCTCACCGGCTGCGCTCAGCCCGTGCTCAACCCGATGATCAACGATGCCGCCATCCGGCTGCTGAACCGGCATGATGTCGAGGTCGTCCTGCCCAGGGGCGAAGGCTGCTGCGGAGCGCTGGTCCACCACATGGGCCAGGAGCACGCCGGCCATGCCGCCGCGAAACGCAACATCGACGCGTGGATAGCGGAGATCGAGGGCGAGGGCCTCGACGCGATCATCATCACCGCCTCGGGTTGCGGCACGACGATCAAGGATTACGGCTTCATGCTGCGCGATGACGCTACCTACGCGGAGAAAGCGGCGCGCGTCTCAGCCCTGGCGATGGACATCAGTGAATTCCTCGAAACCCTTGAACTGACTCCGGTTCGGGCGATCGGCCTGACGGTCGCCTACCATTCCGCCTGCTCGATGCAGCACGGCCAGAAGCTCAAGGACGGACCGAAGAAGCTGCTGAGCGCCGCCGGTTTCAAGGTCACGGAGGTGCCGGAAGGCCACATCTGCTGCGGCTCGGCGGGTGTCTACAACATCCTCCAGCCCGAGATCGCCGGCCAGTTGCGCGAACGCAAGGTCGGTAACATCCTGAAGACGCGGCCCGACATCGTCGCCACCGGCAACATCGGCTGCATGACCCAGATCGGCAAGGGCTTTGTCGATGGCGGCCACGCCATCCCGGTCGTACATACGGCGGAGTTGATCGACTGGGCCACCGGCGGCCCGATGCCAAGCGTGCTGGAGGAGGCCGGCTTTGCCGACGTTCCGGTGACCGGCCCCGTCGTGCGGCGCAACGTCCTGCTCGCAGCCGAGTAGAAATCCGGTTCCGCCCGGCTAGATCAATGACCTAGAGCATGCCTTCAGCGAAAAGCCGTTGCTACTTTTTCGCAGCATGCTCTAGCGCATGTTCGCCTTGCACGGCGGCGGCTTTCCTGCTGCGCTGTCTCGTGGTCTAAGACAGTTCCTTCACACTGGTCATGGTCCCTTGTCGCCACTCTACGGCATCTCGCTGAAGCTGATCTCCGGCCTTGCGTTCACCTGCATGTCGGCCCTGATCAAGGCGATGAGCGTGCGCTACCCGATCGGGCAACTGGTGTTCTTCCGTTCCTCCATGGCCCTGATCCCGCTGCTGATCTGGCTCGCCTATCTGCGCCATCTGTCGGACGCGATCACCACGAAGCGCCCGCTGAACCACCTCAAGCGTGGCATCATCGGCTCGACCGGCATGTTCTGCGGCTTTGCGGCCCTGAGCTATATCCCGCTGCCCGATGCGGTGGCGATCAGCTACGCCACGCCCCTGCTCGTGGTCGTGCTGGCGGCGCTGGTGCTTGGCGAGACGGTGCGGATCTACCGCTGGTCCGCCGTCGCCATCGGCATCGTCGGGGTGGCGCTGATGCTGTCGCCCCACCTGTCCCCGGCCCGGCTTGCCGAGATGACTCAGGGTGGGCCGGCGATCGGCGCCATGTTCGCGCTGTTCGGCGCCCTGTGCTCCGCTGCGGCGACGATCGAGGTCCGCAAGCTCACCGAAACCGAAACCACGGGCGCCATCGTGTTCTACTTCATGATGCTGACGGCGCTGCTTGGCCTCACCACGATTGTGCTCGGCTGGGCCATGCCGCAGACGCTGCTGGATTGGGCGGCGATAATCGCGATCGGCATCCTCGGCGGCATCGGGCAAATCATGATGACCCAGAGCTACCGCTACGCCGACGCCTCGCTGATCGCGCCGTTCGAATACACGCAGATGATCTGGGCCGTGGCGCTCGGCTGGTTCGTGTTCGGTGATTTTCCCGCCCGCATCGTTCTTGTCGGCGCCGGCATCGTCATCGCAGCGGGCCTCTTCGTGCTGTTCCGCGAACAGCAGCTTGGCCTGCTGAAGGCCAAGGTTCGCGAAGCGGCGCCGACCCTGTCAAAATGACGGCCCGGCTCTCTCTCAGGAATTGGCCAGCTGGCGCCACGCGCACGCTGGCCGTGCTGTCGGTGACGATGATCATTGCCTGGGGCACGCTGTTCTACGGCATCACGCTGATCGGCCCACGCATCATGGCCGAGACGGGCTGGAGCAAGACCCTGATCTTCGGGGCTTTCTCCCTCGCCATGCTGACCTCGGGGCTGATCGCTCCGCGCGTTGGTGGGCTGATTGACCGCTCCGGGGGCCGTCATGTGATGGCCATCGGCTCGGTGGTCGGCGGCGTTGGCTATGCGGTGCTCGCCTATGCGGCCAACCCTCTCATGCTCTATCTCGCCTATGCCATCATCGGGCTCGGCATGGCTGGCAGCCTCTACGACCCGGCCTTTGCCTCGCTGGCCCGTATTGCCGGGCAAAAGGCGCGCAATGCCATCACCTTGCTCACCCTTGGCGGCGGGCTTGCCTCCACCGTATTCTGGCCGCTGGGCCTGTGGCTGCTGTCGTTCATGGACTGGCGCGGCCTGTGCCTGGTCTATGCCGCCCTGAACGGTGTCGTCTGCGCCGCGCTTCACCTGGGCGGCATCAGTGGCGAGAAGGCTGCTCCCGCCCCGTCAGGCGCGCCCGAGGCGCAAGCCGAGCGGCATGGCTCCTCCGATCCGGCCCTGCGCGGCAAGATCGTCGCGCTGCTGGCGCTCGTCTTCATGGCGCATGGGCTGGTCAGCAACGGCATGTCGGTCCACATCACGACCCTGCTTGCGGCGCTGGGGCTGAGCGAGGCGCAGGCCGTCAGCGTCGGCACGTTGATCGGCCCGTCGCAATCGGCAGGGCGGCTGATCGAACTGGCGCTGGGCGGGACCTATCCCGTAATGCGGCTTGGCTATGTCGCGACGGGCACCCTGCCCTTTGCCTTCGCGGCGCTGGCACTGGCACTGGCCGGTGCGACGCTGGCGGGCAGGGTCGCCTTTGCCGTGCTTTATGGCATTTCCAACGGGCTGGTGACCATTGCCCGCGGCGTGATCGTGCTTGGCCTGCTCGGTCGGGAGAACTACGGCCGCACGCTCGGCGCGATCGCCATGCCGACCCTCGCGGCGAAATCCCTCGCACCGATGGCCTTCGCGGTGCTCATCGATCTGGCCGGGGCAGGTGTTGCGCTCGGGGTCATGGCAGCCTGCGGCCTTGTGGCGCTGGGCGGCATGATCGCGCTCGGCCTGCTGGTCGGCCGCCAGGGCGGCTGATCCGAAATGCGGCGGCGCGCCCTTCTATGCGACAGCGCGCCCTTGCACCGCTGACCGAAGCCATGCATGGTCCAGTCCGGAATTACAAACAATTGTCCGCTTTGCCGGACAAGCCGGCAGGCATCGGATTGGGCGACATGGGCATCGAGATCAAGGACAAGCCGCGGGAGCTGGAAAGCGGCGCGCAGATCATCTCGGGTAATCTGGGCAAGACCATCCAGCGCCTGCGCAAGGCCTACAATCTGTCGCTCTCAGAGCTCGCCGAACAATCCGGCGTGGCCAAGTCGATCATCAGCCAGATCGAACGCAACGAGACAAACCCGACGCTCGCCACGATCTGGCGGCTGTCGCAGGCGCTGGATGTCTCCATCGAGCGCGTGCTGTCGGACGCGGAGGAAGAGGCCTTCATCGAGAAATCGACCAAGGCCGACACGCCAATCCTGGTGTCGGAAGACGGCAAGATGCGCCTCGCCATCGTCGGCTGGATCAAGACGGTGGAATGGCTGCAATGGTATGCTGTCACTTCCGAACCGGGCGGGCAGCTTGAATCCGAAGGCCACCAGCGCGGATCGGTCGAGTGCCTGTCGGTCTCCTCCGGCGAATTCGAGGTCGAGGTCTCGGGCGTAACGCAGCGTGCCAAGGCCGGCGAGACCCTGCGCTATCGCTGCGACCGCCCCCACACCGTGCGCTGCCTCGGCGACCAGCCAGGCGCAGCGAGCATGGTGTGCATTCTCAAGGCGGCGGTGATGGAATGAGCCCAGCTTGAAACGACACAGACTGCATGTACTTCAGTGACCTGACGATCTCCCCGCACGGACCGTTCCCATGCCGACCATCACCTGCATCGAAGACCTCCGCCTTCTCGCCAAGTCGCGCGTGCCGCGCATGTTCTATGACTATGCCGATTCAGGCTCGTGGACCGAGAGCACCTACCGCGCCAACACCACCGATTTTGAGAAGATCCGGCTGCGCCAGCGCGTCGCGATCAACATGGAAGGCCGCTCGACGGCCACGACCATGATCGGCGAGACGGTCGCCATGCCGGTGGCCTGCGCGCCGACGGGCATGACCGGCATGCAGCACGCCGACGGCGAGATCCTGGCGGCCAGGGCCTGCGAAGCATTCGGCGTACCGTTCACGCTCTCGACCATGAGCATCTGCTCGATCGAGGACGTGGCGGAGGCAACGAAGAAGCCATTCTGGTTCCAGCTTTATGTGATGCGCGACTGGGATTTCACGAAGAACCTGATCGAGCGGGCCAAGGCCGCCGGCTGCTCGGCGCTGGTGGTGACGGTCGACCTGCAGATCCTCGGTCAGCGCCACAAGGACATCAAGAACGGGCTTTCGGCGCCACCGAAGCCCACCATTGCCAACATGATCAACCTCGCCACCAAGCCGCGCTGGTGCCTCGGCATGCTCGGAACCCAGCGACGGACCTTCCGCAACATCGTCGGCCACGCCAAGGGCGTCTCGAACATGAGCTCGCTCTCGAGCTGGACGGCTGAGCAGTTCGATCCGCGCCTGTCCTGGACCGATATTGAGCGCATCAAGCGGATGTGGGGCGGCAAGCTCATCATCAAGGGCATCCTTGACCCCGAAGACGCCGAGATCGCCGTCAAGATGGGATGCGACGCGATCATCGTCTCGAACCATGGAGGCAGGCAGCTCGATGGCGCGATGTCATCCATCGCAGCCCTTCAGCCAATTCTCGACAAGGTCGGCGACAAGGTCGAGGTGCATTTCGACGGCGGCATCGTCTCGGGGCAGGATGTGCTGAAGGCCGTCGCGCTCGGGGCCAAGGGCACCTATATCGGGCGCGCTTTTCTTTACGGCCTCGGCGCGATGGGCGGCGAGGGCGTCACCAAGGCGCTCCAGATCATCCACAAGGAGCTCGATTTGACCATGGCCTTCTGCGGCCGCAGGAACATCGCGGATGTGGGCCGCGATATCCTGATCTTGCCTGAGCGGATGTGACCAACCGGACAATCTGAAAAGCTGCGGACTGCGTAGGTATCCGGCAGGCTCAGGGCGCTTTCGCGGGGACGGGAAATGACAGGTTCGGCGGCAGTACCCGTCTACGGCGACCACCCGGCGCGTGCCGCGTTGCTCGGCGAACTGCACGCTCGGCCCTTCGCGACGATGGAGACGCCGCGCCGCGTGCTGCACTTCGCCTACACGACCGACGCCGGCCAGGCCGCCTCGGCGGTGGACGCGCTCGCGGCCTTCTGTTCGCAGCGCAGCCTGCCAGCGCCGGCGGCGAATGCGCGCCATCACCGGGTGAATGTGCAGGGCGCGATCCTGCGCTTCGAGCGGCACAGCGAGTTCTGCACCTACAGTTGGGAGTTTGACGCAACCGCAGGGGCGGATGACCAGCCCTTCCGGCCTGCCGCCCGCGATTTCGCGCGGCTGATGAACCAGCTCCCCCAACCCGGCCCAACAATAGTACAGATCGACCTGCACCTGCTGAAAGCCGCCAAGGTGGCCGACAGCCTCGAGACGATCTTCGGGATCCCCAATCTGGCCGCCTCGCGGGTGGAGGACAACGCCGCGACACTGGCGACCGACTTCCGGGCCGATCCTGACGGCTACGTGAAGCTTCTGATCATAGATGAAGGGCTGACCACAGCGAAGGCCGGCGCTCTGGTTCAGCGCGCGCTCGAAATCGAGACCTACCGCACCTTTGCCCTGCTGGGCCTGCCGGAGGCGCAGGCGCTGGCGCCCTCGATCCGCAAGATCGAACTGCAATTGCCCTGGCTGATGCAGCAGATGCAGGCGACCGAGGGCTTCGAGGCCAACCGCAAGCTCCTGTCGCGCCTGACCGAACTGGCGGCCGAACTGGAAGGCGGCGCGGCGGCGTCCCTGTTCCGCTTCGGCGCGACGCGGGCCTATGACGAACTCGTCCGACTCCGGCTGGAGGCCATCGGGGAGCGGGCCGTCAGCGGGCAGACCACGCTGTCTGGCTTTCTGTCGCGCCGGCTGGCCCCGGCGATCCGCACCTGCGTCTCTACAGAGGAGCGGCAGGCAAACCTGTCGCGCAAGCTGGCGCGCGCCGCCCAGTTGCTGCGGACCCGTGTCGACATCGATCTTGAAAGCCAGAACCAGGAATTGCTGCGCGCCATGAACGAGCGCGCGCAGGTGCAGCTTCGCCTGCAGCAGACGGTGGAAGGCCTTTCGGTGGCCGCCGTCAGTTACTACGTGCTCGGCCTGCTGGGCTACCTGTTCAAGGCGTGGAAGGACGCAGGCGGCGGGCCGGACCCGGTCATCTCGACCGCCCTTGCCCTCCCCTTGGTCGTCATCGGCGTCGCGCTGGCCGTCCGCAGGGTGCGGCGCGGCCACTCCGACAAGAAGAGCTGACCCTCAAAACGCCGAGCGGAACCAGCCGCCGTCGATCAGGATGTTCTGCCCCGTGATGTAGCCGGCCTGCTGCGAGCACAGGAAGGCGCAGACCTCGCCAAACTCTTCCGGTGTGCCGAAGCGCCCGGCTGGCACGGTGGACATGCGGGTCTTGGCCATCTCCTCGACGGTCTTGCCCTGCGCGTCAGCCTGCTTCTTGGTCGTGCCGCGCAGGCGATCGGTGTCAAACATGCCGGGCTGCACGCTATTGATGGTGACATTGGCGTGGGCCACTTCGCGGCAGACGCCGGCCAGGAACGAGGTCAGACCCGCGCGCGCACCGGATGACAGGTCGAGGCCCGTGATCGGCGTCATCACGCTCGCCGAGGTGATGTTGACGATACGCCCGAAGCGGCGGGCGATCATGCCGTCGACGAGGCGCTGGATCAGTTCGATCGGCGTCACCATGTTCTGGACGACGCCGTCCAGCATGGCGGCGCGATCGATTTCGCGGAAGCCCTTGGGCGGCGGCCCGCCATTGTTGTTGATCAGGATGTCGGCTTCCGGAGCCGCCGCGCTCAGCGCGTCCTGCCCCGCGCGCGTCCCGACATCGGCCACCACAGCGGTCACCTTGACGCCGGTCGCTGCCCGGATTTCACCGGCGGTCCTGTCGAGCACGGCAGCATCACGCCCGTTCAGGACCAGCGTGCACCCCGCCCGCGCCAGCGAGAAGGCCGCTCCCCGACCAAGACCACGGCTCGATGCGCAGACAATGGCCGTTCGGCCCGACAATCCAAGATCCATGCGACAACTCCTTAGAGAGACGTTGTTTTATGCGGCGTGCATCACCGTCGCGCCAGCGCAAAATCGCACGGGGGATATGCGCGCCCGCGACAGGCTGTTCAGCCGTAGATCAACGCCTTCGCGGTCGTGGGCAGGGCATCGATCTGTGCCAGGGACATTGCAGCGCCGGAATCTGCCGTATGGGTGACCGTCGCCTTTGCCGGTGGAGCGTCCTCTTCGGCAGGCAGATCCGCTTCCGGCTCGAATTCTATTTCGAGATTCTCGGCGTCGTCGATGACCACCTGGATGTCTTCGAACGCCATGATGTCTTCGGTAAAGGTCTCCGGAATGTCGGCAGCATGCGCTTCGAGGGCTACGACCGAATCGTATGCCGCATCTGGATCTTGCGCCGCTGGCGCAAAATCGATGTCGTCGTCCGCATGTGGTTCCTCGGCATCCCGGGCCGGCTTCGGCGTGGCGTGGAAGGCGGGTTCGGCGTATGCGAGCGCTCCGGCTGCTGCCTGCCTGCCTACGGCCTGCGGTTCGACGATTACAACGTCAATGTCATGCTGGTTGAGGTCGGCCGGCACGGCCGACGCGACCGATCGGGAACCATCCGGCGACGCGGTGCCCATGGTCGCGCCGCTCCTTCCCTCTGGCCCTGCCCAAAGATCGACCAGCGCGTTGATCCGCTCTTCAAGAAAGCTGAGCGTCCTGACGACCTTCTGCGTCCGCTGGGCCGTCAGGTCCTGGAAGCCGCAGGCCGTGTAGATGTCGGTCGCGAGATGATCGATCTTGTCGCAGACGGCCTCATCAATCTGCCGTTCGCGCAGATGCCAGGCGATCTCCTGGATGCTCTCGGCAGCCGCCAGAATGTCGGACGTGGCGTTCTCCGTTGTCTTCACGATCGCATCAAGCGCGCTGGTGGCCTCACCAAGCCGCACCCGTTCATTGTTGGAGACGTTGGAGTTCTCGAGATCATGCAACAGGCCGGAGATGGACGTCGCCATCTCGACAAGGTCGGAGCGAACCCGATCGACCTGCCCGAACGCCTCTTCGCCGCTCACAGTGCGCTCCAGTCGGCTGATGGCCGAGAGCAACATTGTTGTGTCAGCATTGCGGTTGCGCGCAGCGAACTCGCGCAGGAACCAGCGCCCCCTGGCCGTTTCCATCACGGCCAGCTCGATCGCGTTGTAGTCAGCTTCCGATACCGCCGGGAGTGAACTTGGATCGTTGGTCATCTGTCGCCATGCCTGGAGAACATGTTTGCCGAACCGAATCGCCGATGGCGCGCCTGTGGTCTGAAAGTTACTAACATGTTCAAGGTAAACAAAATCTCCATGTCAGACGAACCTGCACCGCTCGCGGTAGCGCCCGCCGCCCCCCTCACGCAGCGCAGCGCCATGCTGCGCCTCAGCGCGTTGCAGGCCGCCAATTTCGCCGGCATCGGCATCTATCTGCCGTTCATGCCGGCCTGGCTGTCGTCGCAGGGTCTGAGCGAGAAGCAGATCGGCTTTACCCTGGCGACAGGCATGATTATCCGTATGCTCGCAACCCAGCCGATCGCGTCCCTGGGCGACCGGCCCTGGGGGGCGGCGCGCCTGCTGATGCTGCTCCAGGTACTGTGCGCGGGGGCATATCTCGGCCTGACAAGGCTGCCGTCGGTAGAGGCGGTGATGGCCGCGATGGCGTGCGTCGCGGTTCTGACGGCCGGGGTGATTCCGCTTGGCGACCACCTGACAACAGCCGAAGTCAAACGGCAGCCGCGGCTGAGCTTTGCGCGCTTGCGTCTGTGGGGCTCTGTGTCGTTCCTGGTCATGAGCGTGCTGGCCGGCTTGATGGTGTCGCACCTTGGCATCGGCATGCTGCCATATGCGCTCTGCGCCTGCTGCCTCGTGGCGGCGGCCATCGCGCTGCTCGCACCCGAGGAGCGGATGGCCCGCGCCGCAGCATGGACGAAAGCGGCCGCGGATGCCATTGATCCGCGCCGCCGCACCTTGCTCTGGCTGGTGATCATCGCTTCGGCCCTGATCAACGCCAGCCATGCCATGCTCTACGGCTTTGCGACCCTGCACTGGCGCGGGCTCGGCATCGACGACAGCACCATCGGCGCGCTCTGGGCCGTCAGCGTCGTCTCCGAAATCGGGATGCTGTGGTGGTTCGGGCGCAGCGCCTCGGCCAGCTTCCGCAACGCCGCGCTGTTCCTCGGCCTGTCCGGCATCGGAGCCGTGCTGCGCTTTGCCGCCATGCCATTTGCCGTCACCCTGCCGGCGATCGTTGCTGTGCAGGCTCTCCATGCGGTGAGTTTTGGGGCGCAATTGCTGGGCGTGATGGCCATTCTCGCCATGTTGTCGCCTGGCGGCCGCGGTGCATCGATCCAGGGACGTCTGTCGGCGGTCAACGCCAGCCTGATGGGCGCAGCCACACTGCTCTCGGGCGTGCTGTATGCGCGGTTCGGAGCCATGGGCTTCCTCGCAATGCTGCCGATCGCCATGGCGGGCCTCGTGACCCTTGCGGCGGCGGTGATCCACGCGCGGCGTGTTTCGCTCGACACGGACGCAGGAGGCGCGCTAGGTCTGGGGCCGGACGCGCGCCGGGCCAACGTCCGTCTTGAGCCGGAGCCATGACAACAACGCTGTCGAATCCTGCCTTCGAGATCACTTGCGCGCAGGATCAGGCGACGATCGTTCTGACCGGCGAGTGGACTCTCGATCATGGCCGCCGCCTTGAAAGCATCATGCGGCAACTGCCGGTCAGTCTGGGCGAGGTCCGCAAGGCGTCGCTCGATCTCAAGCGGCTTGACCGGCTCGACACCCTTGGCGCACGGGTCATCGAGCAGATCAGCCATCGGCTGGGCAGCGACGGGGTCAGGGTCGAGATGCAGGACGCATCGGAAAGGCACCTGACGTTGATCGGTGCCGTGCGGCACCGCAACGAGCCGGTGGTTCCGCCCCGGCGCTCGCGGCTGGTCGAACTGCTCGCCGATGTCGGGCAGACCGTGGTTCAAGCCGGACAGGATCTGGTGCGCGGCATCAGCTTCATCGGCGAAGTGGTGGTCGCGATCGGAAGGGTCATGCTGCGTCCGGCCTCGTTCCGCTGGGCCTCGCTGGTGACCCAGCTCGAGCTGATCGCCTTTCGCGGCGCGCCGATCATCATCCTGATCACCTTCCTGGTGGGCTGCATCGTCGCCCAGCAGGGAATCTTCCAGCTCCGGCGTTTCGGCGCGACTGCCTTCGTGGTGGACCTCGTCGGCATCATCACCTTGCGCGAGCTCGCGCTCCTGCTCTGCGCCATCATGGTGGCAGGCCGCTCAGGCTCGGCTTTCACGGCGGAAATCGGCTCGATGAAGATGCGGGAGGAGATCGATGCCCTGCGCGTGATGGGGCTCAATCCGGTCGACGTGCTGGTGGTGCCGCGCATCCTCGCGCTGATCATCGCCATGCCGATCCTGAGTTTCCTCGCCTCCATGGCCGGATTGTTCGGCGCGGGCCTCGTCTCTTGGATCTATGGCGGGATTGCGCCCGAGACGTTTCTGTCGCGTCTTCAGAGCGTCATCAATTACCGGCATTTCTCCGTCGGACTGATCAAGGCGCCGTTCATGGCCGTCGTCATTGGCGCCATCGCCTGCATCGAGGGCCTGAACGTAAAGGGTTCGGCAGAGTCGCTGGGCCAACAGGTCACGGCGTCCGTGGTCAAGGCGATCTTCATGGTTATTGTGCTCGATGGACTGTTCGCCATGTTCTTTGCCTCGATCCGGTTCTGACAGCGATGGATGCCGCGGCCCAAGCCGATCAGGACCTGATCATCAAGGTGCGCGATCTGGTCGTGGCCTTTGGCGAGAAAACCATCCTCGACGGCCTCTCGCTGGATGTCCGGCGCGGCGAGATCCTTGGTTTTGTCGGCGGGTCGGGCACGGGCAAGTCCGTTCTGACGCGGGCAATCCTCGGGCTTGTCGAGAAGCAGGGCGGCACGATCTCGGTGTTTGGCTCTGACCTCGATTCGGTCTCCGAAGCCGGCAGGCGCGAGCTGGAGAAGCGTTGGGGCGTGATGTTCCAGCATGGCGCGCTGTTCTCGTCGCTCACGGTCGCGCAGAATATCCAGGTTCCGATGCGCGAGTATCTCGATCTGTCGCCGACAATGATGAACGACCTGGCCGCACTCAAGATCGAGATGGTCGGGCTCAGGCCCGACGCGGGCGACAAGTTTCCGTCCGAACTCTCCGGCGGCATGATCAAGCGGGCCGCCCTGGCGCGGGCGCTCGCGCTCGATCCGGAGGTCGTGTTCCTTGATGAGCCGACATCGGGGCTCGATCCCATCGGCGCAGCTGATTTTGACGACTTGATCCGGACCTTGCAGCAGACTTTGGGGTTGACGGTGTTCATGGTAACCCACGATCTCGACAGCCTCGCTTCCTCTTGTGACAGAATCGCCGCATTGGCGGATAAGAAGGTTGTGGCTGTCGGTGAACTGAAGGACATGAGGACGAGCACGCATCCTTGGGTGAAGTCCTATTTCCGCGGCAAACGTGCGCTCGCACGGATGAAAGGCTGACCAGACTGAGATGGAAACCCGCGCCAACTATGCGTTGATCGGACTGTTCACGCTCGCGGTGCTGGGTGCGGCGTTCGGTTTTGTATCCTGGTTTTCCGGGCTCGGCGGCGGTGCGGACCGGCGCGAGATCCGGATCGTGTTCTCCGGCTCCGTGACCGGCCTGACGCGCGGCTCCAACGTGCTCTTCAACGGGTTTCGGGTCGGCGAAGTCAAGGACATCCAGCTTTTCCCCGATGACCCGCGCTCGATCTTTGCCGTTGCCGAAGTCGCCAACAACACGCCGATCCGCGAGGACACGCGGGCGCGCATCGAATCGCAGGGCCTCGCTGGGGTGGTTGCCATCCAGTTGCTCGGCGGCAAGGCTGACGCGCCTGCGCTGCAGGCGAAGGCGGGCCAGCCGCAGCCCACCATCATTGCCGAACGCTCCGAGGTTCAGGACCTGCTCGAGACCGTCCGCAATGTGGCGCGGCGCACCGATGACCTGTTCGAACGGCTCGGCAAACTGGTCGACGACAATGACAAGTCGATTGCGAACACGATCAGGAACGTCGAGAAATTCTCCGCCGCGCTGGGCGACAACTCCGAGGGCATCAGCAAGATGCTGGCCAGCATTTCGGCGGCGGCCGAGCGGATTGGCCCTCTCGCCACGCAGCTTGAGGAGTTCAGCCGCGACCTCTCAAGCATCGCCAAGCAACTCGACATCGGCAAGGTCAACCGCAGTCTCGACAACATCGATACCTTCACCAGCGCGCTCGCAGGCGGCTCCGGGGATGTGACCAAGACGCTCCAGTCGGTAGCCGGCCTCACCGACAAGCTGAACCGGGCCGCCGATCAGGTCGAGGGCGTTCTCAAGGGCGCGCAGACCTTCCTCGGATCCGCCTCCGGCGGCGAGGGCCAGGGCGCACTCGCTGATGTCGGCGCGGCCGCCCGTTCGATCCGCTCCCTTGCCGACAATCTCGACAAGCGCACCGCCGAGATCACGACGGGCATCAGCCGCTTCACCGGTCCGGGCCTGCGCGACATCGAGGCGCTGGCCAGCGACGGCCGCAGGACGCTGAACGATCTCAACCGAACCCTGCGCAGTTTCGAACGCAACCCGCAGCAACTCCTGTTCGGCAACAAGCCGGCCATCCCGGACTACAATGGCCGCCGCTGAGAAATGTCCGACCGTTCACAACCAGTGATTTCTTGTTGCCGGCCACAGGCCGGGGGTTGTGTCCACAGGTGGTTTGCGATTGGGTCGGTCATGGCCCTGTTTGCGGGACCGCTCTGATAATCATTCATGATGCAACTTTGCACCTGCCTGGCACGTTGTCTGCCCCGATCCGCTCCCATGCTGGCGCTCGCGCTTGCGGGCGGGCTGGCGTCCTGCAGCGGAACACCGGAGCGGACGACCTTCGACCTGACCGCGCCTGCCAGTATCGGCCCGGTTTCGGGCCTTCGCGCGCAACTGGTGGTCAACGAACCGACCACGGTGCAGGCGCTTGACTCGGATCGTATCCTGGTGCGCGAGGGTGGAGCGCTCTCTTATCTCCGCGACGCCCAGTGGGCCGACCGGCTGCCGAAGCTGTTCCAGGCCCGCCTGATCCAGACCTTCGAGAACGCGTCGCGGCTCGGTCGCGTCGGGCGGCCTGGCGACAGGATCGTGCCGGACCTCGCGCTCAACACGGACATCCGCAGCTTCGGGATCGAGACCGAAACCAGCCAGGCGGTGGTCGATGTCACCGTGCGCATCGTCGGCGACCGGTCCGGCAAGGTCACTGCCGCACGCAGCTTCGCGGCGCGGGTGCCCGTCACCAGCATCTCCGGCCCGGCCGCGGCGCAGGCGCTCGACGCCGCCATGTCGCAGGTACTGCGCGACATCGTGCGCTGGGGTGGGCGGGGCTGATCACGCTCCGCGGCATGAAAAGGCGCCCTGACCGGGCGCCTTTCTTGTTGACGGCGTCGGGCCTGTCAGGTCAAGGCGGCCTATTCGAACCGGCCGCTCGCATGGGCCAGCATGGTATAGACCTTGCCGGTTTCCGAAGTCAGGTAGCTGTTGGCGATCGCTTGGTCGCGGCCGCCATTGCTGCCCTCGTCGAGAAGCCGCTCGAACTCCTCGCTGTAGCGGTCGACCGTCTCCTTGAACTCATCGTCGCGACGATATTTGCGACGGATTTCGTCGAAGGTCTGCTGGCCCTGCAAGGTGTACAGGCGGCGCGTGAACACGTTGCGCTCGCCACGCTTGTAGCGGTCCCACAATTCGACGGCGGCGTCATGGTCGATCATCCGGGCGATGTCGACCGAGAGCGAGTCGAGCTTTTCCAGCATCGGCACGCCAGGCTGCGCGGCCGGCTTCTCCTCGCGGCTGGCGCGGGTCAGAAGATCCGAAAGCCAGCCGCCGCGCGGCGCAGGGGCAGGTTCGGCCATCGGCGGCTCTTCGCGCCGCGCAGGCGCGGGCGCCGGACGCGGCGGCACCCGTGGCGCGGCAACCTCGCGTGCGATTTCGGCGACGCGCGGCTGGGCCAGCGGCGGCGGCGCAACCCGCTCGGCAACCCGCGCGCGCGGTGCTTCCGGCGCCGCAACATCCAGCGTGCGGCCCGAACGCGTCACGATGTCAGAAAGCTCGTTCAGAGCCTTGATCTGGTCGCCGACGACCCGCCGCATGGCGGCCGTGGTTTCCTGCGTCTCGCGCGGCATGTCGAGCACGCCCTTGCGCAGTTCGGCACGGGTCGCTTCCAGCTCGCGCTGGATATCGGCGTTCATGGCGCGCAGTTCTGCAGCAGTCTGCTGGAACTGTTCGGTGACGCGCGTGAGGCCGCCGCCCAGGTCGCCGGCGACGCCTTCATAGGCCGCCCGGAGGGCAGCGGCAGTACGCGCCCGCTCCTTGCCGGTGTTGGTGCGCACGGTCTCGAAATGGTCCGAGATGGCGTGGCTGGTGGCTTCGGCGCTATCGGCCAGCACGGTCCCGATCTGGCGGGCGCGCTGTTCGGCGGCCTTGAGGGAATCCTCAACCAGCGCGGTGAATGACCGTGTGATCGATTCGACGTCCTCCGTGCGGGTCGAGATCGCGTGGAGCATCTCCTCGAGTCCCTGCTTGCGGTCCTGCAGCACTGTGCCGACCCGGTTCTCGACGGCTTCGAGCTGGCGCGTGGCCTGCGAGAGCGCCGCGATGTGCTCCTTGGTCGTCTCGGCCAGCGTCCGCCCCTGGTCGCCGAGCTGGTCGACAAGGCTGGAGGCCTGCACGATGGCGCCCTGCGACACGCCCTTGAGCGCGTCGACCTGCTGGGCCACCTGCGAGCTGGCGCGGCTCGTTTCGTCCGACACGGCCGTGAGGATGGCCTGCAATTGGGTGACGCGCTCGCCGAGATTGTCGCCAATGCCGGCAAGGTTTGTGTTGGCGCTGGCGACGATCTGCTGCATCAGGCGGTTGGCCTCGCCGAGCCGCTCCAGCGTGCTGCCCAGCTCGGTCCTGATCCGCTCGTTGGTGGCCACCAGCGTATTGACGGAGCTGGCCGTTCCGCTGTCGAGCGTCTGACGCAACTGCTCCTGCGAGCTGGCCAGCGCCGCGGCGATGGCTCCCGTACGCTGGTCGAGCTCGGTCGTGAGATAGGTGCTGGAGCTCTGCAGTGCCGTGGTGATCTCACCCCCGCGCTCGCGCAGACCTTCCACGATGCTCGCGCCGCGGCTCTCGATCGTCGTCACCACGGCCTGACCGATGGCGGCGATATCGGCGGCGATCGTCTCGCCGCGCTGGCCGAGCGCCGTCACGACGCCCGCACCCTTATCGTCGAACAGCTGGCGCAGTTCCTCGGCCCGCGCGCCCAGCGTGGCGGATATGCCGTCCGACTTCGCCTGCAGCGTTTCCGCGATCAGGCGGCTGCGTTCGTCCAGCGTGCCGGAGACGGTATCGAGCCGGTTGACGACACGCTCCTCGAAGCGCGCGATGCGCTGGTCAAGCGTGTCGGCGATTTCGAGCGCACGGCCGCCAAGCGTGTTGTTGATCTCGTCGGCCTTTGTCGAAAGCGTCAGTGTCAGGGCCTCGCTCTTCGAGGTCACGACCGCACCGATCTCGTCAGCCTTGGCTGCGAGCGCCTGCGTCACGTCGCGACCGCCCTCGGCCAGGACGCGGGCGATGTCGACCGTACGCTCCACAAGCGCCTCGTTCAGAACCTGCGCGCGGTTGCCGAGATTGGTGTCGATACGCGCGATCAGGCTGTCGAGCGAATTGGCGATCTCGGCACTCTTGGCGCCGGAGCGGTCCTCGAAGGCCTTGATCTGGGTTTCCATCGCCTCGGCCGCTTCGTTGGTGCGGGCCACAAGCGTCATCGCGGCGCTATCGGTGCGCTGGGTAAGGCGGTCGATAAGTTGCTCGCCTTCCTTGGTCAGCAGCGTTTCGATCTGCATCAGCCGCTGGCCCATTTCCTCGGTGAAACGCGCCGAGTCGGTCGAGAGTTTCTCGGTCAGTTGCCCGCCGCGATGGACAATGATGTCCTCCAGGGCGACAAGACGCCCGGCAAAGCTGGCTTCCAGCTCCTTGCCGCGCACTTCGACGGTCTGCATGATCGATGCGCCATTCGCCGCGAGCGCCTCGTTGACCCGGGCGCCCTGCCCGGCCAGGGCCACCACGATTTCCTTGCCCGTGCTGGCAATCAGCCCGCGCGCCGTCTCACTCTCAGCGGCAAGGCGCTGCTGCAGGGTCTCGGTCGCGGTTGCGAACACACCCTTCGCCTCTGCCGTCCGCGTTTCGATCACCTCGCGCAGGTTTGCGGTCCGGGCCTCGATCTCGTCCGCGACAGCCTTGCCGTTGACGGTCAGCGTCTGGTGGATGGCCGCACCTGCGGCCGCGATCTGGCTTGTCAGGGCGCCGCCACTTTCGGCGATCGTCGCGGCGAGCAACTGGCCGCTGTTCTGGAAGGTCGACCTGACCTCGTTGCTGCGGTCCGACAGAACCTCGACCAGCTCGGAGCCAGTCGCGCCCAAGCGGCTGATAACGCTCTCACCATGGCTGGCGATGGTCTCCGCAAGTTTTTCGCCCGTCGACTGGAGCGTAGCACTGACCTCCTGGCCGCGGCTCGCCATCAAGTCGACCAGTGCGGCCCCATTGTTCTGGAAGCTGGCGGAGACCTCGTTGCTGCGGGTTGACAATAGCCCGATCAGCTCCGACCCAGTGGCGTTGAAGCGGTTCACGACCTCTTCGCCACAGCTGGCGATGTCGCTGCTGAGACGTGTGCCGGTCTGCGAGAGCGTATCGTTGACTTCGGACGCCCGCACAGCGATCGCCTCGGCGACGGAACGACCGGTTTCGGCAATGGAGCGGGTCACTTCGCGCGCGCCGCCGGTCAGCCCCTCGGTCAGCACCGAGCCCGTGCGCTCGAGCGACGCCGTGATCTCCTGTGACTTGGCGTCGAGTTGCGCTGTCACATGTTCTGTCGACGCGGCGAGGCGGGCCACCACGGCCTGCGAACGGCTGTCGAGTTCTCCTGCGACGGCCAGAGAGGTGCTTTCGAGGCGCTGCGCGATCTGGTTGGAGCGGTCGTCGAGCGAACCGGCAATGGTTTCGCTGGCCTTTGTCAGCCGCTCGCTGACTTCGCTGGAGGTGATCTGCAGGCGCTCGACCAGATCTGTGCCACGCAGGCCGATCTCGTCGACCATCTTGTCACCGGCACGGCTGAGTGCGCCGGTGATCTCCTCGCCCTTGCTACCAAGCGCGCCGGTGACGCGTTCGCCCGCCGAATTCACCGCGTCCGCGATCGAGCGGCTTGCTGTTTCAAGATCACGTGACAGGTTCTCGTGTGCGCCGCTGATCGCGGTCTTGACGCGGTCGGAATTGCTGACGATCGCCTCGCGCTGGGTGACGAGTTCGTCGATCAGCGCGCGCAGCCGGACCTCATTGTCCGAGTACGCCCGTTCAAGCGTGGAAATTTCCGAGCGGACGATGGTTTCGAGCTCGCCGGCCCGCGCCACTGCCCGCTCGATGCCGTCGCCCATCGCCGCCACTTCGCGGCGGATGGCCTGCGAGAGCGACACCATGGCGTCGCTGGCGACTGTTTCGGGCGCCGACAGGCGCATGGCCACATTGGTCATCGCGCGAGAGGACAAGCGCATCTCGCTGGTGCGGACATAAATGCCGGCGAGCGCGAACATCACGAAGATCGGCAGCAGCAGCACGCCGCCAAGGACCGCAAACTGGCCAGGGTTGAAGGCCATGACGGCACTCACAGCCGCATCAAGACCGCCATGCTGTTCGTGCAGCAGGAACCCGATGCCGGCTGTCCATAGCACCGATCCCAGCAGGGAGATCAGATAGGGACGGCGGGACGGTTTCGCGGAGAAGGACTGGATGAGATCGCTCATATTGCGGCCGTCATCATTGGCGACGCGGCTGGTGTCGGGCGCAACGACAGCAGGTGTGGCAGCCGGGGGCGGCACAGGCGGCAGCGACGCCGGCGCGACAGGCTTCGGCTCGATGGCGCCAAGCTCCTTGTCGCCCACTGATGGCAAGCGCGGCTCGGGCGGATCGACCACCCCCGCGCCCTGTGCGGCTGCGCTGGCAGACCGCGCCATTTCCTGGTTCAGGGCCTCCTCGATGGCCGAAAGCGCCGCTTCGGTGGGGTCAGTCTGCTTCTTGATCTTGGACATGAGAGCCGCCTTTTCACGCCACGCACCAGCGCACGGACCTGACTGGCCCGCACGTTTACCACTTCTAAAGGTAAATGACCGCTGGCGGGAAAGAAACCGTCCGGGTTCAATCTTTATCAAACGTCGTTAACGTCTCGGTTACCATGCCGGTAGAAGCTGCTGCCACCGACAAAGGATGGAATCGGTCAGGGGAGATCGAACGGCCATGACCATGAACACGGCAGCATCCCCCATCGATCTTGTTCACCTCGCCCGCCAATGCGGCGGCGACCAGGACCTCGAACAGGAATTGCTTGCGCTTTTTGCCGACCAGTGCGTGAAGCATCTGATGGTCATCCGCAGCGCCAACGCGAGAATTGGCAGCGACGCCGCCCATACGCTCAAGGGCGCCGCCCGAGCGATCGGCGCCTGGCAGGTGGCGCTGGCGGCGGAGAAGGTGGAGGAGGCGCTCACGCACCGCTCCGTCGCGGACGGCTTCGGCGAACTCGCCCTCGCCACAGACGAAGCCCGCGCCGCCATCGCCGCGCTGCGCCGCGCAGCCTGAAATTTCACCGGGTTGCGGCGGCAAGGCCGCTTCACAACGCCGTCGTCACACCTTAACTGGAACGCTCTCGCGGGCGCGGACTGTCATGTCCCGCGCCCGTTTCATGGCTTTCGGAACAGGACTGGGTGCGATGGCGAAGATTACCTTCATTGATGCGGGCGGCACTGCGCGCGTGGTCGAGGCCGAAGCCGGATCGACTGTCATGGAAGCAGCCATCAAGAACGCCATCCCGGGCATAGAGGCCGAATGCGGCGGCGCCTGCGCCTGCGCGACCTGCCATGTCTATGTTGCCGACGAATGGGTTGCCGCCACTGGCAAGGCCGAGCCGATGGAAGAGGACATGCTGGATTTCGCCTTTGACGTGAAACCGACGTCGCGCCTCTCCTGCCAGATCAAGGTCAAGGACAGTCTTGATGGCCTCGTTGTGCGCACGCCCGCCAAGCAGGGCTGACAGCGTTTGCAGGTCTGGCAGCATTGCATGAACGTTTTTGCGCAGCCGCAAGATCAACTTAATGTGTCCGCTATGCTGGCTTGCATCGGTTTACACGCGGATGATGCGGGATATAGCGTCTGACACAGTGTCGCGCGTTCCTTTAATCAGATGAGACGCTGCGCAGATCTCGCGTGATGTCTGGCTGGCGTGAGCGAAGCAGGTACGACACTCAACAACGCAACAGGGATCCTGACCATGCGCCGTCTCGTCATCTTCGCCGCAGCAACGCTTGTTGCCGCCACCGCAGCCTTTGCCCAGAACGCAGACGCCATCAAACAGCGCCGCGAAGCCATGCGGGCGATTGCCCAGGCCGGTGGCGATCCCTTCAAGATGATGCGGGGCGAATTGCCCTTCAACATGGCGCCGGTCCAGGCGGTTTTGAAGGCGATCCAGGACAACGCAGGCAAGTTCAAGGCTGGTTTTCCGGATGATTCAAAGACCGGCGCCACCGAGGCAACGGCGAAAGTCTGGGAAGCGCGGGCTGAGTTTAACGCCATCATCGACAAATGGGCCGCCGACGCGAAGCTGACGGCGGCCGCGATCACGGACGAAGCCACGTTCAAGGTCGAATATCCGAAACTTGCATCAACATGCGGAAGCTGCCACGGCGCCCGCGGCGGCTATGCACCAGGCGTTGGCGACTCGTTCAAGCGCATGCAGACTCCGCTGCAGTGACGCGAACTGATCGGATCGCAATCATCGTGAAGCGCGCGTGCCCGCATGCGCGCTTTGTCGTTCACGGGTGTTAGCCGGTTGACGGAAGGAACGCGCATTGAAGGTCCTCACCGTGCTGAAGCTGGCTGTCGCCGCCTTGGCTGTTGGCCTCGCGGGCGCCTTTGTCGTAACCTCCCCAAAGGTCATCGCCTCGTCGGCCTTACCGGCACGGACGGCTGATCTCACCAACGGCGAAACCCTGTTCAATGTCGGCGGCTGCGCCTCCTGTCATGCGGCGGATCCAAAGACCGCCCCGCTCTCACTGGGCGGTGGGTACGAGCTGAAGACAGGCTTCGGGACGTTTGTGGTGCCAAACATCTCGACCAGCGCCAAGGCAGGGATCGGCGGCTGGAGCGAGGCTGAGTTCGTCACCGCCATGGTCAAGGGCGTCGGACGCGGCGGAGAACATCTCTACCCGGCCTTCCCCTACACGTCCTACCAGCGGATGCGGATCGAGGACGTGCGCGATCTTTTCGCCTTTATGAAGACGCTGCCCGCTGTCGAAACGGCCACCAAGCCCCATGCGATCGGCTTTCCCTTCAACATCCGCCGCACGCTCGGCTTCTGGAAGCTGCTCTTCCTCGATGGCAAGACATTCGAGCCTGATCCCACGCGTTCAGCCTTGCTCAACAGGGGGGCCTATCTCGTCGAAGGACCCGGCCATTGCGCCGAATGCCACTCGCGGCGTAACATCCTGGGCGGTATCACCTCGGACGGGCGCATGGCCGGAGGGCCCAACCCGGAAGGAAAGGGCTTCATCCCGAACATCAGCCAGCATCCGGCAGACGGACTCGCTGACTGGACGGTGCCGGATCTCGAGTACCTTCTGGCAAAAGGTGGCACGAAGTCGGGCGCTTTCGTCGCTGACGAGATGGAAGATGTCGTCGGCAACACCGCCAAGCTCAGCGCCGGGGACCGGCGCGCCATGGCGGAATATCTCAAGACACTGCCGCCACGGGCTGGGCGCCGGGCCGGACCAGCTTCCTGAATGCCCAGCCGGCGGCCGCAGCCCCGGCCTCAGGCCTTGGCTGCTCCGGCAATCAGCTTCCTGAGCTTGGCAGGCGTGGCCGGCATATCCACGGCAGTTGACTTGCCTGCGCGGCTCATCGCGTCGGCCACCGCGTTCATCACTGCCGGGCAGGCCCCGATGGCGCCAGCCTCGCCGGCGCCCTTGACGCCAAGGGCATTCGTCACGCAGCGCACATTGCGCGTCGAGAACGAGAAGCTTGGCGCGTCAGCAGCGCGCGGCATGGCATAGTCCATGTAGCTTGCCGTCAGCATCTGCCCGCTGGAGTCGAACTTGACCTCCTCCATCAGCGCCTGCCCGATACCCTGGACAGCACCGCCATGCACCTGCCCCGCCAGCATCAGCGGGTTGAGCGTATCGCCAAAGTCGTCGACAACGACATAGTTCAGGACCGTCGTCGCGCCGGTGTCGGCGTCGATCTCGATCTCGGCGACATGGGTTCCGTTCGGATAGGTCGCTTCCGGCGGCTTCCAGGTGTCCTTGACGTTGAGCATGTCCGGCGTCGCGCCGGGCAGCTTGGCGATGTCGGCAAATGACAATCCCTTGTCGGTGCCCGCAATGCGCACGCCGCCGCCGCTGATCTCGAGATCGGCCACGGCCGTCTCGAGCTTGTCGGCCGCAAGCGCCTTGAGATTGTCGGCAACCTTGCGGCTGGCATGGGCCAGCGCCGCCCCGCCCACCGGGATCGAGCGCGAACCGCCCGTTCCGGATCCATGCTCGATCAGGTCGGTATCGCCCTGCAGCACGCGAATCTTCTCGGGCGGCAGGTCAAGCTCCTGCGACACGAGCTGGATGTAGGCGGTTTCGTGCCCCTGGCCGTTCGACTGCGTGCCTATCTTGACGCTTGCAGAGCCATCCGCCTCGATCGTCACCCAGGCGCTCTCAGGCCCGCCGCCGCCACAGGCCTCAATGTAGCAGGCCATCCCGATGCCGCGCAGCTTGCCCGCCCTGGCCGCGGTTTTCGCGCGGGCCGGGAACCCGGACCAGTTGGCCCGATCCATCGCCTCGCGCATGTGCCCATTAAACTCGCCGGAATCGTAGACAGGTCCGGTCTGGGTCTTGTAGGGCATCTGCCTCGGCTTGATGAAATTCTGTGTGCGCACGACTTCCGGCTTCCGCCCGGTCTGCCGCGCCACCTCATCTACAAGCCGCTCTATCAAATAGGCCGCTTCGGGACGCCCAGCCCCCCGATAGGCATCCACCGGCGTCGTGTGGGTCAGGACACCGCGGAACTGAACGTGGACAGCGGGGATGTCGTAGCAGCCCTGGGTCATGGTCGTGCCGATCCAGGGGATGAACGGCGCATACTGCGACAGCGTCGCCCCCATGTCAGCGTCCATGGCGACGCGAAGGCCGATGAACTTGCCCTTGGCGTCAAGCGCCATCGTCGCCGTCGCCAGATTGGCGCGCCCATGCGTGTCCGCGAGGAAATGCTCGGTGCGGTCCGAGACCCAGCTTACGGGACACTTCAGTTTTTCTGCCGCCAGCAGGACCAGCGGGTACTCGCTGTAAAGGAAGATCTTGGTGCCGAAGCCGCCGCCCACATCAGGCGTTACCACTCGCATACGGGAGGGGTCGATCTTGAAGACATCCTTGCACAGGAGGTCGCGCACACCATGGCTGCCCTGGCTGCCGAGCGTGAGCGTGTAGCGCTTGCTCTTCGCATCATACTCCCCGATCGCGGCGCGCGTCTCCATGTAACTCGAGACAAGACGATTGTTGACGATGGTGAGCGACACGGTCTTTGCGGCCTTGGCGAAGGCGGCATCGGCGCGGGCCTTGTCGCCCTGCTCGGCTACGAAGGCGATGTTGCCGGGCCGGTCGGGCCAGACCAGCGGCGCGCCCGGCGCCGTCGCGTTCGCGATGCCGGTCACCGATGGCAGTACCGTGTAATCAACGCCGATCGCCTCGGCGGCGTCGCGCGCCTGGTTGAGCGTCTCGGCCACGATGAAGGCGACCGCTTCGCCGACATGGCGCACTGTGTCCCTGGGCAGCACCGGACGCGGCGTCGGCTGGACCATGCTGCCGTCAACGGTCTTGATCACGCCCTTGCAGGGCAGGTCGCCGAGATGGGCGACATCGGCGTGCGTCAGAACGAGCTTCACGCCCTTCCTCGCGCGGGCCGCGTCGAGATCTGTGAATCGGAACGACGCATGCGCGTGCGGGCTGCGCAAGGCCAGGGACACCAGACCCTTCTCAGGCCGGATGTCTGATGTGTAGCGGCCAGCGCCCGTGATGAAGCGCTGGTCTTCGACCCGGCGCACAGGCTGGCCCATGCCGAATTTCATTGGACGCATCTCTCAGTGACCCCGAACAATCATGGCTACACGACAATCAGATAGGGAAGCAGTTCGGCCGTGACTGCAAGTCCGAATGGCCGCATGCGGCCATGTGTCTTCGGCAAATCACCGGTATGTGAGGAGCAGCCTCAGCCGCGCGCCACGGTCCCGCCGGACATCAGCCAGTCCTTGAAGCCGCCGAGATAATGCGAGTTAACGTCCATCCCCGCCGCCCGCGCCAGATCGAGCGCGCGCAGCGACCGCACGCCGGCGGCGCAGGAGAACACGATTCGCCGGCCATCCGGGACAGGCAGAGCAACCGGATCAAACTGCGACAACGGCATCGAGACCGATCCTGGAATATGGCCCATGGCGAATTCATGCGCTTCACGCACATCGACCAGCAGGATTGAACCACCCTCCAGCCCCTCGGCCACCTCGTCCATCGACAGTTCATGCACCATGCCGGCCTCCAGCCTGCCCGCCGCGATTTCCAGGCCCAGGGAGCCCGTCAGGCAGCCGCGCAAGCACGCGGCGCTGACGCGACTTATGTCGCCCGATCCGCAACCTCAGCCGAGCGGCGGAATGCGCAGCACCCAGCCGGGCATGATCAAATCGGGGTTCTTCACCGGCGGCGAGTTGGCCGCGACGATCTCCGTATATTTCGGCCCCTTGCCCTTGCCGTAATGCAGTTCCGCGATCTTCCAGAGCGTGTCGCCCTTCTTCACGGTGTACATCGTCGAGGCCGGCGCCTCGCTGTTGACGATGAGGTTGCTTTCGACCTCTCCGACACCCACGGTGTTACCAAGCGCCAGAATGATGCGCTCGGCCTCCTCGGTGCTCATCGCCGAGCCGGAAACGCTCACCTTCTCGCCGGAGACAGAGACCTGCACACCCGCCGGCAGCCCGTGGCTCGCCAATTCCTTCTGCAGCGTCTCGGCGCTCGCCGCCTGGGCAGGGCTTGCGCCGAAAATCTTGGCGCCTGCATCCTTGATGAACTTGAACAACCCCATGTGCTTCCTCCGACATTATCTTTGTTGCGTGGCAATCAAGCACAAGCGCAACCCTGTGGGCAAGCATCAGTTTCATGCGGCGCATTCAAAGCCGAAACCCGTTGCGCGCAGCCGCGGCCCGCACGTTCAATCGTTACGATAACACCCTCGTGAACCGGCGTGATTTGAATCACCCGCTCCGGAGCCGCATCTTCGCCCCAATCGGACATCCATGGTGCGTTGCGGTATCCTTGAACCAATCGTCTCGCCAACCCGACACAGACACGTCGCAACCAGAGAGGAGGCGCCGACATGACAAACCTGCTTGAAGCAGTCCGTGAAACATTCACCGTCTACCTCGCAATGGGCATGCTGTTCTCCGCGGCCAGCATCTGGGCAGCCGTGATGGCGTTGCGGACCGAGCGTGCCGACAACCAGCGCCGCTCCTGACGGCGTTTTTCCACATTTGAAACGGTGGCTGCCTGCGAAGGCAGGTGACCGCAGGGGCATGGTCGCGCATAAGCGATGCGATCATGCGCGCGTCCGGACCGGGCAGCGCCGCTGACCCTGGAGACCAGACCATGCCGCTTTCGCTCACCGACGCGCAGACCATTCTGACTGCAACCCTGTCCGAAGCCCGTTCAAAGGCAATGAACCCGCTGGCGATCGTCATCCTTGACGCGCGCGGCGCGGTGAAACTGTCGGCCTGCGAAGACGGCACCAGCCTCAAGCGCGGCGACATCGCGCGCGGCAAGGCCATGGGCGCGATCAGCCTCGGCGTCGGTTCGCGCGCCATCGCCCGCATGACCGCCGAGCGGCCCCATTTCATTTCAGCCGCAACACACGCCATCGGCGGCGCGCTGATCCCGGTTCCGGGCGGCGTGCTGATCAGGGACGCCGGCAACGCCGTGATCGGCTCCATCGGCGTCTCGGGCGACACCTCCGACAATGACGAGCTCGCCGCCATGGCCGGCATTGCGGCAGCTGGCCTGAAAGGTGATCCCGGTGCCTGACCGATCCTTACCGCACCATTGACAGGTTTATGAGCGAATTGGTCTCAGGCTCGGCTTCGGGCCCCAGGACCTTCTCGCGCAGTTCCGCAATGGCGCCGTCCAGCGGGCGGAAGCTGAATCTGATCGTGCTCTTGCCAGCCTCGATCTGAACGGCCCGAAACAGGACGTTCGCTTTTAGGATATCGGCCTGCTCGTCATTCACCGTGGCCCGCCACCAGGGGTGCCAGACGTCGTTGAGAACAACGTAGCCGGCGCTGGCGGCATCGACCTCGACCACGACCTCCGTGTTGGCATAACTGACCAGCCGGACCTGCGCTTTCGCGGCGCGATCTCCGCCCGCAGGCGCCACAATGGCGTCCTCGCCCGGCTTCTCCAGCAGGACCACCTTGCGCGGGTCGAAATCAGCCGGCAGCCCTTCCTCCAGCAGGCTGGCGAAGCTGGCCTGCCTTGCCGCGGGAACGTACAGGACGCGGGGCAACGCCCGCGGATTCTCGTAGATGTAGCCGTCTCGGGTCCGCGCCAGCAGCGTCACATCGCCCGGCTTCAACGAGCGGTCGACACGCTCAACAGGAATGGCGGAAACGATAAAGCGCACACCGAGCATGTCAGCGAAGGTCGACCGGAACGAGGGAAACATCGGCGTGAAGGTGCGATCAAGCGCGCCGCCCATGTGGTCCCTTGCGCCGGTGGCCTCGGTGAACTCCGCCATATGCAGCGGGTTGTAGCCAAAGGCGGTGTCGAAACCGTGGATCATGCCGAGATTGGGCCAGTGGAAATCCGAGCCCAGCAATTCCACGCGGTCCCGCCGCGCCGGTTCACGGTGGCCGCGCGCCAGTACGGCCTTCAGGTAGGCGATGGTGTCGTTGTCGGTGTTGGGCTCCATCACCGCATAGCGCTCCGGCGACGTGGCGGTCGATTCGTTCGGGCCGTTGTTGAGTCTGATGTCAACGGCCACATGCAGGCCGAGTCCGACGACGAGCAGCGCAAGCATGGGCCCGGCGGCGACCCGCCTCCGATCAAGCCGTGTCAGCAACCCCAGCAGCACAAGGGCCGACGCAAGCCAGGCCGCGCCGACGGCGATGACGGGCCAGGCCACACCCAGACGGCCAAGCGTGAAGGCGATGCCCAGCGCGGCCGCACAGGCAGCGGCGGTGAGGATGGCGGTGATCGCCAATGGCCGCAACAATGCGCCGGTGTAACTCTCGGACAGGATCGCGTTCACCGCGAAACCGGTCAGAAGCGCCATCAGGGCGCCGATCATGAACGTGGCATCCGCAGGCCGGCGGAACATGTCCGTACCGGGCAGCCAATGGAAGATCAACGGGAACAGCGGCGTGTAGGCCCCGACGGCATAGATGATCATCGCAAGCAGCGCGCCGAGCACGAAGCGGGCCTCGGCGCTGACCCGCCTGATGCCGCCGGAAAGCCAGAAGATCACCGCCAGAAGCGGCAGCGCCCCGACATAGACCTGGCCCATGTTCTGCGACAGGGTCAGGCTTCCAGGCGCCCAGGCCGCGCTGGACGGTCCCCAGAAATCCACTTTGGGATCGGCCGCTCCGAACAGATCGCCGATGAAGGCGGTCAGCAGGAAGGCCGGGTGCAGCGACCCCCTCGCCGCTTCGCCATAGTCGATCTCGGCCCGATTTGACACTTCGGAGAACAGCACCGTCATCAGCAGCGGCAGCGCAATGATGGCGAACCCGACAACACCGCCGGCCAGAAGGGTCGGCCAGACACGCCGCAGGGCGACCCATGGCTCGCGCCCCTTGAGCGCGAACCAGATTGTGTAGCCGACCAGCACATAAAGACCGAGAAGATCGATCTGGTCCGGCGTGACCACCATCACGCCGGCAGCGGCGCCGGCCGCGAGCCCACTGCGCCAGGAGGCCCGCTCAAGCGCCCGCGCCAGCAGCCAGAACGACACCGCGAAGCAGGAAAGGCTCTGAACCTGCCCCACGTGCTGCAACCGCCAGGAAGCCGACGCCCCGAACGCGAAGACGAGCGCCGCGGCCACCTGCGCCGCGGGGTGCCAGCCACGCTCGCGGCCGAACTGCGCGAAGGCCAGTCCGCCGGTCAGAAGCAGCACCAGCACATAGGTGTCCATCGACCGGAAGCTTGGCGCCTTGTCGAACAGCGCCAGCAGGATGGCCGGCGAGAAGATCAGCGATTGCGGATCGGCGATCTGCGGCGAGCCGCCAAAGATATTTGGGGTCCAGAACGGCGAATCACCGCGATGCAGGGCATTGG
This sequence comes from Hyphomicrobiales bacterium, assembly GCA_026400555.1. Classification (GTDB taxonomy): domain Bacteria; phylum Pseudomonadota; class Alphaproteobacteria; order Rhizobiales; family Beijerinckiaceae; genus Allobosea. Next base: position 42,776 of record JAPLOW010000168.1, read on the forward strand.
CCAAGAACTGGATCTGGGCCTGGAAATGCGCCTTCGCGTCATAGGGGATCGTGACGTCGCCGCTCAGCCATGGCAGGGCCATCCAGGCCCAGAGCAGGGCGACGAAAGCGAAAACCAGGAGGCCGCGCACCCGCAGGCTGCGGCGTGAGACGAGTTCTGACACGGACGTTCAAGCCCCGAAGACCAGCAACGGCGACACAGGATCGCCCCGACGCGATTGGTAGCGCCGTCGTCATGAATGATGACTGAACCTGTCCGGCTCATGCCGGAACATCGTGAATCATGCCAAAAGGTAGCGCCGGAGAGCCAAGACGCCGGCACTCGGAGCGTCAGCTGACGCCCGCCGCGCACCGCCGCCAGATCTGGGCCGCGGACGGGCCGATCCTGACGCTCACCCGCTGTTCACCTTGCAACACCATGTCGACTGCAGACCCAGCATCGGCCTCATTGCCCGGCATGGTGAAGGCAAAGCCGTGCCGGGAATAGTCGCCTTGCATCCGCACGCCCGCCGGCGTCGTCACGGCTGGCCCTTCGATGATGATGCGGCGGCCTGAGTCGGAGCACCAATGGCCGTCGATGGAGTCGGCACGTGCGACGCCGCCCCCCAACAGCCAGACCATCATTCCCAGCGACGCAAGGCGAGCGGGCGTCGCGGCCGGACATTGAACACTGCGCATTCAGACCTCCCCGGAACGGACACCGCCCTGCTGGGCGGCGGATCGGCATCGTTGACGCTCTTGGGGTCAATGGCAAGCGCCCGGGCACGTCACCGCCGCGCCCACTCCGCCACTGCCCGCCGCTCGGCCGGGGTCATCTCGCTGAGATTGTTCGGCGGCATGGCGTGGGTCATCACCGCCTGGGTGCGGATCGCGTCCTTCTGCAGAGCGATGCGTTCTGGCGTGTGCAGCAGCACGCCCTTGGGCGCTATCTGGATTCCGGTCCAACCCGGCTCCGGCGCATGGCACATGGCGCATCGCCCGGTGATGATGTCGGTGACATGGGCAGGCGGCAGACTGAGGCCGGCAAGCTGGATGCGCTGCTCATCAAGCTGCTTCAGGCCAAGCCTGTCGCGGCCGCCGGGGCTGGACGCCATCGCCACCCAGAAGGCGAGCCAGATGGCGAGGGCCGCTACCGCCCAGGCCCACCATGGCGACTTTGCGTGGTCCAGGTGCCGCACATTGTAGAAATGGCGAATAATCGCCCCCGCCACGATCACCAGCGCGGTGATCACCGGGATCACGGCGTTGTTCGCATAGGTCACGGGATAGTGGTTCGCCAGCATCATAAACACCACCGGCAAGGTGATGTAATTGTTGTGGGTCGAACGCTGCTTACCGATCTTGCCGTATTTGGCATCCGGCACGCGGCCCGCGATCAGGTCCGCCACCACCTTTCGCTGGTTCGGGATGATCACCATCAGCACATTGCCAGCCATCATGGTCGCCATCAGCGCGCCGATATGGATCATCGCGCCACGGCCCGAAAAAACCTGCGCATACAACCAGGCCATCGCCACGACGAAGCCGAAGCCGAACAGCGCCAGCAGGTTCTCATTTTTCGCCAAGGGTGAGCGGCAGAGCGCGTCGTAGACGGCCCAGCCCAGCACCAAGGAGGCAACGCCGAAAGCACTGGCCTGCCAGGCTGGCAGCACCATCACCGCAGGATCGATGAGGTAGAGCGAGGACTGGGCGTAATAGATCCAGATCAGCAGGAAAAACCCGGAAAACCAGGTCCAGTAGGCCTGCCATTTGTGCCAGGTCAGTTCGGTCGGCATGAAATCCGGTGCCACCGTGAATTTCTTCATTTCGTAGAAGCCGCCGCCATGCACCTGCCATGACGAGCCTGCCACGCCCTTTGCCGCGCCCGGCACGGGCCTCAGCGAGGCATCAAGGTGCATGAAGAAGAACGATGAGCCAATCCAAGCGATGCCGGCAATGACATGCAGCCAGCGCAGCAGCAGCGAGCCCCATTCGAGTAGGTAGGCATCAAGCATCAGGCGGACTCTTCATTGGCATCGTTGCACCAACCCCAATTGTACAACCCACTTGCACAACGCACGCCAAACGCGACATTGAACAAACAGATTCCCCTGCACCTTGAGGGCTTCATGGGCCGTTTGTCTACGCATGTACTCGACACCGTCAATGGCGGTCCGGCAAAGGGGGTGCGCATCACGCTGCATCGGCTTGACGGGGATGCGCGCACGACGCTCACGGACCTGCTGACCAACGGGGATGGCCGAACCGACGCACCGCTACTGATCGGGGATGCGTTCCGACCGGGTGCCTACGAGCTCAACTTCCATGTCGGCGCCTATTTCAGGGCGCGCGGCACGGCGCAGGCGAGCCCGCCCTTCCTTGATGTGGTGCCGATCCGCTTCACCATCGCCGAGGCTGGCGGGCACTATCATGTGCCGCTGCTGTGCTCGCCATGGGCTTATTCGACCTACAGGGGATCATGATGTTCAACCCGGCGACCGCCCCCTATCCGCGCGACCTGATCGGCTATGGCCGCAACCCGCCGCATGCGAACTGGCCGAACGGCGCGCGCATCGCCGTCCAGTTTGTGATCAACTACGAGGAAGGCGGCGAGAACTGCATCCTCCACGGCGACGCGGCTTCCGAGGCCTTCCTGTCGGAGATTGTCGGCGCCGCGGCCTGGCCGGGCCAGCGCCACATGAACATGGAGTCGATCTACGAATACGGCTCGCGCGCCGGCTATTGGCGGCTCTGGCGTCTGTTCACCGAACGCAACATGCCGGTCACAGTCTACGGCGTCGCAACCGCGATGGAGAAAGCCCCCGATATCGTCGCCTCGATGAACGAGGCCGGCTGGGAGATCGCCACCCATGGACTTAAGTGGGTCGATTATCGCGACTATGCGCCGGAGGTCGAACGCGAGCATATCGACGAGGCCATCCGCATTCACCGTGAAGTGGCTGGCGCCCGCCCGCTGGGGTTCTACCAGGGCCGCTGCTCGGCCAACACCCTCGGGCTGGCGATGCAGGAAGGCGGCTTTCTCTACACCGCTGACAGCTACTCCGACGAATTGCCCTACTGGATCATGGGACCGCGCGGCCCGCAATTGATCACGCCCTACACGCTCGACGCCAACGACATGCGCTTCGCCACGCCGCAGGGCTTCAACAGCGGCGACCAGTTCTTCAGCTATCTGAAGGACAGTTTCGACATGCTCTATGCCGAGGGGGAAACAGCGCAGAAGATGATGTCGATCGGCCTGCATTGCCGCCTCGTCGGCAGGCCAGGCCGGGCGGCAGCGTTGGCCCGCTTCATGGATTATGTGCAGAGCCATGAGCAGGTCTGGGTCGCGACACGGCTCGACATTGCGAAGCATTGGGTCAGGCATCACCCGCCGGCCTGTGGCTACACGCCATCCGCCATCCCCTCTGCCCTGTTCATGGAGCGCTTCGGCGGCGTCTGGGAGCATTCGCCCTGGGTGGCGGAAGCGACGCTGGCCGCAGGCCTGACCAGCGCCGCGGACAGCGCCGCTGGCCTGCACGCGACCATGACGAACGTCATGCGGGCCGGAACGCAAGAGCAGCAACGCGCGCTCATCCTCGCCCACCCCGACCTCGCCGGCAAGCTGGCGGCGGCGAGGCTGCTGACGCCTGAATCAACGGCAGAGCAGGCCTCGGCCGGACTGGACCACCTGACCGCAGATGAGAAAGCCCGCTTCAGCTCCCTCAACGAAGCCTACAAGACGCGTTTCGGTTTCCCCTTCATCATCGCGGTGAAGGACAACACCAAGGCCAGCATCCTGGCGGCCTTCGAGGCGCGGCTGAAAAACAACACCGATCAGGAATTCAACACGGCGCTGGCCCAGATCGAGCGAATCGCGCGTCTCCGGCTTGATTCCTTGATGATGTGATCAGGCAGGTGGTTGCGGGTTTGGCGCGAATATGGTGCGACGCAACGGAACGAACTGACCGCTGTGACATTCCGATAGACATGACCAAGCCCATAAACGTCCCATTCACTGACCAACCCGTCGGCATTCCACGGCTTCAGCGCCGGCAGATGCTTGTGTTTGGCGCAGCCGCCTTGCTGGGCGCCTGCACGCCGCCCGAGCCTCCGGAGGCTCAGGCGCCGGTCATGCCGACGCGCATGGCGGGCTCGCTCGACTTCGATCCGGACGTGATCTACGCCTCGATGCCCGATGAGCGGTTTCCGCTCGAAGGCGCTGACCTGCGTGAGGTCGATGAGCAGTTTCTGCGGACCATGGTGCCGGCGCCCTCCGGCTTCGCGCCCGGTACCATCGTGATCGACACCGCAGACAGGTTTCTGCATCTCATCCAGTCGGGCGGCCGGGCCATCCGCTATGGCGTTGGCGTTGGACGGCAAGGAGCGTCGTGGCGTGGCCGCGCCCGCGTTGGCCGCAAGGCCGAATGGCCGGGCTGGACGCCGACCGCCACAATGATCCGCTATGACCCCGAGAAGAACGGCCCCTGGGTGCGTGGCATGCCGGGCGGTCTCGACAACCCGCTCGGCGCCCGGGCGCTTTATCTGTATGACGGCTCGCGCGATACGATGTACCGCATCCATGGCACCAACGAGCCGTGGAGCATCGGCCAGAATGTGTCGAGCGGCTGCATCCGCCTGATCAACCACGACATCATCGATCTGCATGCCCGGGTCCCGGAAGGCACCCCGGTCGTGGTCAGGAACTGATCAAGCCAGCCCGGCCTTCACCATCAGCAGCCGCGAGGCGGCATTGTGGGCCTCGACCTGTCGCGGCAGGTCGATCGTCGCGAGCTGACCTTCGCGCACGATCACGCGGCCATTGATGACGCTGTAGCCAGCCTTGGGCGGGGTGCAGAACACCAAGGCCGCGACCGGATCGGCCTGCGCTCCAGCAAAGTCGAGGCCGCGCACATCAAAGGCGACCATATCCGCAGCGAAGCCAGGCGCAATCTGGCCGATGTCGTCGCGGTTGAGCACCTTTGCCCCACCACGCGTCGCCAGTTCCAGCGCCTCGCGCGCCGACATCGCTTGCGGGCCGAAGCCCACGCGCGCCAACAGCATGGCCTGACGGGCCTCGCCCAGCATGTTGCCGGAGTCCGCCGAGGCGGAGCCATCGACGCCGAGGCCGACCGGCACCCCTTCGGCCCGCATCTGGCGGATCGGCGCAATGCCGGAGGCGAGCCGCATGTTCGAGCATGGGCAGTGGGCTACGCCCGTGCCGGTTCGGCCGAACAGCTGGATGGCGGTTTGATCCAGCTTCACGCAGTGCGCGTGCCAGACATCCGGCCCCACCCACTCAAGATCCTCGACATACTGCGCCGGGGTCTTGCCGTAGACCTCGAGGGAATAGCTGATGTCATTGTCATTCTCGGCGAGATGGGTATGCAGCGACACGCCATAGTGCCGCGCCAGCGTGGCGCTCTCCCGCATCAGGTCATCGCTCACCGTGAAAGGAGAACAGGGCGCGAGCACCACGCGCAGCATGGCGAAGCGCGACGGGTCATGCCAGAGCTCGACCAGCCGCTGCATCTCCTTCAGGATCGCGGGCTCCTCCTCGACGATGGCGTCGGGCGGCAGCCCGCCCTTGCTGACCCCGACGCTCATGGCTCCGCGCGCAGCGTGGAAGCGGATGCCGACGCGCCGGGCCGCATGGATCGCCTCGTCCAGCGTGGCGCCATTCACATACAGATACTGGTGGTCCGACGAGGTGGTGCAACCGGTCAGCACCAGCTCCGACATCGCCGTCACCGCCGAGACGTGGAACATCTCCGGCGTGATGTGCGACCAGATCGGATAATGCGCCGTCAGCCAGCCGAACAGTTCCGCGTCCTGCCCAGCCGGCGTGGCGCGCGTCAGCGACTGGAACATGTGGTGATGGGTGTTGACCAGCCCCGGGATCAGCACATGTCCGGCGAGATCGATGACCTCGTTGGCCCCGTCGGCGATCTCGCGGCGTGCGTCATCCATGGTGGCGAGCACCAGCGCGTTCTTCAGCAGCAATGTTCGGTCAGTCATCGTCGTCAAACCGCAGACAGGTCACGCGTCCTGTTTTCACCAGATGCAGGAGCGACGCAAGCCTTTGGCCGCCAGCCCGGAACTGGGCGTCGCGGGGCTCTTCGATAAATACCGATAGATCAGTATCTTAAATCGAGAGCCTGATTCATTTTCTCAGCAACTGCTACGACCGCGCCAGCGGTCAGCCTTCATCGAGTTGCTTCAGGACCTCATGCACCACATCGGCCTTGTGGCGAAGGTGTTCGCGCATGATCAGGTTGAGCGCGGCGGCATCGCGCGCCCTGAGCGCTGCCATGATGCGCTCATGGTCATCGATCGCTTCTGCCCAGCGCTCCGGCGTCTTGCGTGCCATGAAGCGGATCGCATGCGTCCGGATCAGCAGGCTTTGGTACAGCGCAGCCAGCGCGCCGTTGCCGGCAATGCGGAATATCTCCTCGTGGACCTGCCGGTTGAGCCGCCCATAGGGCGCCCACTCGCCGGCGCGCCAGTGCGCAACCATGCGCGTATGCAGCGCTTCGAGAAGCGCAAGGTCCGCGGTGCCCATCCGTCCGATGCACAATTCGCCGGCCAGCGCTTCAAGCATCCCCATGATCGGGAAGAGTTCCTCGACAGCCTCGGGGCTGATGCGCGCCACCCGCGCGCCGCGGTTGGGTGACAGATCGATCAGCCCCTCGGCGGCAAGGACCTTGAGCGCCTCGCGCAAGGGCGTGCGCGATACACCGAAGCGCTCGCACAGCTCCGGCTCGACGATCTTGTCGCCCGGCCTCAGTTGCCCCTCCTGGATCAGCCCACGCAACCGCTCGACCAGTTCAGTCGCCAGCGATCGCCGCTCGATCAGGGGGCTGTCAAGCATCTCAGGCGGCCTGCGCCATACGGGCGCGGCCAGCGTCGGTCAGGTAGGTCATCGCTGCCTGTACGCCGCCTGGCCTATGCGGCACGCCAGCCAGCGCCAATCCCATCTCGACCCCCGAAAGGGCTCCCAGAATGGTCAGGTCATTGGTGTCGCCGAGATGGCCGATGCGGAACACCTTCTTCGCCACTTTCGACAACCCGGTTCCCAGCGACATGTCGAAGGCATCAAGTGTCACGGCACGGAACCTGTCCGCGTCATGGCCATCAGGCATCAGTACGGCGGTCAGTGACGAGGAATAGTGCTTCGGTTCGCGGCACAGGATCTCCAGCCCCCAGCCGCGCACAGCGCGCCGCGTTGCCTCGGCATGGCGGTCATGACGGGCAAAAACCGCGTCCAGCCCCTCCTCGTGAAGCATCTTCAGCGCTTCATCGAGGCCATAGAGCAGGTTGGTGGCCGGGGTATACGGGAAATAGCCCGTGGCGTTGGAAGCGATCATTTCGTCCCAGCCCCAGAAGCTCTTGGGAAGTGTCGCGCTCCGGGACGCGTGGAGAGCTTTCTGCGATACAGCGTTGAACGACAGTCCCGGCGGCAGCATGAGCCCCTTCTGCGAGCCGGCGACCGTGACATCGACGCCCCATTCGTCATGGCAATAGTCGATCGAGGCCAGCGATGAAATCGTGTCGACCAGCAGCAGCGCCGGATGCTTCGCCGCATCGATGGCGCGGCGCACGTCAGCGATCGGCGAGACGCAGCCGGTCGCAGTTTCGTTGTGGACGACGCAGACCGCCTTGAAGGCATGGCCGGCATCCGCCCTGAGCGCTGCTTCGATGGCCGCGACATCAGCACCCGCACGCCAATCCGACGCGATGAAGGTCGGCTTCAGCCCGAGTTTCACGGCCATGGTCTTCCACAGCGTGGCGAAGTGTCCGGTCTCGACCATCAGCACCTGGTCGCCCGGCGACATCAGGTTTGCCAGCGCCGCTTCCCAGGCCCCGGTGCCGGAGGCCGGATAGATCACGACAGGGTCGTTGGTCTTGAAGACGTTCTTCAGCCCTTCCAGAACCCGCAATCCAAGACGTCCAAAATCCGGGCCGCGGTGATCCATCGTCGGCTTCGCCATGGCGCTCAGGATGCGATCCGGCACGGGCGTAGGCCCCGGAATCTGCAGGAAATGACGGCCGGCGGCGCGCGGGGCATTGGCGGACATGGGAAAGCTCCTTGGAGGCGCACAGAACGCGGCGACAGACTTGCAAAAATGAATAATGAATGCAAAATGCAAAGGCAAGGGCACACTGCCTGCCTGCCCGGCGCAGCCCTTTCCCGCGAGCACACGTCCGCCATGGCATCGTCCGTTCCAGAAGCCCTTGAGCGCCGCCTGCGCAAGGCCGTGAAGGGCGAGATTGCATTCGACGCTTTTTCGCGCGGTCGCTACGCCACCGACGCCTCGATCTACCAGATCATGCCGGTCGGCGTGCTGGTTCCGGACACGGTCGATGACGCCATCGCCGCCGTCGCCCTGGCGCGCGAGGAAAAGGTCACTGTCTTGCCGCGCGGCGGCGGCACATCACAGTGCGGGCAGGCGGTCAACACCTCCCTGGTGGTCGATTGTTCGAAGAAGCTGACGGGCATTCTTGATCTCGACGTGGCCGGTCGGCAGGTGCGCGTCGAGCCCGGCATCGTGCTCGACGATCTCAATCGGCAACTCAAGAAGCACGGCCTCTGGTTCCCGGTTGATGTCTCGACCGCCTCACGCGCCACGATCGGGGGCATGACCGCCAACAACTCGTGCGGAGGCCGTTCGCTGCGCTATGGCGCGATGCGCGACAACGTCATCGCCGTGGAAGCGGCGATGGCCAATGGCGAGCGTCGCTGGTTCGGCAGGACCGATCGCGCCGCCGCACTGCGCAGCAATGCCGATGCGCTGGTGCGCGATCTGCTCACCCTCGGCGAGCGTGAGGCCGGCGAGATCGAGGCCCGCTTCCCGAAGGTCCAGCGCCGGGTTGGCGGCTACAATATCGACGCGCTCGTCCCCTCCGGCGAGACGAACAACCTGGCCCATCTGCTGGTCGGCTCGGAAGGCACGCTCGCCTTCACCACGGCGGTCGATCTCAGGCTCTCGCCCCTGCTAGGTCCGAAAGCCTTCGGGGTCTGCCACTTCGGCTCGTTCCACGAGGCCATGGATGCGGCCCAGCACCTGGTCACGCTCGGCCCGATAGCGGTCGAACTGGTCGACCGCACGATGATCGCCCTCGCCCGCGCCATTGCCACCTTCCAGCCCACGGTCGAAAAGGTCGTCCGCGGCGATCCGGACGCCCTGCTGGTGGTCGAGTTCGCCGAGGACACCGACGCGGCCAATGCGCGCAAGCTCCGTGACCTTGAGGCCATGATGGGTGATCTCGGCTTCTCCTGGAGCGGCGCGGGCGCGCGCTATGGCGGCGTCGTGCCGGTCACCGAAGCGCCCTGGCAGACCGCTGTCACAGAGATGCGACAGGCCGGGCTCAACATCATGATGAGCATGAAGGAGGCCGGCAAGCCGGTGTCCTTCGTCGAGGACTGCGCCGTGCCGCTGCCGGATCTGGCGGCCTATACGGCCGGCCTGTCCGCCATCTTCGAGGCGCATGGCACGACCGGCACCTGGTATGCCCATGCCTCGGTGGGCTGCCTGCACGTGCGGCCCGTGCTGAATATGAAGCTCGATGTCGATGCCCGCCGCATGCGCTCCATGGCAGAGCAGGCGTTCGAACTGGTCCGCAAGTACAAGGGGTCGCATTCGGGCGAGCACGGCGATGGCATCGTCCGCTCCGAGTTCCATGAGGCGATGTTCGGCAGCCGTCTCGTCCGCGCCTTCGAGGAGGTGAAGGACCGCTTCGATCCGGAACAGGTCTTCAACCCCGGCAAGATCGTGCGCGCGCCGCGCATGGATGACCGCACCCTGTTCCGCTATCCGCCGGGTTATGAAGGGCAGGAGATCACGCCCGCGCTTGACTGGTCGGCCTATCCCGGCTCCTCGCATGGCTTTCTTGGCGCGATCGAGATGTGCAACAACAACGGCACCTGCCGGAAGCTCGATGGGGGCGTGATGTGCCCCAGTTACCGCGTCACCCGCGATGAGGCCGACGTCACCCGCGGCCGCGCCAATGTGCTGCGGCTTGCGCTGACAGGGCAACTCGGCGATGGAGCCCTGACTTCGCCGGAGATGGCCGACAGCCTCAAATTGTGCGTCTCCTGCAAGGCGTGCAAGCGCGAATGCCCGACCGGCGTCGACATGGCGCGGATGAAGATCGAGGTCAGCGCCGCGCGCCATGCGCTCTACGGCGCAAGGCTGCACGAACGGCTGGTGGCCCATCTGCCGCACTATGCCCGCTTCGCCGCGAAGTTGCCGGGCCTGTTCAACCTGCGCGACCGCGTGCCTGTGCTGAAGAGGCTGTCGGAAGCGCTGGCGGGGTTCTCGGCCTCGCGCAGCCTCCCGGTCTGGCGCGCCGATGTCTTCGCGCCGCCGGTTCCGTCCGAAGGCCCTGCCGATGGCCGCGAGGTCGTGCTGTTTGCCGACACCTTCAACCGTGCCTTCGAGCGCGAAAACCTTGACGCGGCGGTCAGGGTGCTGGTTGCCGGCGGCTACCGGGTGCATCACGCGCTGCCTGCCGACGGCGCGCGGCGCGCGCTGTGCTGCGGCCGGACCTACCTGTCGACCGGCATGATCGACGAGGCGAAGATCGAGGCCCGCCGCCTGATTGATGCGCTGACCCCCTTCGCAGCGCGCGGGATCCCGGTGATCGGGCTTGAGCCCTCCTGCCTGCTGACGCTCCGGGACGAAATCCCGGCCCTGTTTCCCGGCGATGAGGCCGTCGCCTCCGTCGAAGCCAAAGCAATGCTGTTTGAGGAGTTCCTGCATGCGGAGGCTAAGGCGGGCCGCCTGTCGCTGCCGCTGGCGCCCTTGCCGCGGCAGGTGCTGCTGCACGGCCATTGCCACCAGAAGGCCTTCGGGATCATGGGTCCGGTCGAAGGCGTGCTGCGGCTGGTTCCGGAGTTGAGGCTCAGCGTGATCGAAAGCTCCTGCTGCGGCATGGCCGGCGCGTTCGGCTACCACAAGGAGACGGTCGAGGCCTCAAGGGCCATGGCCGAACTGTCCCTGCTGCCGGCCGTCCGCGCCGCTTCGCCGGACGCCATCATCGTCGCCGACGGCACCTCGTGCCGTCACCAGATCGCCGACGGAGCAGCCCGCGAGGCGGTCCATGTGGCCCGGCTTCTCGCCATGAGCCTCGATGCCGGAAATGGGAGTGGACCAACGGCCACTTCCGACCTAGGTAAGCCGGATAAAACAAGAAGACCATCTGGTGAGGACATCCATGGACCTGGCTGAAGCAGCGCCTGCCGCTGACGGCACGGATGCGTCGGCTGACGCCGCCGCTCCCTTGCTGTCCGTGCGCGACCTGCACGTCTCGTTCCACACCTCGCGCGGCATCGTGCGCGCCGTCGAAGGCATTTCCTATGACGTGAAGCGCGGCGAGATGCTGGCCATCGTCGGCGAGTCCGGCTGCGGCAAGTCCGTCTCCTCGCTCGCCGTCATGGGCCTGTTGACCAAGCCGTCAGGCCGGGTCGAAAGGGGCCAGATCCTGTTCGAGGGCCGCGACCTGCTGAAGCTCTCTGACGAGCAGATGCGCGAGATCCGCGGCCGCGACATCTCGATGATCTTCCAGGAGCCGATGACCTCGCTGAACCCGGTGCTGAGCATCGGGCTGCAGGTCATGGAGCCGCTGCTGATCCATCTCAGCATGACCGAAGCGGAAGCACGTGCGCGAGCCGTCGAACTGCTGACGCTGGTGGGCATCACCGATCCCGACCGCCGTCTCGAGCAGTTTCCGCACCAGATGTCGGGCGGCATGCGCCAGCGGATCATGATCGCCATCGGGCTGGCCTGCAATCCGAAGCTGATCATCGCCGACGAGCCGACAACGGCGCTGGATGTCACCATCCAGGCGCAGATCCTCGAACTGATGAAGGACCTGTCGCGGCGCCTCGGCATCGCCATGGTCATCATCACCCACAATCTCGGGATCGTGGCCCGCTACGCTGACCGCGTCGCAGTCATGTATGCCGCGCGCATCGTGGAAAAGGGCACGGCTGATGACGTGTTCCTCAAGCCGCGTCACCCCTATGCGGTCGGGCTGATGCGCTCGGTGCCCCGGCTCGACCAGCCGCGCGGCCTGCGCCTCGAAACCATCGAGGGCCTGCCGCCGGACCTGCGCAACCCGCCGAAGGGTTGTCGCTTTGCACCGCGCTGCCCGCTGAAGCTGGGCCTGTGCGACGCCGAAGCGCCGCAGCTCGCCAGCGTCGGGACGGGCCATGAGGCGGCCTGCCACCGCTCCGGAGACCTTGCCGCGGGCGTCAAGGTCTTCGAGCCGACGCCTGTCGGCGAGAGCCACGCGATCGACATGACGGGACGCCCGCTTCTGGCCGTGGCGCACATGAAGAAGTATTTCGACGTGAGCCGACGCGTGTCGTGGCGCAAATCCGAGAAGGGTCAGGTCAAGGCAGTTGACGACGTGTCGTTCGCCATCCGGCGCGGCGAAACACTCGGATTGGTCGGTGAGTCCGGCTGCGGTAAGACCACAATCGGGCGCACAGTGCTGCGGCTGGAGACGCCGACATCGGGTGAAATAAGCTTCGGCGGCAGCGACATCGCCGCATTCTCGCAAACGGACATGAAGCCTGTCCGGCGCAAGATGCAGGTGGTGTTTCAGGACCCGTTCTCGTCGCTGAACCCGCGGATGACGGTCGGCCAGATCATCGCCGAACCTATGCTTGTCCATGGACTGGTGCGCACCGACGCCGAGGCGAAGGCGCGCATTGACACCTATCTCACCCGTGTCGGCCTGTTCCCCTATATGGCCGAGCGCTATCCGCATGAAATGTCGGGCGGGCAGCGCCAGCGCATCGGCATCGCCCGCGCCCTGGCCTTTGAGCCGGAACTGATCGTCTGTGACGAGCCCGTCTCCGCCCTCGATGTCTCGATCCAGGGCCAGGTGATCAACCTGCTCGAGGACCTCAAGCGCCAGTTTGGCCTGACCTACCTGTTCATTGCCCATGATCTGGCGGTGGTCCGTCACATCTCCGACCGCATCGTGGTGATGTATCTCGGTCGCGTGATGGAGATCGCCGACCGCGACGAACTCTACGCCCGCCCACTCCATCCCTATACGCAGGCGCTGCTCGACGCAGCCCCGATTCCGGACCCGGTGGCCGAGCGCGCCCGCAAGCCGCGCGCCCTGAAGGGCGAAGTCCCCTCCCCGCTCAACCCGCCAAAGGGCTGCGTCTTCCATACGCGCTGCCCGCTGGCGGATGATCAGTGCCGGACACGTATTCCGGCGGCACGCGACGTGCTGGAGGGCCATACAGTCGCCTGCCACAAGGTTTGAACCCAACACTACAAGCTGGAAACCCGTATCTGCCCAAGGAGGAATGCCCATGATCCGTTCCGTTGCCATCGGCCTCGCCATCGTGCTTGGCGCAGGCATGGCGTCTGCCCAAACCACGACGCCGACGCGTGGCGGCACGCTTGACTTCGCGGTGGTCTCTGACCCGCCGAACTATGACTGCCACGCCCATGAGACCTATGTGGTGGTGCAGTCCGTCGGCCCGTTCTATTCGACGCTGCTCAAGTTCGACCACAGCCGCTACCCGGAGGTGAAGGGTGACCTGGCACGGAGCTGGACCGTCTCCGCCGACGGGCTGACATACTCTTTCCAACTCAATCCGGACGTCAAATTCCATGACGGCTCGCCGCTGACCTCGGCGGATGTGAAGGCCACCTATGACCGGATGCGCAATCCGCCGCAGGGCGTGATCTCCCTGCGCCAGGCGACCTTTGCCGACATCGCCAGCATCGACACGCCGTCGCCGACGGACATTGTCTTCAAGCTCTCGTCGCCAAACCCCTCGATGCTGCAGAACTTCGCCAGCCCCTACAACTGCGTCTATTCCGCAGCCAAGCTCAAGGATGATCCACGTTTCCCGCTCCAGAACATCATGGGCAGTGGAGCGTTCCGCTTCGTCGAGCATGTGCGTGGCTCCCACCTCGTCGGCCAGCGCTTCGACGGCTACTTCGTCAAAGACCGGCCCTATCTCGACGGCTTCCGCATCGCCTATATCCCGCAGCCATCAGCCATGCTGAACGCCATGCAGGGCGGGCAGATCAAGGCCGAGTTCCGCACCATCGGCCCGGCTGACAAGGCGCGCCTTGAGCAGGCCATGGGCAACCGCATCAAGTTTCAGGAAGCCACCTGGTCGACCGGCCTGATCGTCGCCTTCAACACCGAGAAGGCTCCCTTCAACGACCCGCGCGTCCGCCGCGCGCTCTCGCTGGCGCTCGACCGCAATGCAGCGAGCGCGGGCCTGCGCCGCACCTCGATCCTGCGCGAGGTCGGCGGGCTCGTGCGGCCAGGCGCACCCTTTGCCGCAAGCGCAACCGAGCTTGCGGCCCTCCCCGGCTTTGGCCGCGATATCAATGCTGCCCGTGCCGAAGCCCGGCGCCTGTTGGCTGAGGCTGGCGTCTCCAACCTGAAGTTCGCGCTGGTCAACCGCGCCGTGGCGCAGCCCTACACACCAGCCGGCATCTTCCTCGTCGATCAGTGGCGCCAGATCGGCGTCGAGGTCGAACATCGCCAGCTTGAAACCTCGCCCTATGTGCAGGCCGTCCGCGCCGGCAATTTCGACGTCGCCCTCGACTTCCAGAACCAGGTTCTCGAGGACCCGACCTACACACTGCTGCGCTACATCTCGTCGGACAAGTCGCCCGAGAACCCGTCCAAGCTCGTCGACCGTGAACTGGACGGCCTCTACGAGAAGCTTGTGCGCGAAACCAACGTCGCCGCCCGCACGGCGCTCATCCGCGCCTTCGAGGCACGGGTAATGGACAACGCCGCCCAGGTGCCCTTCCTGTGGTGGAACAGGCTGGTCGCCATGGACGCGCGCGTCAACGGCTGGGCCATGTCGCCAAGCCACGTGCATGGCCAGGATCTCGTCGACGTCTGGCTCGCTCCGTGAGAAGCTGAAAGCATACCGCCATGGGCGCCTATCTTGCCAAACGCATCCTGACGATGATCCCGACGCTGCTTGGCGTCGCGGTCCTCATCTTCCTGATGCTGCGTGTCGTGCCAGGCGACATCGTCGAGCTGAAAATGCGCGGTGATGGCGGCGCGCCCACCATTCAGCAGATCGAGGCCGAGCGCGCCCGCCTCGGGCTTGACCGGCCGCTGATTGCCCAGTTCGGGAGCTGGATGACGGGCCTCGCCACGCTCGACCTCGGCACCTCGATGTGGACCGAAAAGCCCGTCACCGAGGAAATCGCCGGCCGCATCGGCCTGACCCTGCAGGTCGCGGTCATGGCCACGATCATCGCAATCCTGCTGGCCCTGCCGCTGGGAACACTGTCGGCGCTCTACAAGGACACCTGGGTCGACCAGGCGATCCGGATCTTCACCATCGGAGGCCTCGCCATTCCCTCCTTCTGGCTCGGAATGATCATCATTCTGGGCCTGCTCTACGCCTTCAACTGGATCCCGCCCATGCAGTATGTGCCGATCTGGAAGGACCCGCTGGCCAATCTCTCACAACTGATCTGGCCGGCGCTGGCGGTGGGCTACCGCTTCTCCGCCGTGCTGGCCCGCATGGTGCGCTCCTCCATCATCGAGGTGATGCGCGAGGACTACATCCGCACCGCGCGCGCCAAGGGTGTGCACGAGCGGCTTGTGATCGCGCGCCATGCGCTGCGCAACGCCATGCTGCCCGCCGTGACGGTGATCGGGCTGGAATTCGCCTTCCTGATCGGCGGCCTCGTGGTCACCGAACAGGTCTTCAATCTCAACGGGCTGGGACGCCTGTTCGTGCAGGCGGTGTCGCGCTCGGACTTCACCCTGGTGCAGGGGATCGTCATGGTCATCGCGCTGGTCTTCATCGTCAGTAACCTGCTCGTAGACCTCGCCTATGCCTGGCTTGATCCGCGCATCCGCTACGGGGGCAAATGAGATGACGCTCGCTGTTCCCGCCCCTGCCCGGGCCCGCCCGAACGCGCTGTGGTCCTTCATCTCAGCGCAGCCGCTCGGAGCCGTGTCGCTGCTGTTCATCCTCGGGATGGTCTTCGCCAGCCTGTTCGCTATCTGGATCGTGCCGCATGATCCGCTGAAGTTGGATTTCGCCGAGATCCTGGCGCCACCCTCCCGGAGCTACCCATTCGGTACGGACAATCTGGGCCGCTGCGTCTTCTCGCGCGTCGTCTTCGGCGCGCGCACCGCCCTGGTGATCGGCATCCTCGCCTCGCTGGTCGGCTCGACCATCGGAGGCCTGATCGGCGTGGTGCAGGGCTATTTCGGCGGCAGACTCGATTTCTATGTAAGCCGCTTCATCGACATCCTGCTATCCTTCCCGATCATCGTGCTGGCGCTCGTCGTGGTCGCCATGCTCGGCAAGAAGATCGTGCTGGGCGTCGACATGAACCTCGTGGTCGCCATTGCGATCCCGATCATCCCGAAGGTCGCCCGCGTCGTCCGCTCCGCATCGCTGTCCGTGCGCGAGATGCCCTATGTCGACGCCGCCCGCGCCTCGGGCTTTTCGCACCAGCGCATCGTCCTGCGTCACATGGTGCCGAACGTGTTCGCACCCTTCATCATCATGTTCACGGCCTTTGTCGCGCAGGCGATCCTGCTCGAGGCCTCACTGTCTTTCCTGGGCCTCGGCGTGACCGAACCAACCCCGGCCTGGGGTCTGATGCTGGCGGGCAATGCCGCGGACTTCTATCGCGAAGCGCCCTGGATGATCATCTTTCCGGGCCTCGCGATCTCGCTTTCGGTGTTTGCCTTCAATCTCTTCGGCGACGCCCTGCGCGACCACCTCGACCCGCGCTTCAAGGTGTGAACAGAGGCTTCTTGCCGATGCTTGCCAAAGCCCCCTTCCGCCCATATTATCGTGACATGTCACCACATGCCGCACGCTTGTCAGCCTGCTCTTGCGCCAGTGCCGCAAGCGTGACTGTCTGCGGCGCACCGCTGAATGGCCTTCTCCTCGGCAAGCTTCTGCTTACCAGCCCCTGAGGGCCGTCCGGGCATTGGGCCTGGGCCTTCAGGGGGTCATGCACGAAAGCCCCTGAACAGCCCGCCGCAAATCAGCTAGAGAGCTGGAAAAGTGCGGAGCGGGCAACCGCAGAGAGGAAAATCCCATGTCCAAATCCCAGGTCCTGATCTTCGACACCACCTTGCGCGACGGCGAGCAGTCGCCTGGCGCCACCATGACCTTCGAAGAGAAGCTCGAAATCGCCGACATGCTCGACACCATGGGCGTCGACATTGTCGAAGCCGGCTTTCCGATCGCCTCGAATGGCGACTTCGAGGCCGTCCACGCCATCGCCAAGCGCCTGAAGCGCGCTACGGTGGCCGGCCTCGCCCGCGCCATCAACGCCGACATCGACCGGGCCGGCGAAGCCGTGCGCGTTGCACAGCGCGGCCGCATTCACACCTTTGTCTTCACCTCGCCGATCCATCTCGAACACCAGATGCGCAAGACGCAGGACGAGGTGCTCGCGATCATCGTGGCCACCGTGGCGCGCGCCCGCAACCTTGTCGAGGATGTCGAATGGTCGGCGATGGACGCAACCCGCACGCCGATCGACTATCTCTGCCGCTGCGTCGAAGCCGCGATCAAGGCCGGCGCCACCACCATCAACCTGCCGGACACCGTGGGCTACGCCACGCCCGATGACCACCGCCGGATGTTCTCCGAGATCATCGCCCGCGTGCCCAACAGCGACAAGGCGATCTTCTCGGCCCATTGCCACGACGATCTCGGCCTTGCCGTCGCCAACTCGCTGGCGGCTCTGGAAGGCGGGGCCCGCCAGATCGAATGCACCATCAACGGCATCGGCGAGCGGGCCGGCAACACTGCGCTCGAGGAGATCGTCATGGCGATCCGCACGCGCGGAGACGTATTCCCCTACGAGACCGGCATCGAGAGCCGGATGCTGACCAAGGCTTCCAAGATGGTCTCGAACGCAACCTCCTTCCCGGTCCAGTACAACAAGGCCATCGTCGGCCGGAACGCCTTCGCCCATGAAAGCGGCATCCACCAGGACGGCATGCTGAAGAACCAGACCACCTACGAGATCATGACGCCGGAATCGGTCGGCGTACAGAAGACCTCGCTGGTGATGGGCAAGCATTCGGGCCGCGCCGCCTTCAAGGACAAGCTGAAAGCGCTGGGCTACGAGCTGGGGGACAACCAGATCGAGGACGCTTTCGTCCGCTTCAAGGCCCTCGCCGACCGCAAGAAGCACGTCTACGACGAGGACATCGAGGCGCTGGTTGATGACAACATCGCCACGGCGCATGACCGCGCCAAGCTGGTCTCGCTCTCGGTGATTGCCGGCACACGCGGCCCGCAGCGCGCCACGATGAAGATCGAACTCGACGGCAGGATCATCACCGAGGAAGCCGAGGGCAACGGCCCTGTGGACGCCACCTTCAACTGCATCAAGGCGATCATGCCGCACGAGGTGGTGCTGGAACTCTATCAGGTCCATGCAGTGACCGAGGGCACCGACGCGCAGGCGGAGGTGTCGGTCCGGCTCAGCCGCGACGGCAATTCGGTGACGGGGCGCGGCGCCGATCCTGACACCCTCGTGTCATCGGCCCGCGCCTATCTGATGGCGCTCAACAAGCTCGAAGCACGCGGCGCCAGGGTGCATCCGCAGCGAGCGGCAGAATAGGTCAACCAGGAACTGCGGGACTGATGGCGCATCCCCTCTCCTGACGTCTCCCGCAAGGGCGGAGGTCAAGCGCGAGGGGTCGATCGGCTCCTTGATTGAACAGGAATATCCCGCCCATGTCCGCGCCCCGCAAGTATCTCCTCGTCCTGTTCTGGATGCTTGGCTCGCTGACGGCTTTCAGCGGCGTGGCCCTTTCGATCCGCGGACTGCAGGGCGCGCTGACGGTTTTCGAGATGCTGGCCATCCGCAACATCGGCGGGCTGGTCATTCTCGCGGCCATGATGCTGCTTGCGCCGGGCCCCGACCAGACGATGCGCATGGCGCGCCCACAGATGCACGGCCTGCGCAACATCGCCCACTTCGCCGGCCAGGCGCTGTGGGTCTACGGCGTCACGGTGCTGCCGCTGGCCACTGTGTTCGCCATTGAATTCA
The DNA here is from genome assembly GCA_026400555.1 of Hyphomicrobiales bacterium. GTDB lineage: Bacteria > Pseudomonadota > Alphaproteobacteria > Rhizobiales > Beijerinckiaceae > Allobosea. The sequence continues at coordinate 61,809 of JAPLOW010000168.1, forward strand.
CCACGCCCTGCTGGGTCGCGCTGTTTGCGGTGCTCTTCCTCAAGGAGCGCCTGACCCTCTTCCGCGCCCTTGCGATCGCGCTGGGTTTTGTCGGCGTGCTGATCATCCTCAGACCGGGCATGGAGAGCTTCCGCCCCGCGGCGCTTGCGGTGGTACTGGCCGCCGTGTTCTTCGGCATCCAGATCACCACAACCAAGTTCCTCACGGGCTCCAATTCGACCTGGACCATCATGTTCTGGATGAACCTGATGCAGTTGCCGATGAACATGCTGGCCAACGGGTTGAACGGGCATTCCCCGCTGATCATCGACAGGCTGGGCTGGGACATCTGGCTGCCCGCGCTGGGCATCGCCGTCACCGGGTTCCTCGCGCATTACTGCCTCACCAACGCTTTCCGCCATGGCGACGCGACGCTGGTCGTGCCGATCGACTTCCTGCGCGTGCCACTGATCGCGCTGATCGGCTGGCTGTTCTACAATGAAACCCCGGAGCTGGCGGTGCTGATCGGCGCGCTTGTCGTGATCGGCGGCGTGATCATCAACCTCGCAGCCGAGGCGCGGGCAAAACGTCAGGGCTGAACGGTCTTTGCCGCACGCTGCTCATCCCAGAATATCCAGAACCCGGACGCCACAATGATCAGCGCACCGACCACGGTCGAGGGCGGCGGGATGTCGCCAAAAACGGCATAGCCAAGCACCCCGACCCAGACGATGAGCGAATACTGGTACGGCACCACGGTGGACGCAGGTGCCAGCTTCAGCGAGCGGTTGGTCGCCATATGCCCGAACAGCGCCACGACGCCGAGCAGCGACAGCAGGGCCACGTCACGCCATGACGGCGTGACCCAGCCGAAGGGCGCGAGCAGCACGCCCATGCCCAGCGCGGCGCCCGACTGCCAGGCCACGAGCGTCGTGTCTGACGTGCCCTTGAGCTTGCGGGTGACCACCATCATGCCGGCAAAGGCCAGCGCGCCGCTCATCGCGATCAACGATGGCCAGCCGAAGTCCGCGCCCGGGTTGAGCGCGATGCCGACGCCGACGAAGCCGAACGCGATCGCGAACCAGCGGCTCAGGCTGATGTGTTCGCCGAGGAACGGCCGGGCCAGCAGCGCAACGAAGATCGGCCCCGCCAGAAAAAAGGTCACGGCCTGCGCCAGCGGCAGATAGGTCACGGCCCAGTAGAAGAACGCGACATCGATGGTCGACAGCACCACGCGCAGCACGTGCAGCCTGCGGTTGGGCGGATTCGCGATGGCCTCGACCCCCTCGCGCGCAATCGCCGGCGCCAGTACAAGCATGGCCGCGCCGCTGCGGAACAGGAGCACCTGGCCGACCGTGTAGGTCGCGACGAGCCATTTGCCGAGCACGTCGTTCACCGAAAACAGGAACATGCCAAGCAGCATGAGCAGGATGCCGGCAAACACCGGGCGGGTCGTCATAAGATGGCGCATGAAGGCTCGGCAGGAGAGCGGATGGCGTTCCGCCAAAAGCGCTTAGCGCTGCCGGGCCGCCCTGTCACCGCTGAATACGCGCCGTCGCATGCTCGCCACGCATCGGTTGTGAACCAAACCCGACAAAAGGGGCTGGACAGCACCGCACCCCTTTGCTACTGCCCACCTCGTTGCGCGGAGGCATCGACCTCCGCGTCACTGTTTCGGCGGGTGATTAG